>NZ_JAMBDI010000039.1:133828-180518 GCF_036858055.1 Pseudomonas sp. SF2 | reverse complement strand
GTCTTCGGCGAAGCGCTGGCCACCGGTGCGGTCGAAACCGTCTTCGGCGTAGGCAGCGGATTGGCTCTGGGTCGCTGCGAAGGTGTGGGCGTTGGTGCGGTTGAAGCCATCTTCGGCGAAGGCGCCAGTAGCGAAAACCGAGAGGGCCAGGGTGAGGATCAGTTTGTTTTTCATGGTCGTTGCTCCAGGGGTTTTTGGGGTTGTTTGTTTCTATGGGTTTAATCCTACGCCGATTAATTTGATTAAAAAGCGCAAATAATAGTGCTTAAAAATCGAGTAATTAGATATATGTTGGCGTGGATCCTGTGGCTCTGGCAGCGGTTCTGGCTCAGGATGTGCCTTCCCATAAGGCGACGTTCTGCCAGCCATTTCAGCTTGAGCGGGGGGAATTAATGGGGCGTTAAGGATGAAAGATCTTTCATTGAAGGCTGCTCAACGCATTTTTCATACATCACCAACCGATTTTTCAAATGCTGCTCAGCACCATCGCCGCACCTCAAACCGGAGCGGCACAACAATGAACAAACTCCCGCAAATCACCTTGGCCTTCTGGGTCATGAAGATCTGCGCTACCACCCTTGGCGAAACGGCAGGTGACTTGCTGTCGATGACCCTGAACATCGGCTATGCCCTTAGCTCGCTGCTGCTGATCAGCGTGTTCCTGCTGACCCTGCTCGGCCAGCTGTACTCGCGCCGCTACCACCCGATGCTGTACTGGCTGGTGATCCTCTCTACCAGTACTGCCGGCACCACCATGTCCGACTTCATGGACCGCACCCTGGGCCTGGGCTATGCCGCAGGTTCGGCCATCCTCATCGGCATCCTGCTGTTGACCTTCCTGGTATGGCGCCTGAGCGGCAACCCACTGGATGTCACCCGCATCAAGAACCGCACGGGCGAGCTGTTCTACTGGGTGGCGATCCTGTTTTCCAACACGCTGGGCACTGCTCTGGGCGACTACCTGGCCGATGACTCGGGGCTCGGGTTTGCCGGTGGTGCATTGCTGATCGGCAGTGCCATCGCCTTGGTGGTGCTGGCCCGCTACTGGACGCGCATCCCCGGCGTGGTGTTGTTCTGGGTTGCGTTCGTGCTCACCCGGCCGTTCGGCGCCACCTTGGGCGACTTCCTCACCAAGCCCCACGAGAAGGGCGGCCTGGACTTCGGCACGGTCGGCTCTTCGGCGGTATTGGGCGGGGTGTTGCTGGTGCTGGTGCTGATGGCCACCTGGTACCAGCGCCGTGAACCGCGTCAGGTGTTGGAGATGTCCTGAGCCTGCTTTCAGGTACTTATGAGCCGATTAATTGGGCTATTCGGCTCACATGGTGAGCCGAATAGGATTTCTAATCGGCTCGTCAGAGGGTTTTGGAGGTATGGCTTGATGTTTGCGGTGTTGCTGAAATCGAGCGCCGCCCGCGCGGCGCTCGATCTGATAGGCGCTGAACCGCTCACGACGAACGCCTGGCAACCCTGACATATCCTCAAACGCCCGATAAAAAAGGGGCGCCCCATGCACTGGAGCGCCCCTTTTCAGTATTGCCAGGCCAGCATCACTCAGTGGTAATTCGCGAGTGCTGCTTGGTGTCCTTCATGGTCGCGTACACCAGCAACGAGCAGGCGATGCAGGCGGTGACGTACCAGTAGAAGCCGCTCTCCATGCCCGCGCTCTTGAACCACAGGGCCACGTACTCGGCGGTGCCGCCGAAGATCGACACGGTCAGGGCGTACGGCAGGCCCACGCCGAGGGCGCGGATTTCGGTGGGGAACAGCTCGGCTTTGACCACGGCGTTGATCGAGGTGTAGCCACTGACGATGATCAGCGCCGCCATGATCAGGAAGAACGCGCCCCACCACGTCTGGATGGTGTGCAGGGTGCTGAGGATCGGTACGGTGAACAGGGTGCCGAGTACACCGAAGGCGATCAGGATCGGACGGCGACCGATCTTGTCGGACAGGCCGCCGATCACCGGCTGCAGGCACATGAACAGGAACAGCGTCGCGGCCGAGATGGTGGTCGAGTCGCTGATGCTCATGCCCACGGTGTTGACCAGGTACTTCTGCATGTAGGTGGTATAGGTGTAGAAGGCCAGGGTGCCGCCCATGGTCAGGCCGACCACGGTCATCAGCTCCTTGGGGTGGCGCAGCAGGGTGCGCATCAGGCTTTCCTTGGCCTTTTCCTTCTTGGTAAACGAGGCGGTTTCTTCCATGCCGCGACGCAGGTACAGGGCTACCACGGCGCACAGCGCACCGATCACGAACGGAACGCGCCAGCCCCAGGCATACAGCTGCTCGGTGGTCAGGGTCTGTTGCAGGACGATCAGTACCGCCAGGGCGATGAGCTGGCCGGAGATCAGGGTCACGTACTGGAAGCTGGAGAAGAAGCCACGGCGGTCCTTGCTGGCCATTTCGCTCAGGTAGGTAGCCGAGGTGCCGTATTCACCGCCCACCGACAGCCCCTGCATCAGGCGTGCGATGACCAGCAGGATTGGCGCGGCGACGCCGATGGTTTCGTAACCCGGGGTCAGGGCGATGACCAGCGAGCCGGCGCACATCAGCAGCACCGAAGCCATCAGTGCGGCCTTGCGGCCTTTGCGGTCGGCGTACAGGCCCATCAGCCAGCCACCGATCGGGCGCATGAGGAAGCCCACAGCGAAAATCGCGGCGGTATTGAGCAATTGTGCGGTGGAGTCGCCGGCCGGGAAGAAGGCCTTGGCGAAGTACAGCGAGAATGCGGCGTAGACGTACCAGTCGTACCATTCGACCATGTTGCCGATGGACCCGCTGAAGATCGACTTCAGGCGGCTGGCGGTGGTTTTTTCTGCGGCAGGCGCGGTGGCCGCCCCGGCGGGCAGGGAGGTGGCATTATCCATCAGGGATACCTTCTCGTTGTTTTTGTGGAGCGCGCCGTGGCGCAGCTTGCACAGGTGATTGCAGAAGGTGTGCCAAATGGGTGCATGGGGCTTCAAATGGGGGCGCTGTGCGCCCCTTCGCGGGCACGCCGGCTCCCACAGGTACCGCGTGGCGCCTGACGTGTCGCAGTTCTTTGTAGGAGCGGGCGTGCCCGCGAAGGGCTGCAACGCAGCCCCAAAAAATCTTGAAAATGAGCGGCTTTTTGCTTACTGGCTGAGCGCTATAGGCGGATTTTCGCTCATTCCCGCCCAATAAAATCCTCGCGTACCAAACCATGCCGCAGCATCTTTTCATTAAGCGTGCGCCGCGGCAGCTGCAAGGCCTCCATCACCGCCTTGATTTCGCCCCCATGCTGGCGCAGCGCCGCGCGCAGGCATTGCGCCTCGAACGCTTCCATCTGCTCGCCCAGCGACTGCCCGGCAGGCGCCACCTCGATGTTCGGCGAACCCAGCCCCAACGCATGGCGTTCCGCCGCATTGGCCAGTTCACGCACGTTGCCTGGCCAGTCATGCGACAGCAGCTGCGCCAGTTGTGCACCCGACAGCGGCGGGGCCGCACGGCCAAGCTTTTCGGCAGCGGCACGGGCAAAGTGCTCGAACAGCAGTGGAATGTCCTCACGCCGCTCACGCAATGGCGCCAGGCGTAACTCGGCCACGTTCAGGCGATAGGCAAGGTCTTCGCGGAAGCGCCCGGCGCGGGCTTCTTCGAGCAGGTCGGGCTTGGTCGCGGCAATGATGCGCAGGTCGACGCTGATGCTCTGGTTGGCCCCCAGGCGCTCCAGCTTCTGTTCCTGGATCACCCGCAGCAGCTTGGCCTGTTGGGCCAGTGGCATGCTTTCGATTTCGTCGAGGAACACTGTGCCACCGTTGGCGTACTCCAGCTTGCCGATGCGCTTGCCCTGAGCGCCGGTAAAGGCGCCGCTTTCATGGCCGAACAGCTCGGCCTCGAACAGCGACTCGGGGATGGCTGCACAGTTGAGGGCGACGAACGGCTTGCTGGCGCGCGGGCCAAAATCGTGCAGGCAGCGGGCCACGCGCTCCTTGCCACTGCCGGTTTCGCCACGGATCAGCACATTGACCGGCAGGCTGGCCAGGTCCAGCACTTGCCGACGCAGCTGTTGCAGGCCCTGGGACATGCCCAGTAGCGTGCCTTCCAGGCGTGACTTGAGGTCGGCCTGCTCGTGCAGCCGGCGGTTTTCCAGCACCAGCTGGCGCTTTTCCAGGGCCCGGCGCAGGCTGCCCAGCAGGTGCTGCGGGGTGAAGGGCTTTTCCAGGAAGTCATAGGCTCCGCTGCGCATGGCTTCCACCGCCATGGGCACATCGCCGTGGCCGGTCAGCAGGATCACCGGCAAGTCGGGGTCGTCTGCCTGCAGGCGTTCGAGCAATTGCAGGCCATCCATGCCCGGCATGCGCACATCGCTGATGATCACCCCGGGAAAGTGCCGCGGCAGGTGCGCCAGGCATTCCTCGGCGCGGGCGAACAGTTGCACGCTGAAGCCGGACAGGCTCAGCCATTGTTCGACCGCAGTGCGGATACTGGCTTCATCGTCGACGACGATCACTGAATTCAACATACAGGCTCCAGGTCACGGGGCAGGGTAAGGCTCAGGCGCGCACCGCCGGGCAGGTTTTCGGCCTGCAGTTGGCCACCGGCCTCATGGACGATACCGTAGGAAATGGCCAGGCCCAGCCCCAGGCCTTCGCCCACCGGCTTGGTGGTGAAGAACGGGTCGAAGACCTTGGCCAGGTCGGCCTCGGCGATGCCGCCACCCGAATCCAGCACGCTCAGGCGCCACAGTTCGCCGTCGGGCTCGATGCGGATTTCCAGGCGTTTGTAGCGCTTGTCGGCCATGGCGTCGAGGGCATTGCGCAGCAGGTTGATCAGCACCTGCTCCAGGCGAATGGCATCGCCGCGCACCCAGGCCGGGCGCGCCAGGTACAGGGCTACCTCCACTTCTTCACTGCGGATGCGCGCTTCCAGCAGGTGCAAGGCCTGGTCGACCACGGTGGCCAGGTCGAGGCGCTCGCGCAGGCCGACCGGGCTGTTGCGGGCGAAGGTTTTCAGGTGGCTGGTGAGCGCGGCCATGCGCGTGAGCATCTGCTCCAGCGGTTCCAGCGCCCGGCGTGCTTCGTCATGGCGGCCATGGTCGAGTAGCAGGCGCAGGGTTTCCAGCTGCATGCGCTGGGTGGTCAGCGGCTGGTTGATTTCATGGGCCATGGCTGCCGACATCTGCCCCAGCGCGGCCAGCTTGGCCGATTGCACCAGGCCTTCCTGGGCGGTGCGCAGCTCCCGGGTGCGCTCCTCGACCTGGCGCTTGAGCTCCTCCCGGCTGCGCTGGCGCAGGCGGGCCAGGCGCAGGCGCTGGCTGACGAACAGCGCAGCGAACACCAGGCTCAGCCATACGGCGGCGGCGCCGAGCGCGGCATTGCGGCCGTCGGCGGCGACCTGCGGCTTGCGCAGCAGGTGCAGCGTCCAGTTCTCGCCCTCCAGCGGCAGGCTTTCCCACAGGTACTCGGCATTGCCCTCCGGGCCTTGCACGCGGCTAAGGGTGCTATTGGCGGCAAAGCGCGTCAGCACCTGGTGCTGCAGCGGCACCAGCGGTTGCTTGTCGTACTGACGGGTTTCGGCCAGCTCGGCACGGTCGGCGCCACTGAGTGGCTGCAGCTCGCGGTAGCGCCAGCCGTCCTGGTTGGCGATGAAGGTGATGCCACGGGCATCGCTGACCAGCAGGATATCGCTGCCCTGGCGCCACTCGCGCTCCAGTTCGGGAAACTCCAGCTTCACCACCATGGCACCGAGGAAGCGGCCATGCTCGTCGTTCACCGCGCTGGCGAGGAAGTAGCCCGGCACGCCACTGGTCACGCCCACGGCGTAGAAGCGGCCACTGCCCTGGCTGCGGGCTTGCTTGAAATAGGGGCGGAAACCGTAGTTGGAGCCCACGTAGCTGCTGGGCAGTCGCCAGTTGCTGGCAGCGATGGCCAGGCCGGTGCGGTCGAGCAGTTCGAGGGTAGAGGAATTGGCCGCTCCGTTGATACGCTCAAGCTTGCGGTTCAGGGCGTCCTGCACCGGTTCGCTGACCGGGCCGCGCAGAGCGGCGATCAGTTCCGGGTCCAGCGCCAGCACGGCGGGCAGGGCGCGGTAGCGGTCGATCAGGGTGTGCAGGGCATTGGCGTACAGGCCCAACTGCTGGCTGGCACGCCGGGCGTCGTCTTCCATGGCCTGGCGCTTGGCCTGGTGCATGGCCCAGCCGGCGCTGAAGGCGGTGCCCAGCACGATCAGCAGGGTGATCAGCCCCAGACGCAGGGCGCGAACGGAAAAGGGCATGGGGCGGATCCGGATGAATGGGACATCAGGGCCGGCCTGTTCGCGGGTGAACCCGCTCCCACAGGTATCGCGCAGGCCATCTGCTTGCGGAGTACCTGTGGGAGCGGGTTTGCCCGCGAAGGGGCCGGTACAGGCAAAACCTGTCAGTTACAGCAGTTCAAAGCTCTGCTGCTGCACCGCCTGGGAATCCAGCCCTACCTGGACATTGAACTCCCCTGGCTCGGCAACCCGCTGCAGCTGGCCATTGTAGAACTTCAGGTCTTCCTCGCTGATGCGGAAGCTCAATGTGCGCGACTCGCCAGGCTTGAGCATCAGTTTCTGGAAGTTCTTCAGTTCCTTGACCGGGCGGCTCATGGACGCCGACACATCCTGCAAGTACAGCTGCACCACGGTTTCACCGTCACGCTTGCCGGTGTTCGTCACTGTTACCTTGGCCAACAGTGTGTCGCCACGCTTGAGGTTGTTGGTGGACAAGGTCAGGTCCGACAGCTCGAAGCTGCTGTAGCTCAGGCCATAGCCGAACGGGTACAGCGGGCCATTGGGCTCCTCGAAGTACTGCGAGGTGTAGTTGCCCGGCTTGCCCGGCGTGAAGGGGCGGCCAATACGGGTGTGGTTGTAGTACATCGGGATTTGCCCGACCGAACGGGGGAAGGTGATGGCCAGCTTGCCGGACGGGTTGTAATCGCCGAACAGCACGTCGGCGATCGCGTTGCCGCCTTCGGTACCGGCGAACCAGGTTTCGAGGATGGCGTCGGCTTGCTCGCGTTCCCAGGCAATCGACAGTGGGCGGCCGTTCATCAACACCAGCACCAGCGGCTTGCCGGTGGCCTTCAGGGCCTTGATCAGCTCACGCTGGCTGGCCGGGATTTCCAGGGTGGTGCGGCTCGACGACTCGTGAGACATGCCGCGGGATTCGCCGACCACTGCCACTACCACGTCGGACTGCTTCGCCGCCTTCACCGCTTCGTCGATCAGCACTGCAGGCGGACGCGGGTCGTCGACGATTTCCGGGGCATCGAAGTTGAGGAAGTTCAGGTAATCGAACATCGCCTTGTCGCCGGTGACGTTGGAACCTTTGGCGTAGACCAGCTTGGCCTTGCCCTCCACGGCACGGCGCAGGCCTTCGCGCACAGTCACCGAGTGCACCGGTTTGCCGTCGGCAGCCCAACTACCCATCATGTCGATCGGGGCGTCGGCCAGCGGGCCGACCAGGGCGATGGTGCCGGCCTTTTTCAGCGGCAGGGTCTGGTTGCGGTTTTCCAGCAGCACCAGGCTGCGGCGCGCCACGTCACGCGCGGCGTCGCGGTGCAGGCGGTCGTTGCCGTAGTAGTCCTTCAGGTCGGTTTCGGCCTTGCCGATGCGTACGTACGGGTCCTTGAACAGGCCCATGTCGTACTTGGCACCAAGCACTTCGCGCACCGCCTGGTCCAGCTCGCCCTGGGTAACTTCACCGGACTTCAGCAGGCCTGGCAGCTCTTCGCCGTACAGGGTGTCATTCATGCTCATGTCGATGCCGGCCTTGATCGCCAGCTTGGCGGCTTCGCGGCCGTCGCGGGCGACGCCATGGCGGATCAGTTCCTGGATGGCGCCGTGGTCGCTGATGGTCACGCCCTTGAAGCCCCACTCCTTGCGCAGCAGGTCATTCATCAGCCAGGTGTTGGAGGTGGCCGGCACGCCGTTGATCGAGTTCAACGCCACCATCACCCCGCCGGCACCCGCGTCGAGTGCGGCGCGGTAGGGCGGCAGGTAGTCGTTGTACATTTTCGGCAGGCTCATATCGACCGTGTTGTAGTCGCGCCCGCCTTCCACCGCGCCATACAGGGCGAAGTGCTTGACGATGGCCATGATGCTGTCGGGGTTGGCCGGGCTGCTGCCCTGGAACGAGCGGACCATCACCTGGCCGATCTTCGAGGTCAGGTAGGTGTCTTCACCGAAGCCTTCACTGGTGCGGCCCCAGCGCGGGTCGCGGGCGATATCGACCATCGGTGCGAAGGTCATGTCCAGGGCGTCGGCAGCAGCTTCGATGGCAGCGGTGCGGCCGACTTTGGCAACGGCGTCCATGTCCCAGGTCGCGGCCATGCCCAGACCGATCGGGAAAATGGTGCGCTCGCCGTGAACGGTGTCGTAGGCGAAGAACATCGGAATCTTCAGCCGGCTGCGCATCGCCGCGTCCTGCATGGGGCGGTTCTCGGGGGCCGTGCGTGAGTTGAAGGTACCGCCGATGCGCCCGGCGGCAATTTCCTCGCGGATCTTATCCTTGGGCATTTCCGGCCCGATGCTGATCAGGCGCAGCTGGCCGATCTTCTCGGCTTCGGTCATCTGGCTGATCAGATGGTCGATGAACGCCTGCTTGTCCTGCAGGGGCGGGGCGGAGGGGGCGGCGAGGGCCGCCTGACTGGCAAGGCCCATGGCCAGGCCCAGCAAAGACAGTTTCATCATCAATTCCGTTATGGGGCCTCTGCCGTATCCACGGTGATACGTGCGCGGCCGAGTTTTTCAGGCGGCTATTGTTGTACGATTTGCAGGCATTTCTTCCAGCGGCGGATTATGCCTGAATATGTCGCCTGCGGACGAAGCCCCGAATGCCGGGACAACAACAATAAGAACGCTCAAGAGACCGACGGCATGACCCCCCTCGACGAATACCATCAGCGCCAGATCGCTGAAGCCATTGCCCGTGCCGAGCGGCGCACCGATGCCGAACTGGTGACGGTGCTGGCCCGCCGTGCCGATGATTACGCCTATTGGCCTTTGTTCTGGGCCGCCGTGCTGGCGCTGGCCGTGCCGTGCCTGATGCACTGGCTGCTGGGCTGGCCCGGCGTGCGTGGCCTGCTGGTGGCCAATGTGCTGCTGTTCGTCGGCCTGTGCCTGCTGCTGCGCAACCCACGCCTGGCCGGCTGGCTGATCCCCCGGGCATTGCGCCGCTGGCGCGCTTCGCGCCTGGCCCGCCAACAGTTTCGCGAGCAGAACCTGCAGCGTACTGCTGGAGCCACGGGCGTACTGATTTTCGTCAGCGAGGCGGAGCGGCATGTGGAGATCCTGGTCGACCGGGGCATCGAGCACTACCTGGATGCCTCCGCCCGCGCGGCCATCGTCGCCCGCTTTGCCGAACAGGTACGCCAGGGCCGCACCTTGCAGGGGTTTGTCGAGTGCATCGAGGCGTGCGGCGAGCTGCTCAGCGAGCACGTGCCACCTACCCATGCGCGTAACGAGTTGCCCAACCGGCTGGTGATTCTCGATTGAGTCGGCGTCCGATGGCTTGATGCTTCCCCTGTGGGAGCGGGCAAGCCCGCTCCCACAGAATTGTACATAACTCATTGAATTAGCGGGGATTCTGTGGGAGCGGCTTTAGCCGCGAACACCGGCGCAGCCGGTGCCATGCACACAGGGTACGCGGGCCGCTTGCGAATTCAGCTCTCTACGCGACAGCGCAGCCCAAAGGACTGGGCGATCTCCCACAGGAAGTTAGCCACCCTGTAGAATGTGTGCATTGCGCCAAGCGCTCCCCGCTATCCGAGGCACCGTTTCTCCATGTCCGCCAGTTCTTCTGCCCCATCCGCGCCGGATGCGCGCACCCAGTTTCTCGACCTGCTGAAAGCCGCCTTGCATGGCAATACCTTGGTCAAACTGGTGCTGGCGCGCCATGTCGGTGCCGACCAGACCTTGCAACGGATCATCGCCAAGCCGTTGCAGGTCAAGGGCCAGCCGTGCCTGTCGCTGGTCTACCGCCACCAGACCCGCGACATCACCCGCAACCTGGCGCTGGACCAGGCCCAGGCGCTGGTCACCGAGCTGCTGCCGGACAGCTTCCGCAACGCGCACCTGTTCGACGCCGACGGTGAAGTGCAGCTGACCTTCAGCAAGAAGGGCAAGCCCATGCTCCAGCGCCACGGCGCACAGGCCCCGCGTGAAGCTGCCACCAGCAGTGGCCATGACCGCGAGAAGAAGCGCTACCTGGAGCTGTCACGGCCGTTCCTGCGTGACCTCGGCGTAACTGACGCACAAGGCGCGCTGATCCCGTCCATGTCGCGCAAGTGGAAGCAGATCAACAAGTTCATCGAAGTCTTCGACCACGCCCTGGCCAGCGCCCCGGTGCCGGTGGAGCAGGCGCTGCGGGTGGCCGACTTCGGCTCGGGCAAGGGCTACCTGACCTTTGCCATGCATGACTACCTGCGCAACAGCCTGGGCCGCGAAGCGCAGGTAACCGGCGTCGAGTTGCGCCAGGACATGGTCGACCTGTGCAACGCCGCCGCCTCGCGCCTGGAACACCCAGGCCTGGAATTCCAGTGTGGCGACGTGCGTAGCGTGGTGCCCGAGGCCATCGAGGTGATGATCGCCCTGCATGCCTGTGACATCGCCACCGACTACGCCATCCACACCGGCATCCGCTGCAACGCCGCGATCATCATGTGCTCGCCGTGCTGCCACAAGCAGATCCGCCCGCAACTGCACAGCCCGGGGTTGTTGCAACCGATGCTGCAGTACGGCCTGCACCTGGGCCAGCAGGCCGAGATGTTGACCGACAGCCTGCGCGCGCTGTACCTGGAAGCCTGCGGGTACGAGACCAAGGTGTTCGAGTTCATCTCGCTGGAGCACACCAACAAGAACAAGATGATTCTTGCGGTGAAGCGGCGCCAGGCAGGGGACAACGGGGCGTTGCTGGAGAAGATTGCCCAGCTCAAGGCGTTCTATGGGGTGCAGGAGCATTGCCTGGAAACGTTGTTGCGGGCGGATGGGTTGCTCTGATTGTTGCCACCGTTTGACCTGCTCACGCGTGCCTCTGTGGGAGCGGGCGTGCCCGCGAACACCGGCGAAGCCGGTGCCAGCCTCCGCGTTGTATTCTTCGCGGGCATGCCCGCTCCCACAGCGCTCCCAAAGGGCTTGGCGTACTCCTACAGGAATAGCGAAACGCCCATTCTTCCAATCAGAAAGATCAAGAGGATTAAAAAGAAGGTGCGGATAAACCGGCTTCCGTAACGTAATGCCAGGAAAGTACCCGTCAACGAACCTGCAACATTGCAGGCAGCCACCACACCACCGATTGTCCATAGCACATGGCCGGAGGGGATGAAGAAAAGCAGTGCCGCAGTAAATGTACCCAGGTTGACCAACTTTGCAGAGGCCGATGCGTTCAGGAAGTCGAAACCAAAATATTTGACGAAAATGAACAGCAGCAAGCTGCCACTGCCGGGTCCAAAGATACCATCGTAGAAGCCGATGGTGCCACCAAAGAAAATACCCAGTACGATTTCTTTCTTGCCGCATTGTATAGATGTATGGGTTTGCCCAAGGTCTTTCTTGATGAATGTATAAATTGCCATTGCTACCAGAACGACGAAGACAATGTACTCCATCAAGGCTTTGGGCGCCAGCGAGACGGAGTAGGCGCCCAGGAATGCAAAGACAAACGCAGAAAGTGCTGTCGGTAGCATCAGTCGCCATACGATCTTGATTCGTTTCGCATAGCTCAGGGTGGAGAAAATGTTACCCGCGAAAACAGCGACTTTGTTAGTGCCAAATACGGTGGCCAAACTGTGGTTTGGCAGTGCGTGAAGGAGGGCGGGGACTTGCACAAGCCCTCCGCCACCTACTGCTGCATCAATTAATCCGCCGCAAAAAGCGAAAAGGCCCAGAGTGATCAGAGCGTGCTCGAATTCCATGGGTGACACCAGGTTTATGAGTGGAGATCTATCGGCTTTTTGATACGGCAGTCAGGCGTGTGGCCGATCAAATCGGTCAGTTAATTTGGCTCAAGACCTCGCGAAGGTTATAAAACGCCTTGCCAACACGTTGGTTGTAATCAAGCATGATCGTCTGCAGTCGAACTGGGTCAAAGGTCAGTCCTGTAACCCGGCCATACGCTTGCGCAGCGGCCAAGGCATGCAGACCATGCTTGTTCTCGACTTCGCCGGAATGGCTGAGTACATAGCCTTTTGCGTTTCTTAGATCATTGGTATTTGAACCAAGTGACGGGTTGATAGCCAAAAGTTTATCTTCAATGTGTTGGGCGAGAAAATTGTACTCGCGTCCATTCCAGAGTTCAGATGCGATGGAGACCATCATGGCATTCATCATGGATTGCATATATTCGATAGAATTCATCGGAAGTTTATTCCCTGCTACGCCAACGCTGTAGAGGAAACCGGAGAAATCGTTACACTGCTTTACAGAGAATCGGTCTTGACTCCAGTCGGTTGCGCTGAAGGCGCCTGTCATGTTCGGGTACATTCCATCATGTCCCTCATGTCCTAAGCCGAAATCATCTTTTGCAACTTCGTGCATGTGGGCCATGACGATGCAATGACCACTTTGCTTCTCCAGCGGTAGGGATAGGGTGTCATTCGACAATCGCATGATGACCTTTGCGGAGACCAAGCTTGTCGTTTTATGTGTCTCATTCCATCCGTTGAAGAACTTTAAAACTCCTATGTCAGTATTTTTCTTTTCTAGAAAGAGTTGAAAGGCACTTTCGGTAAGGTGGTGAGAGTCCTGCGTGATGGGATGGTTGAGCACTTCGATCATTGCTTTTTGAATTGCAGGTATGTCCTCAATCTTGGCGAGTAGAGGTTTTCTTCTATGGTCTATGCTGAGTTGTCGTCCAGGTATTTTCAGGTTTTGCAAGTGGCTGGGTAATGATTCGATAAATTTATGTCCAAACTCCTGCATTGATATCGTGTTTTTGAAGAGACTTTTCCTGTTGTTTTTGGGCATGTGTACACCTATAAGCAAGCGAGTGAGTGGCCAATGTCGTACTGATGGATAAGGTGTGGAAGGTAGCTAATTTTGTGTTGAATATTATTGTTGTTATGGGTAGTGGTGGTAGGTCCTGATGGTTTTTCTAGGGTATTTAAAGTTCGGCACGAAGAGGCGTGAGCTTTTTGTTAGGGTAGAAAGATGCATGGATGACATTGAGTTTGTCCCTGTTTGGCCTTTGTTTTTTGAGGTCCATTTCGTGCAATAATGACATCACTGTTTTTTTGCTGAAGTCAACAGGTTTTTTAGGGTGTTTGTTTCTGGGGGTAGTTAAGTGCTGGTGGGCGGTGTTATTCCTACGGAAGTTTCTTTTAAAGCTGTAGGAAAGTTCTTTGTTCTTAAGTGGGTTGTGTTTTTGCATTCGTAGGTGCGATCACAGGCTTCGTTATCTTTTGGTTATGGAGCTTGAGTTTGTCTTGAACTCTCAGTTCTCTACCTGTAGTCGTATAGATGCATTCCTCGACCTCTTGAGAGCGATGGATTATTTCAACGCCCTGATCGGCATGCCCTGTGATCGTCAATGCAGCGCTGGCCCCCACAAGCTCCTGAGTCGCTCGACAAAGTGCTGCTTCTGGTTGACCACCGAAGCCTCGCTCAACGGCCGGATGGCAATCGACAGGTGCACCGGACGCGCGTTTGGTGAATAGCCAAACGGCTTCCATAACGCCAGGCTGGC
Source organism: Pseudomonas sp. SF2 (assembly GCF_036858055.1). Lineage (NCBI taxonomy): Bacteria > Pseudomonadati > Pseudomonadota > Gammaproteobacteria > Pseudomonadales > Pseudomonadaceae > Pseudomonas > Pseudomonas sp. SF2. The sequence continues at coordinate 166,858 of NZ_JAMBDI010000039.1, read as the reverse complement.
GCCATTGCTTCTCAGCAGAGTGAGCCTTGGGCAAATGATTTATCAGCGGCTCTTGTGAAGCGCAGCACTCGGTAACACGTTATCCGGCACGGACGCATTTGCACCTTTCAGGGGCTCGGCTTCGCTGGCTGATGCTCCAGGCTGACGGGCCTGCCGATATTCGCTGGGCGTGCAGTTGCTGACCTGCTTGAAGGCGCGGGCGAAGTAGGACGGGTCCTTGAAACCTGCCTCATAGCCGATGCTGGTAATCGGCATCTGGCTGTTGACCAGCAGGTCCATGGCCAGGTTCATGCGCTTGCTCAGGATGTAATCCAGAAACCCCACGCCGTTGACCTCCTTGAACAGGCGGCTGAAGCGAGCGGTAGTCATTCCGCAGCGCTGCGCCAGGTCCTTTTGATCGATGCATTCGCGAAAATGCTGGTCGATGTACGGCATCACCTTGCTGAGCGCCTGGTGCTTGTGGTGTTCGCCAGTCAGGCGAATGCTGTCGGGCAGCGACGGCAGATGGTCGATCTGCTGCGAATTGCCCTGACTCTTGATAGTGCGGCGGACTTCGCAAAGCTGCTTCAGGACGCCGAGGTAGCGACTCATCTCGCTGGCTGTAAGCGGCAATACCAGATATTCCCAGACACGCGAACGCATGGCCCAGACGGCCAGTTCTTCGGAGTGCTGCACTGTGAGCATGGTGATCGGGATGGCAGGCGAGCTGCGTTTTACCTCAAGGAGCAGGTTGAGGTTCAGGGTGTCGGGACGATCGAAATGCATGCAGATCATGTCTGCCTGCTGACGTTCGGAATGCGCGACCGTCTTTGCCAGCTTGCAATCGCAGACATGACTGAACTGTGCCATCAAGGCTTCGGTGGAGCGATCACGTGTCAGATCGAACCACAACAACAGGGGCTTTTTGCCCGGGTTAGACATCATGACTTAACCTGCTCCTGAGGGTGTCCCTACGTGCTGCAGTATTGACAACATGCCATCAGCTCGCCGATTGATTTGGTTATTAGGCTAGCTAGTTTTTGTCTATTGCGTTCTATGTGTTGTCTAAAGCCCTGATGTTAGACGGGCTGCGGATTTTTGTTGGTGTTTGGCCAGAACGACCGCTTGTCGCCTTTGACTGAGTGGGCCGTACGCTTACGCTGAATCGAGTGCAAATGCGTTCGAAAGTGCTTCTCACATTATCCTTTCCCGCTTGTTTCCCTGGTGGCCTGTCACTTTTTTCGATGCTGGCAAATGGCCGCAAAAAAGTCCTAGCGATTCGCAAAAATCTCCTAACCACCACTGTCACCCTCTGACTAGGATTCCCAACAGGTAGTGCAAAACACCACTGCCTGGGAATAAAAATAATGTCCTTAGCGAGGTGAGCGAAATGAATATGCAAACTTTCAAGGCTTCGTTGATGAAGTTCGTCAAAGATGAAGATGGCCTGACCGTCGTGGAATATGCGGTAGCAGGTGGGTTGGTTGCCCTCGCCCTTATTACTGCGTTCACCAACTTGGGAACCGCGGTCAAGGGGAAAATCAACGGGCTGATCACTGCGCTTGGAGGCACCGCTGCCCCTTGAACTCATTCTTAACTAAGCCCCAAGGGGGATGCAGCAATGTCAGCAGAGTCTCTGTTCGCCATTGTCGTGCTGCTAGGGCTGCTGGGTATTGCGGTGGTCGGGGATCTTCGTAACCACCGCATTCCCAACTTTCTGGTCTTGCTGGGGTTGGGGTTGGGGTTGGCAGGCCAGGTTTATTCCGCAGAACTTACCGGGCTAGGTTATGGCGTACTGGGTATGTTTATCGGATTTGCCGTGTTTATTCCGATGTACGCGCTGGGGGGCATGGCAGCCGGCGACGTCAAACTTATGGCCATGGTCGGTAGTTTTCTTACACCGCCTGACGCACTTTCAGCAGCACTTTTTAGCCTGATCGCCGGTGGCGTGTGCGGGATGTTGATAGTGCTCCTGCGCGGACAGTTGAAACAGACGTTAGAACGCTACTGGTTGATCTTGACTGCGCAGGCCTATTTTGCGCCGAAGGCGGATGAGGTGGCAGGTAAACCGTTCCCTTATTCAGTCGCGATCCTGTCCGGAACCCTTGTCAGCCTTTATTGGCAACCGCTTGGCCTATAGCCTGGGAGGCTAACAATGTACGCACTCAGAGACAGTGGTGCCTGCGCCTGTGCCAAGGACGCAGTGCAGGGCCTGGCACCTCAGCCACGTACGGTTCGCGAGACTGGCCTGGCAGAAAGCTTTCTCGGTGATTTGTTGTGCAAGCACCTGCATGACGCCGGTACGCTGGACCTGTCGCGTCTGGTGGAGCGCCTGGCGCTGACCGGTGCGGTGGTGGAAGAAGTGCTGGCCTTTCTGCGCAAGGATGGCCGCGTCGAAGTACTGGGCCAGGTCGGTGTGCAAACGGGGGGGCAGGTGCTGCGCTACGGCTTGACCGAACGTGGTCGCGGTACCGCCCGTGATGCACTGGCGCGCAGCGGCTACATCGGCGCGGCGCCCTTCCCGGTAAGTGCCTACCGTGACCTGCTCAAGCTGCAGACCATTCACCATGGACGCATCACTACGCAGGACATGCATACGGCCTTCACCGGTGTCGTGCTTTCGGAGAGCATGCTCGATCAACTGGGCGTAGCGCTGAACTCCGGGCGCGCAATCATGATTTACGGCCCCGCAGGCACCGGCAAGACCTACGTCAGCAGCCGGTTGATTCGCCTGTTCGCCGAATACATCTGGGTCCCTCATGCCATAGAGATCAACGAGTCGGTCATCGAGGTGTATGACCCCCAGGTGCATCAGCGCCTGGAGGAAGAGAGCCAACCGAACAGCCTGTTGCTCAACGAAGGAATCGATCGCCGGCTGGTGCGATGTAAGCGCCCGGTCGTTATCACCGGCGGTGAACTGGGCATGGAGCAACTGGATGTCCGTTTCGATCCCATTACCCGTCAGTACCAGGCCTCCCTGCAGCTCAAGGCCAGCAATGGCCTGTTCATCATCGACGACATGGGGCGCCAGCGCATGGCCCCGGCCGAACTGCTCAACCGCTGGATCGTGCCGATGGAAGAGAAGCGCGACTTCCTCAACCTTGGCGGCGGGCGTCATTGCGAGCTGCCGTTCGATCTGGTGCTGGTGTTCTCCACCAACCTCAACCCGCTGGAGCTGGCTGACGAGGCTTTCTTGCGGCGCATTGGCTACAAGCTGCAGTTCAGCTACCTGAAAGTCGATGAGTACGAACGCATCTGGCGCCAGGAATGCGAACGCCTGGGCCTGGCTTACGATCCGTCGCTGTTGCGCTATGCGCTACAGACGCTGTACGAGGCCGAAGGCGTGCCGCTGGTGCCATGCCACCCTCGCGACCTGCTGAGCATGGCGCTCGACCGCCAGCGATACCAGGGCGGCGATGGTCCGCTGTCGCCGCAGGAGCTGGAATGGGCCTGGCACAGCTACTTCGTTCAGATCGACTTCCTCGGATAAGGAGTTGCAGACATGAGCGCCCGTACGCTTACCCTGATTGCTGTTTCCCTGACCCTGGGGCTTGGTGCCGCCTGGATGGCCAACAACTGGCTCAATGGGCGGCTCAACACCACCCCGGATGACAACATGAAGAACGTGGTGGTCGCCACGGTGGAGATCCCGTTCGGGCAGATGATCGAGGCCCAGCAGGTTGCCATCGTGCGCATGCCCAAGGATGCGGTACCTGATGATGCCTTCGACAGCAACGAAAAGGTGCTGGGCAAGATCGCCACCTTCGCCCTGCTGCGCGGCGATGTCCTGCGCAGCGCACGCCTGGCCGAGCACCTGGGTGGCAGTACCCTGGCTTCGTTGATCGCTCCTGACAAACGTGCCATTTCGGTGCGTGTCGATGACGTGGTCGGGGTGGGGGGCTTCCTCTTGCCGGGTAACCGGGTCGATGTACTGGCGACCAGGCAAAGCAATGGCAGCAGTAATGAAGCAGAGTCCACGACCATCCTCCAGGACTTGCGGGTGTTGGCCGTGGACCAGACCGCGGGGACGGACAAGACGCAACCGGTGGTGGTGCGTGCCGTGACCCTGGAAATGTCGGCCAAAGAGGCCGAGGTCCTGGTCAAGGCGCAATCGGAAGGGAGGTTGCAACTGGCCCTGCGCAACCCGCTGGACGCTCAGAAGCAGCCACCAGTCGTTGCCACTGTCGAGCCGGCCAAGGCCGCGCCGCCAGCCGCCAGGCCGCAACCAAAACCGGTGGTGAATCGCAGCAGTGGCGTTGGCGCGGTCACCATCATCCGCGGGACTGAAGTCGAGATAGCAAAAGCAAGGTTTTAAGGCAGCTGGCTTCCGAATAGCTAACCTTCGGCAGGAACAAGATCACCTCGCAGGGAGTAGTCAATGAATACTTTGCAGAGACTAGGGCTGTACCTGTTGTGTGGGCTGGGTACGCAGCTGCTGTTCGCTGGCGTGGCGCAGGCTGAAGGACCGGGGGCGGGATACAGCGCCATGCCGGCGGCCAATACCAACATGATCCAGGTACCCATCTACAAGTCGCGGACGATCAGCGCTCGTACACCGGTCAGGAAAATCTCGGTCGGCAACCCGGATATTGCCGACATCCTCATCACCAGCCCGACCCAGCTCTACCTGCTCGGCCGTTCTCTGGGCACTACCAACGTGTTGCTTTGGGACAGCAACAACCGCTTGATCGAGACCCTGGATGTGGAGGTCGTGCATGACCTCACCGGGCTCAAGACCAAACTGCACCAGCTGCTGCCCGAGGAAAACATCGAGGTGTTCAGTGCCCAGGGCGCGCTGGTGCTGCGTGGCCAGGTGCGCAGCGCTGCCGCCATGGACACGGCGATGAAGGTTGCCAAGACCTATGCCGCGCAAACCGCCAGCGTGGTGCAAGGCAAGGGTGAAGCTGCTGAGGCGACGCCGACCCAGTCGCTGGAGGTGATCAACCTGCTCAGTGTCGGTGGCAGCCAGCAGGTAATGCTGGAAGTCAAGGTGGCGGAGATGCAGCGCAGCCTGATCAAGAACCTCAACGTGCGCTTCAATGCCCTTGGCACCTCCGGCAACTGGAGCGGTGGCGGGTTCAACAATGGTCAAGGGCTGGGCCTGACTCCCGGTGGCGGGTCGATCCTTTCGCCTGGTTCGTTGATTGGTGGCGGCAAAGGGTTGTTCGCCCAGTTCCTGTCCGACGATTTCCTCTTCAACGTGGTGCTGGAGGCGTCCAAGGACAATGGTTCGGCCAAAGTGCTGGCTGAACCCACCCTCACCACGCTGACCGGCCAGCAGGCGGAGTTCATTTCAGGTGGCGAGTTCCCGGTGCCGATCACCGAGGATGACGGCATCACCGTCGAATACAAGGAATTCGGGGTCGGGGTGAAGTTCCTGCCGGTGGTGCTCGACTCCGGGCGCATCAACCTCAACCTGAATGTCTCGGTGAGCGAGCTTTCCAACGTCAACTCGCTGGTGCTGGACACGGGCCTGAGCAGTGTCCTGGGCGATGGTGTTACCCAGGTCATTCCGTCGCTGACCAAGCGCAGTGCCGAGTCCACGGTCGAACTTGGCAATGGCCAGACCATCGCCATTGCCGGCTTGATCAGTGAGAACACCCGCGATTTCGTCAGCCGTTTCCCAGGGCTGGGGGACCTGCCGATACTCGGGCACCTGTTCCGCAGCCAATCGTTCATCAACGGTGAAACCGAACTGGTGATCCTGGTGACGCCGCACCTCGCCAAGCCTGTGGATGCCAAGGCGGTGCGCCTGCCCACCGAGAAGTTCGTCGAGCCCAGTGACCTGGACTTCTACCTGCTCGGCAAGACCAAGGGCAGTGAGCCTGGGCGCGCGGTGCCCGTCAGCCTCGGGGTCAGCGGTGGCAACTTTGGCCATGATGTGAACTGATCGGAGAGAACCAGCATGAAAAGCATGATCGTGGGTTGCGCGCTTGTATCGGGGTTGTCCGGCTGCATGACGTATGACGAAGGGCGCGTTGGTCCGTTGGGCTACAGCGTCTACCAGACCACCTACCAGCAGATTGCCGACAAGCAAGTGGCCGCCAACCCAGGCACCGAACTGCCTGCCGCCGGCGCCGATGGGCCATTGCTGGAGAATGTGATCAATGGTTATCGGGGGGCGACTGGCGATGCGCAGCAGGTCGGTCAGCCGATCCAGATCCAAGTCACTGATTCAACTCGCTGATTGAGGGTGTGACCATGTCTCCTCGAGCTCAACGGATGTTCACCGCGCGGCCAGGCCAACAGCGGGGGGCAGTGACTGTCATGATCGTGATCGCTCTGGTAGCGATATTGATGATGGCAGCGTTGGTGCTCGACGGGGGCCACATGCTGTTGAACAAGACACGCTTGCAGAATGCTGTGGACGCTGCCGCCCTGAGTGGCGCAAAGACCCTGAGCCAGGTGATGGGCTCTGGCAATAGTGCCAGTACCGCGCGAGCCGCCGCGCTCTTCACCCTGAACGAAAATGCCAAGGCCGCAGGCAACAACGAACTGTTGACGGCAATAGGCGGCAACCCTGGAGCATTCGCCGTGGTGGAGCTGGCAGACAATGTCTATGGGCCTTTCTCCTTCCCGGGGCCGGTCAATGCCACTTATGTGCGGGTCTCGGTATCGAATTACTCACTGGCGGGTTTTTTCTGGAGCTTCGCCCAGTCAATCGGTACGGGAACCGTGGGGGCCAAGAGCGTGACGGCGATTGCCACCGCCGGGCCGAGCCCGACCAGCCCATGCGATCTTGCGCCGCTGCTGGTGTGTGGCAACCCGGCTCAATACAACCCGGATGCGGGCATGTTCTGGGGCTATCGTTTCGGTGACCTGGAGGTCTTGAAGTCAGCCGCCAAGAACAGTGACCCCATTGGCCCCGGCAATTTCCAGCTGCTCGATTTTGGCTCGGGCGGCAAGGAGGTTGGCGAACTCATGGCTGGCGGCGGCTCGGTTTGCCGCAATGTCGGGGAAAACGTCGACACCAAGCCAGGCAACACGGTGGGCCCTTCCGTTCAAGGTTTGAATACGCGCTTTGGCGACTACACAGGGTCGTTCAAGGGGACGGACTATCCGCCCGACCTGGTGACGACCTACGACAACCCGAAGATCAAGTACAACGACAGCACCACGCCGGCGCGACTGGAGCATCAGGGCCAACCTGTCACTTCGAGCAATGGCAACCTCTCTGCTGGCGGTACGTCGCTGTTCGATTATAACGATTATGCCGCTCAGAGCGCCGCATGTGTCGCCGGCGGGGGGACGGGGTGCCAGTCAAACGGAGTTTTCGAGCGGCGGATACTGAAGATCGTAGTGGGCAACTGCTCGGGCAAGAACGCGGGGGCATCCTCGATTCCGGTCCTCGGTTTCGGTTGCTTCTATGTAGTGCAGCCGGCCGATAATTCGGGCGGGAATTCGCAGATCTTCGGCCAGTTCGTCAAGCAATGCGAAGGCGACAACGTACCTGGGCCCACGCCGCAAGACGATTCCGGCCCGCAGATCATCCAGCTGTACAAAACCTTTCTCAACGGCAGTGGCACACCGAGCATCGACTCCTGAGGAACTGTCATGGAACTTCACCGGCTCAAGCGTGCGCAGCGCCAGCAAGGGGTGGCAATCGTCGAGTTCACCATCACCCTGCCGCTGTTGCTCCTGACCTTGCTGGCCTTTGGCGAATTTGGCCGCATGCTTTACCAGTACAACAGTCTGCTGCAAGGCAGCCGTGATGCCGCGCGCTTCGTCGCCAGCCAGGCCTGGAACTCGACCTTGGGCAAGGTCGAGGTGAGCGCTGATCTCGAGTGCATGACCAAGAAAGTGGCGGTGTACGGTGCACCTTCCGCGCCGCCCTGCAGCCTGACCGGCATGCCGGCCAACATCACTGTGCAGGTGGCCAAGGTGGCAGGCACCAACGACCACGTGCAGGTGACCATCAGCTCTGTCTTTTCCCCGCTGGTCGCCAACGGCATTCCTGCCTTTATTGGCGGCAGCACGGCGCTGAACTTCCCATTGGTCGCCACCACCGTGATGAGGGCACTGTGATGAAGCGCAGAGGCATGCAGGAAGGCGTCTACGTCGTAGAGTTCGCGATCATCAGCGCATTGCTGTTCACGCTGTTGTTCGGGGTGCTGGAAATAGGCCGGTTGTACTACACCGTGAACGTGCTGAATGAATCCGTTCGGCGTGGCGCACGTCTGGCAGCGGTCTGCAACATCAGCGACCCGGTAGTGCTGCGTCGGGCGATATTCAACAGCGCCGGCGACAGTGGCGCCAGTACCCTGCTGGCCGACTTGGACACCGGGGACCTGACCCTGCGTTACCTGGACAAGAACGGCGCGCTGGTAGCCAACCCCGGTGATCTGGTGAGTGCCACCGGGTTTGCCGCTGTCCGCTATGTCCAGCTGACCCTGCAGAACTTTCAATTCAGCCTGTTTATTCCAGGTTTTGGGGTGCCCATTACCCTGCCAGTATTCAAGGCGACCTTACCTCGCGAAAGCCTCGGGCGTCATACCGAGGCGGATGTCGCACCGGAGATCACGCCATGCTGAATCTTAGGGAGTCTTCCGTATCCGCTACCTCCATCAAGCCCGGGATGCGTCTGTTGATCAGCAGCTCTGACGCCTTGGCCTTGCGTCAGTTGCAAGAAATCTGTCAGCGCATCTCCGGTCTGGAGGTGAATGTTCGCCAGGTGAGCAATGGGCATTCCGACCCGCTTTTCGGGCTGGACCGGAAGCCCGACTTCTTGCTCTTGCGCGTTGGCCACTTGTGGCGTGAGGAGCTGGCAGCCCTGTTGCAACGCCCGGCCCATGAACGCCCGCCGCTGTTGGTGTGCGGCCTGCTGGACGATCGGGAAGGCATGCGCCTGGCAATGCAGGCCGGTGCCCGCGATTTTCTGCCGGAACCCATCGTTGCCACGGAGCTTATGGCAGCCTTGAACCGTATGGTCATGGAGACCCAGACCAGCAGTACGGCAACCGGGAAACTGATCGCCGTGATGAATGCCAAGGGTGGCTCCGGCGGCACGGTACTGGCTTGTAACCTGGCGCATCAGCTCAGCCTCAAGGGCAACGCGCTGTTGCTTGACCTGGACTTGCAGTTTGGCAGTGTGTCGCATCACCTGGATGTCGCGCAGTCGCACACCCAACTGGATGTGTTGCAGCAGATAAAAGAGATGGACGGGGTGGCACTGCGCGGGTTCTGCAGCCATTTCAGCCCGTCCTTGCATGTGCTTGGCAGTCGCGCCAATGAGCTGTGCTTGCCGCAGGATGTCCAGGCCGAACAGCTCGATGCGCTGCTGCAGTTGGCGCGCGCCAACTATGATTGGGTCGTGGCGGACCTGCCACGGCAGATCGACCACATCACCGCGTCAGTGCTGGAGCAGGCGGACCGGGTGTACGTCGTGGTGCAGCAGAGCGTCAACCACCTGCGCGACGCCAGTTCCCTGGCGCGCATTCTGCGCGATGACCTGGGCGTACGCGGCAATCAGCTGGAGGTGGTGGTCAACCGCTACGACAAGGCGGCACCGGTCAGCCTCAAGGATATCGGCGAGGCGATGCGCTGCACCAATATCGTGAAGCTGCCCAATGACTTCAGCGTCATCAACCAGAGTCAGAACACGGGTGTGCCATTAGGCCTGCAAGCACCTCGGTCGGCGATCACCCAGGCGCTGCGTGGGATGGCCGAGGAACTGGTTGGCAAGCAGGTGGCCACTGACAGCGGACTGTTCAAACGCGCCTTCAAGCGTGTTTTTCGGGGGTGAACCATGCTTAGCGATTTCCGTAACCGTTTGCGCAAACAGGCAGTCACCCCCGAGGCATCGACGCCGTCGAAGCAGGGTGGCGCTGCGAAGGATCCGGCTGAGGCGTTGATGGCCTGGGAGCATTCAGCGCCGGACGTTCTTTTTGAAACCAGAAGCCAGGTCACCCAGGTGGAAGCCGAGTGGCGGGAGAAGACCTATCAGCAACTGCTCAAGGTCATGGACTTGTCCTTGCTCGACTCGCTCGAGCAGGCCGAGGCCGTGCGGCAGATCCGCGATATCTGCCAACGTCTGCTCGATGAGCATTCGGCGCCGGTGAGCTCCGCCAGCCGCCAGCTGATCATCAAGCAGATCACCGATGAAGTGCTTGGCCTTGGCCCGCTGGAGCCGCTGCTGGCCGACCACACGGTGTCCGACATTCTGGTCAACGGGCATGACTCGGTGTACGTCGAGCGGTTCGGCAAGTTGCAGCGCACCGATGTGCGTTTTCGCGACGATCAGCACCTGCTCAACATTATCGACCGCATCGTCTCCAGCCTCGGCCGGCGTATCGACGAGTCTTCGCCGTTGGTCGATGCCCGCCTCAAGGATGGTTCACGGGTCAATGCGATCATCCCGCCGCTGGCCATCGATGGGCCAAGTATCTCGATCCGCCGTTTCGCGGTGGACCTGCTCAATACCGACAGCCTGATCCAGGCGGGCGCCCTGACCCCGGCCATCGCGTTGCTGCTCAAGGCGATCGTGCGGGGCCGGCTGAACGTGCTGATCTCGGGCGGCACCGGCTGTGGCAAGACCACCATGCTCAATGTGCTGTCCAGTTTCATTCCCCACAACGAGCGCATTGTCACCATCGAGGACTCTGCCGAGCTGCAACTGCAGCAGCCACATGTGGTGCGCCTGGAAACACGGCCTGCGAACATCGAGGGGCGCGGCGAGGTGGGCCAGCGGGAGCTGGTGCGCAACAGCCTGCGGATGCGCCCGGACCGTATCGTGATCGGTGAGGTGCGTGGTGCCGAGGCGCTGGACATGCTGACGGCGATGAACACCGGCCACGATGGCTCACTGACTACCATCCACGCCAACACCGCGCGCGATGCATTGGGCCGGGTCGAGAACATGGTCCTGATGTCTGGCGCCACGTTCCCGATCAAGGCCATGCGTCAGCAGATCGCATCGGCCATCGATGTGGTGATCCAGCTGGAGCGGCAGGAAGACGGCAAGCGGCGGTTGGTAAGCGTGCAGGAGATCAACGGCATGGAAGGCGAAATCATCACCATGACCGAGATCTTCTCTTTTGTCCGCAATGGTGTGGGCGAGCAGGGCCAGGTGCTTGGCGACTTCCGGCCGAGTGGCATGGTCCCGGCCTTTCGCGATGCCTTGGCCAAGCGCGGGATCGAACTGCCGCTGACGATGTTCAGGCCTGAATGGATGGAGGCTCGTCAGCCATGAGCCAGATACCCGGTGAATACATCCTGATATTTCTCGGCATGGTGTTCATTGCCGTGTTTCTCCTCAGCCAAGGGTTGGTGGTGCCGGTGTTCGGCGAGGCGGGCAAGGTACGTAAACGTATCCGCAGCCGACTGGTGATCCTGGAGCGCGCAAGCCATCTGCCGAACATGCAGACCGTGTTGCGGCAGAAATACCTGACTCGTTTGTCGCCGCTGGAGGCGTGGCTCGAGCAGTTACCCTTCATGGCGACGCTGACGCAAATGATCGAGCAGGCCGGGCATGAGTACCGGGCCTATCGGGTACTGCTGTTGGGGCTCGTGCTGGCAGCGGCTGCCGGGATGCTGGCCTGGCTGTTCTTTCCTTACTGGTGGTTGGCGCTGGCGGCTGCGTTCGTGGCGTTCTGGCTGCCGCTGCTGAAAATCACCCATGACCGTGGCAAGCGTTTCGCCCAGTTCGAAGAGGGTTTGCCGGATGCGCTGGAGGCCATGTGCCGGGCATTGCGCGCCGGACACCCCTTCAATGAAACCCTGCGCCTGGTGGCAGAGGAACACAAGGGGCCGGTGGCGCAGGAATTCGGCCTGACCTTCGCCGATATCAACTACGGAAATGATGTGCGCCGGGCCATGCTTGGCCTGCTGGAGCGGATGCCCAGCATGACGGTGATGATGCTGGTCACCTCGATCCTCATTCACCGAGAGACCGGCGGCAACCTGACCGAAGTACTGGAGCGCCTGAGCAACCTGATCCGCGGGCGTTTCCGCTTTCAGCGCAAGGTCAAGACCATGTCGGCCGAAGGGCGTATGTCGGCTTGGGTGTTGGTGGCCATACCCTTCCTGTTGGCGGCAGCGATCATTATCACGAGCCCGGACTACCTGACGTTACTGATCAAGGATCCCACTGGGCAAATGTTGGTCATGGGGGCTTTTGGCTCAATGTTGGTGGGGATTTTCTGGATTCGTAAAATTATCCGTATCCAGATTTAGGCAGTTCTCGCATGGGGGCGTCGGTCATGGACTATTTGCTCGGTTTGTTGAGTGGGGTGACGGACAACGAGGCATTGGCACGCCTGCTGATCGTCGGTGCGATCGGGATGAGCACGGTCATTGCGGTCATCACCGTGACGTTGCTTGTGCTGGGGTTGCAGAGCCCGCTGCAACGCCGTCTTGCATTGATCAAGCGTGACCACTCCAGCGCTGCGCCCGGGCGGGAGGCGCCAGGAAACCTTCAGCTTCTACTGGAGCGGGTTGGTCGGCGCGTTACCCCGTCTACGGATGGACAGGTGTCAGCCACTCGAACCCTGTTGACCCACGCGGGTTATGGTTCGGCGTCGGCGGTACAGGTGTATTGGGCAGTGCGTTTGCTGTTGCCGTTGCTGCTGGTAGGCGTTTCGCTGTTGGTATTGCCACTGGTTCCGAACCTTTCCCTGATGACGGGCATGGGAGTGGTGGCCATGGGGGCTGCTAGCGGATGGCTATTGCCGGCAATGTATGTCGACAAGCGCAAGACGGCTCGGCAGGGGCGGTTGCGTGCGGCCTTTCCTGACGCCCTGGACCTGATGGTGGTGTGCGTGGAGTCGGGCCTGGCGTTACCCCAGGCTATCGAGCGGGTGGCCGAAGAAATGGCGGTCAGCCAGGCCGAGCTGGCCGAGGAACTGGCGTTGGTCAATGCGCAGATCCGCGCCGGCATTTCCAGTACCGAAGCGCTCAGGCAACTGGCTGATCGCACCGGTCTGGAAGACATCCAGGGCCTGGTGAGCTTGTTGGCCCAGAGCATCCGCTTCGGTACCAGCGTAGCGGCTACCTTGCGCATCTATGCCGAGGAGTTTCGTGACCGGCGCATGCAGGCCGCCGAGGAAATGGGCGCGAAAATCGGGACAAAGCTGGTTTTTCCGCTAATTTTCTGTCTGTGGCCAAGCTTCTTTCTGGTAGCCATCGGCCCGGTGATCATCGGGATACTTAAAACGTTCGGGAAGCCATGACATGAACAGGATCAGCTTGCTGTTGACGATGATAGCCGTGCTCTCAGGTTGCCAGAGCACGGGGCCAGACCTGAATGGTGTACGTTCTGTCTACTCCGCTGGCAATTCGGTGCTCTACCAGGTGCAGTCGCAAAGCAACTCGCCCGACCAGGCGATGCAGGTGGCGGCAATGGCTTACCAGGCCGGTGACCTGGACCAGGCGCTGTACCAGTACTTGCGCGTCCTTGAGCTGGCACCCGAACGTTATGAGGCGCTGGTCTGGGTTGGCCGTATCCACCGCGAACGCGGCAATAACCAGCTGGCCGAGATGGCCTTCACCGAGGTGCTGGGCAAGGCACCTGAAAACCCCGATGCCCTGACCGAAATGGGCCTGCTGAATCTGTCCATGCGTAAACATGAGCAAGCCAAGGCGATGCTGTTGAAGGCAGTTGCCGTGGATCAGCAGCGCTTCACCAAGGACCCGGCCAATACCCAGACAGGGGCGGCTGCGCTCAGGGTCGACAGCAAGTCACCGCTCAAGGCCTACAACGGGCTGGGGGTGCTCGCGGATCTGGCCGACAACTTCGCCGAGGCGCAGACGTACTACCGCCTGGCCGAGCTCATCGATCCACGTTCGGCGTTGGTGCAGAACAGCCTGGGGTATTCCTACTACATGGCCGGGCAATGGGCCGATGCCGAGCTACGCTACAAACGTGGCGTGAGCTACGACGGGACCTACAAACCGCTTTGGCGCAACTATGGGTTGCTGCTGGCTCGCATGGGGCGCTATGAGGAGGCTGTGTCTGCCTTCGAACAGGTCGAAAAGCGTGCCGAAGCCAGCAATGATGTCGGCTATGTCTGCCTGGTGGAAGGCAAGCTGGATGTGGCCGAGCAGTTTTTCCGCAGCGCCATCGAGTTGTCGCCGGGGCACTATCCCATCGCCTGGGAAAACCTGAACAGGGTCCAGCAGATTCGGCAAATCCGCCAGATGGGCGGCGATGTGGCGATGCCCGAGCCCATTGCAGTTGGCCCGGCCGTGCAGGTGACAACGGCATCGGCGCCTTGATGGGCCGCAAAGCGGCCCCTGATGGGTTCATTTCACCTGTGGGTGAGCGGTGCTTCAATAGCCAGCGCTGCTTGCCCCAACGGATGCGTACCGGCATCAAAGAAATGCAGCGCTGTCCCCGGCATATCCCCGAAGCGATCGATGAAATGCTGCTTCTGGTTGATCACCGATGCCTCGCTCAACGGCCTTATGGCAATCGACAGATGCGTCGGTCGGGCCAGCCGGATGGCTTCGAGCAGGTGCTGGTCACTGCTGTCCAGGTGCTGCCCGAACAGGCATAGCCCTTGGCTTTCCCGCGCCAGTTGCCCCAGGCACCAGCCCAGGTAATCCGAGTTGCGGATGGCGCGCAGTTTCTCGTCGCTGCGGTCTTCGTTGACGAACAGCGGCACTTCGCCCGGGATGTTCACGGCAAAACCATCGAGCAGTTCGGCGCTGTCGGCGCTGCGTTGACGGGTGGTGCCGTCGGGCAGCTTCAGCAGGTGCAGGCCACCATGCAGGTGCAGCACCCGGGTGCCTTCGCCGCTGGTGCGGCGCACGTCGAAGAAACCTTGCTCGTCGAACAGTTCGGCGAAGCCGTGCGGGGCGTGTTGCACGGCCCAGGGTAGCAGCAGGTCATAGTTGCTGGTGTAGACGCTGCGGTAGCCGCGCAGGGCCTGGTTGAGGGTTGCCAGGGTGGCCGCCGGCATGAGTGGCCACGGCAGGTGCACCGTGCGTACGGCGTGGATCAGCGCTTCCTTGATCGAGTAGTAGCGGTTCAGCGGCGCGGTGGAGTTGATGGCCAGTGCGGCGTTGGCGCGCACTGTGGTGTTGAGGGTGCTGAGTACCGGCTCGAACAGTTCCGTGCCCAGCGACTTGAACAATGCCTGGTCGCTGACGGCCAGGCCTTTCTTGCGACCGGCGCGTTGCGCTTCCTCGAACAGCGAGAAGTAACCGAACGGCTTCCACAGCGCGCGGCTGGCGCCGTTGCCCAGCAGTAGTGCGTCGCAAGGGTGTAGGGCGGCGAGTTCTGGCCAGGGGGTGAGGGTGGCGTCGAGTGCGGGCATGCTGGGGTCCGTTGGGTGGAGCGGGAACGGGGGCGACTTTAGCATGTCATGCAAGGTGTGCGAGGGTTGTATCCAGGCAAGGGCCTTGTGTCGGCAATGCCGGCCTCTTCGCGGGTGAACCCGCTCCCACAGGTACTGCACTGAATTCGAGGGCAGTACCTGTGGGAGCTGGCTAGCCGGCGACAGGGGCAGTGGCAACAATGCATCTCTTCAACCTTGCTCAGCGACCTTCACACTGCGACTCCTGTTACGCCACAGCCGATACGCGCGGATGCCCGCCCGCACCGAGCCGAACAGCAGTTTGTCTTCCATCTCCCTTGCCATCCCCGAGCGCACCAGCATGCGCAGGAAGGTGCCGCGGGCGCGGGCGATGGCGAAGAAGATGCCCTGGGCCGCCAGGGTGTCGCGTACCTCGCGCAGGGCGGCGATGCCGCTGACGTCGATACTGGTTACCGCTTCGGCGTCGAACAGCACGGCCTTGGGCTGGTCCTGGCTCTGCACCGCTTCGAGCAGGCGCATCTTGAAGTAGTCGGCGTTGAAGAACAGGATCGCGTCGTCGAAGCGGTATACCACCAGGCCTGGCACGGTACGGGCATCCTTGTGTTTGTGGATGTCCACCTGGCCTTCGGTGCCCGGCAGCCAGCCCAGTACCGCGTCGGTGGGCTGGTAGATGCTGTACAGCAGGCGCAGGATCGCCAGGGTCACGGCAAACACGATGCCGGGCAGCACGCCCAGGCTCAGCACGCCAACCGTGGTCAGCAGGCACAGCCAGAACTCGAAGCGGCTCAGGCGGCGGATGTGCCTAAGCGACTTGATATCGATCAGCCCCCAGCCGGCCATCAGCAGCACGGCGCCCAGCGCAGCCTGCGGGATCCACGCCATCGGTGCGGTGAAGAACAGCAGGATCAGGGCGATGACCAGCGCAGCAATGATGCCCACCAGCTGGCTTTTGCCACCGACCATGTCGTTGACCGCGGTGCGCGAGTCGGCGCCGCTGATGGCAAAGCCTTGGGAAACCCCGGCTGCCAGGTTGCTTACGCCCAGGGCGACGAATTCGTGGTTGGCGTTGATCGCGTAGCCGTGCCGGGCGGCAAAGCTGCGTGCGGTGAGCATGGCGCTGCAGAAGCTGACGGTGGCGATACCCAGGGCATCGCGCAGCAGGCTTTTCATTTCTGCCAGGTTACTGTGTGGCCAGGCCAGCTGCGGGATGCCGGCAGGTACCGGACCGAGTATGGCGACGCCGAAGCGATCGAGGCCGAACAGGCCGACCAGCAGCATGAACAGCGCCACTACCGTTAGTGCCGCGGGCAGGCGCGGGTAGCGCCGTGGCAGCCAGATCAGCAGGCCCAGTGCGGCGATGCCGATGAGCAGCGTCGCCCAGTGGATTTCGCCCAGGCGCTGGAGGAAGTTGATCAGGCTGAGAATGAAGCCGTCGCCCTCGATCTTGAACCCCACCACCTTGGACAACTGCCCGGCGATCAGGCTCAGGCCGATGCCGTTGAGATAGCCGATCAGGATCGGCCGCGAGAAGAAGCTGGCGATGAACCCGGCCCGGGCCACGCCGGCAGCGATCAGCATTACCCCGACCAGCAGGGTGACGATCACCGACAGTTCGGCAATCCGGTGCGGCTCGCCCATGGCCAACGGCGCCACGGCGCCGGCGATCATCGCGCAGGTGGCGGCGTCGGGGCCAACCATCAGCTGGCGTGAGCTGCCGATCAGGGCGTAGACCATCATCGGCAGCACGCAGGCGTACAGGCCGTACTGCGGCGGCAGGCCGACGATCTGCGCGTAGGCGATGGCAATGGGAATCTGGATCGCCGCCACCGAGAGGCCAGCCTGCAAGTCGGCGTGGAACCACTCGCGGCGGTAGTGCAGCAGGTTGGCAAGGCCCGGTAGCCAGCGGGAGAGAAACATGCGTCGTCCTTTCGAAATGTTTCACGAAACCATCCACGCATTGAAGCGGATCGGCAGGCAAATGGCCATGGGACAGGTCAACGGAGGGGGCAGAAACGAAAAAAGGAGCCAAGGCTCCTTTTGACAGCGATGACGTTAATGGAACGCCATGCGGTAATGCGATGTGGAGCGGGTAGAGGGAATCGAACCCTCAACTAAAGCTTGGGAAGCTTTCGTTTTGCCACTAAACTATACCCGCATCTGCGCTGCACTTTTTACCAGAACCCTCCACGAATTAGAAGCCCAAGTTATAAAAAAGCTTGTCGGCACCCCATAGCCTGCGGGTATCACCTACGGGGCGCCGATGCGCTCAGATGGCCAATGCATGCTGCCCCTGTTGTACGTGCTGGTAGCGTTGACGAGGCTCGCGCACGGTCGGCTTGAGGAAGCCGAGCAAGACGCTGCGGGTGTCCTCGCAGGCGGCCTTGTTTTCCATGTCGAGGAAGTGGCCCGCGTCACGGATCACGCTGAACTGGCTCTTGCCCACATGCTTGCTGAACTGCCGGGCATCTTCGACCGTGGTGTATTCATCGCGGTCGCCGTTGATGAACAGCACCGGGATGTCGATGTTGCGCGCGCCGTTCAGGGCCCGTTCCAGGTCGTGCTGCAGCACTTCGTTGATGTGGAAGTGCATCTGCGCGTACTCGTGGCTGTCCAGGCTGCTGACGTGCCGGTAGTTGAAGCGCTTGAACAGTGATGGCAGGTGCTTGCCGATGGTGTCGTTGACCAGGTTGCCGACCTGATAGCGGTCGCAGGCGGCCAGGTACTGGCAGCCACGGGCCAGGTAATCGCGCATCGGTTCGTTGATCACCGGCGAGAACGAGCTTACCACCGCTTTCTTCACGTACCGCGGCTGGTGCGCCAGCGCCAGCAGTGTGCTTGCGCCACCCCACGAGAACGACATCACGTGGTCTGCCTGGAAGTGATCGATCAGCTCAAGGAGGATATGTGCTTCGGTCTCCTTGCTGATCAGGCGTTCCTGGCGATTGTGAGGCTTGGACTTGCCCGCGTATGGCTGGTCGAACAGTACTACGTTGAACTGCGGGTGCAGGTTACGTACCGTCTGGGCGAACGAGGCCGTGGTGGCCAGCGAGCCGTTGATCAGGATGATCGTTTTCTCGGCTGCATCCGCGCGATAGAACTCCGTGTAAACCCGATACTGACCTTGGATATCAAGTACAGCGATTTCTGGCCTCATGTCATCGACTCCTGGCGCAAAAAGGGTATTCGCGTCACCTAGGGTGCACGTTCTTTATGACAGGTAGGCATTTGCCTGAAGAGAAACCGGGGGGCCCTGTGTCGATCCTTGGCACGTGCGTCGACGGTATTGTTTTTGGCGGGCAATTTGCCGTGCCCCAAGGCATCGAGGCCCCGGGTGGCCGACAAAAGGTGTCTTCGACCGCAATCGTGACTTGGTAGTCACATGCAGACTGACGATTTGGATTCAAGCAGTGGGTGGGGAATCCCGCAAGTGCCGTTCGGGGGAAAATGTGACTTTTGCCGCTGGGCGGTCGTATGACGCACCCCGTGCGGTCTGTTCCTGCCTCTTCGCGGGCACAGGCTGACTAGACCGTGGCTATTTCATCCGCCGTGAGCTCACGAAATGCCCCTGGCGCCAACCCCGGGTCCAGCCGGATCGCCCCCATGCTCTCGCGATGCAACCCCACTACCTTGTTGTCGAAATGGCCGAACATGCGCTTGACCTGGTGATATCGCCCTTCGACGATTGCCAGCCGCGCCAGGCGCGGCCCCAGGATGTCCAGCTGGGCGGGCAGGGTGGTGAGGTTTTCGAAGGCGAAGTAGAAACCTTCGAGGAACTTGGCCACATAGTGCTCGCCAATCTCGTCCTCGGTTTCCACCAGGTAGTGCTTGGGCAGCTTGGTCGCGGGCTGGGTAAGCCGCCGTGACCACTGGCCATCGTTGGTCAGGATCATCAGGCCGGTGGTGTTGAAGTCCAGGCGCCCGGCAATGTGCAGGTCCTCACGCAACGCGGCAGGCAGCAGGTCGAGCACGGTGCGGTGTTGCGGGTCCTGGGTGGCGCTGACACAGCCCGTGGGCTTGTGCAGCATCAGGTAGCGCGCCGGGCGGCCAGCCTGCAGCAACTGGTCGTCAAGCTCCACACGGCTGAATTCGCGCACCTCGGCCAGCGGGTCACTGACCACTTGGCCATCTACCCGCACGCGGCGTTGCGCCAGCATCAAGCGGACTTGCTGGCGGTTGTGGTTGGGCAGGTTGGCGAGGAAACGGTCGAGGCGCATGGCAAACGGTCAGTGGGAAGCGGGTGAGCGGAGTTGTTCTTCAACGGCGGCGCAGCGCGGGCACAGGCAGGCTTTGTCGCGCAGCTCGGCGGGCAGGGCCTGGAGCACGGCAGGGTCGATGCTCACGCCGAAGCACCAGCAGGCCTGGGTGGCCCGACGCGGGTCGGCCAGGCTGCACTGGTTGAGGGCTCCACAGGCGGGGCAGTGCTGGTTGTCATGCATGGCTGCCGCTCACATGTATCAAATTGTTGCAGAAATGGCACTGCACTTCGGCGCCACTGTCTTATTCGATGTCGATGATCGCATTTCACATCGACGCTCGCCAGCGCCGCTGTTCGGGCACTCCAGCGGTCCAGGAGGCCGCCATGTTCTATCGAATCCTGTTGATCGCCCTGCTGGGGCTGATGACTTCCGCCTGCGTTCCGTACTACGAGAGCGGGGGCTATTACCGGTCTGACCACTACTATTCCGACCGTTACGTATCACCGGATTATTACCGCTATGACCGTTATTACGTGACGCCGCAACCGCGCTATTACTATCAGCCGGCGCCGCGCTACTACTACCGCTCGGCGCCAGCGCCTCATTACCGGTCTTATCCGCAGCCGCGGATGCAGCAGTGGCATGGCAACCCGCGCCATGACTATGGCAACCGCCAGCGGTATGACTATGGGCGCGACCGGGACCGTCATGATTATCGCGGTGGCAGCCAGCGCTACCAGAATGACCGTTGGCACTCCAACGGGCGGGGGGACGGTGACCGGCGTTGGGACGGGCGGCGTGGGCACGGGCAAGGGGGGAACTGGCAGCGGTAGGTGAATTGAAAACCGGGGGCGCTTTGCGCCCCTTTCGCGACGCAAGGCCGCTCCCACAGGTACGGCGCAGCATTGGAAACCATCGCTGTACCTGTGGGAGCGGCCTTGTGTCGCGATGGGCTGCAAAGCAGCCCCAGACTCTCGAAGCTACCCGAGATCCGCCAGCGGATGCCGCCCCTCCCACACCTTGGCAAAATGCGCCTCGACCACCGCCGCCGGCACTTGCGCCACATCGGGCCAGTGCCAGCGCGGCTGGTTGTCCTTGTCCAGCAAGCGCGCCCGCACACCTTCGCTGAATTCCGGGTGGCGGCAACAGTTCAGGCTCATGCTGTATTCCATCTGGAACACCTGCGCCAACGACAGGTGCCGTGCCCGGCGAATTTGTTCCCACACCAGGTGGGCGGTCAGCGGGCAACCTTCATGCAACCGCTGGCCGGCATCTGCCAGCAGCGGGTCGTCGTGGTGCTTGAGCCCCTCCAGCGCGCGCCAGGCGGCGGCGGCATCGGCCACGTCAAGCAACTGATCGATCACCTGCCGTCGCGGCAGCCACTGGGCTTCAGGCAACTCGGCGCAGGCGCGGTGCTGTTCGGCCTTGAGCAGGCTGTTCAGTTGCAGGGCGGTCTGTTCCTGCCAGTTCAATTGCAGCAGTTCCTCGATCAGCGCATCTTGCTGGTGTTCGCCCAGGAAGCGGTCGGCCAGGTCCAGGTCAAGGGCGTCGTGGGCATTGATCGGCGCGCCCGTCAGAGCGAGGAACAACCCCAGCTTGCCCGGCAGGCGGGTAAGGAACCAGCTGGCGCCCACGTCCGGGTACAGGCCGATGCTGATTTCCGGCATGGCCAGCCGACTGCTGGGGGTGACGATGCGCACATTGGCGCCCTGCAGCAGGCCCATGCCACCGCCCAGCACATGCCCATGGCCCCAGCACAGCAGCGGCTTGGGATAGGTATGCAGGGCAAAGTCCAGGCGGTATTCGGCGGCGAAGAAGGTGGCGGCCAGCGGCGGCACGCTGCCGGGGTGGTCGCGGCAGGCTTGCACCAGCGCCCGCACATCGCCGCCGGCGCAGAAGGCCTTGGCACCGTTGCCGCGTAGCAGTACGCAGACGATCCCCGGGTCGCGAGCCCAGGCGTGCAACTGTTCGCCCAATACCTCGATCATCGGCAGGTTCAGCGCATTGAGCGCCTTGGGCGCATCCAGGGTGGCGATGCCGATGCGGGCGCCATCGGCGCCGGTGAGTACCTCGCAATGAATGGCCATGGACAACCTCGCGCAAGTCATCGCACAAGTATGGCTTGCCTGGCCGAACATGCCGGTCGTCGGTCGGATCGTTTGACAAGCGGGAAGGGCTTACCTAGTGTCGCGCCATTGTTTATGGAAGGCCCCATGACTGACGACGATCGCATCAAACTCGAACCCAGCTGGAAGGCCGCCTTGCGCGCCGAATTCGACCAGCCCTACATGCATCAGCTGCGCGAGTTCCTGCGCAGCGAATACGCCGCCGGCAAAGAGATCTACCCGCCAGGGCCGTTGATCTTCAATGCCCTCAACTCGACGCCGCTGGACCAGGTGAAGGTGGTCATCCTCGGTCAGGACCCTTACCACGGGCCGGGCCAGGCCCATGGCCTGTGCTTCTCGGTGCAGCCGGGCGTGGCCACGCCACCGTCGCTGGTCAACATCTACAAGGAGCTGCAGCGCGACCTGAACATCCCGATTGCCAATCATGGCTACCTGCAGAGCTGGGCCGAGCAGGGTGTGCTGTTGCTCAACACGACCATGACCGTGGAGCGCGCCAATGCCGCGTCGCATGCCAAGAAGGGGTGGGAGTTCTTTACCGACCGGGTCATCCAGGTGGTCAGCGAGCAGTGCCCGAACGTGGTGTTCCTGTTGTGGGGCTCGCATGCGCAAAGCAAGCAGAAGCTGATCGACGGGACCAAGCACCTGGTGCTGAAGTCGGTGCATCCGTCGCCGTTGTCGGCTTACCGTGGGTTCCTGGGGTGCGGGCATTTCAGCCGGGCCAACAGTTTCCTCCAGCAGCGCGGGCTGGCGCCGATCAACTGGGCATTGCCGCCGCTGTGATCACCTGAAAGACCGCGTCGCCTTCTTCGCGGGTGAACCCGCTCCCACAGGTACAGCGCTACCCTCAGGGCCTGTGTGGTCCCTGTGGGAGCGGGTTTACCCGCGAAGAGGCCGTCACAGTCATTCCGGGGTTGCATTCCACACCCGGAACAACGGCTCCGCCAGAAACAGCACGAACAACAAGCGCATCACCTGCAGTGCCGTCACCAGCGGCACCGACAGCTGCAGGGTCTCTGCCGTCAGGCTCATCTCGGCAATCCCGCCCGGCATCATCCCTAGCGTCAGCGAACGCAAATCCAGCCCGCTCATCACGCTCAATACCCAGGCCGCACTGCCGGCAATCGCCATGCACAACGCCGTAGCCACCAGGGTACGCCCAAGGAACCAGGGTGCGCGGCGGAAGAACGCCCGGTTGAAGTGGCAGGCCAGGCCGCTGCCGATCAGCCACTGGCCGATCTGGCTGGCGCCATTGGGCAGGGCAATCTGCAGGTTGCCGGCAAGGCTCACCGTCGCTGCCACCAGCAATGGCCCGAACAACCACGGGTTGGGCTGGCGCAAACGCTGCCAGAGCAACGCAGCGGCAATGCCCAGCGGGGCAATCAATGCCAGCCAGCCCCAGTTCACGCTGCCGGTGTGATTCAACGGCACCCCGTCACCCAGCAGGAACTTGAACAGCGCCGGCACGCACAGTACCACCGCCAGTACGCGCAGGCTCTGCGCCGCCGCCACCTGGCTGAGCACTGCGCCATTGCGCGCGCCAAGGTTGACCATCTCCCCCGAACCGCCCGGCATGCTGGCGAAGAACGCAGTGGCACGATCCTCACCGCTGCGCCGCAGCAGCCATACGCTGATCACGCTGGACAGGGTGGTGAACAGTGCGCCGAAGAAGATCAGCGCGAAATGGCTGGCCACCTGCTCGATCACCGCCGGGGTGAAGTGCAGGCCAATGCCGATGCCGATGATCCACTGCCCGCACTTGCGGCCATTGGGGATTTCCGGCAGCTGCCAGCGTGTCAGGCAGCGTACCAGGATGATCGCCAGCAGCGAGCCGACCATCCACGGCAAAGGCCAGCCGACCTTGCTGGCGGCAAAACCGCCAGCAAGGCCGACCAGCCCGGTTGCGACAAACAACGGCAACCAGCGATCAGGCATCGGCCATCGCCCGGCGCTGCAGGCTGCGTTTGCGCCAGATGCGCAGCAGCGGCAGGGTCAGCATGCAAAGGGTCAGTACCCACACCGACATGCTGATCGGGCTCGACCAGAGGATGCCCAGTTCGCCGTTGGAGATCGACAGCGCCCGGCGCAGGTTCTGCTCCATCAGCCCTCCGAGGATGAAGCCGAGCAGAATCGGCGACAGCGGGAAGTCCAGCTTGCGCAGGATATAGCCCATGATGCCGATGCCGACCATCAGGAACAGGTCGAAGGTGGTGGCATGCACTGCATACACGCCGATCGCCGTGATGATGGCGATCACCGGCACCAGCGCCCAGTTCGGCACGGCGAGGATGCGGGTGAAGATGCGGATCATCGGGATGTTGAGGATCACCAGCATGATGTTGGCGATGAACAGCGAGGCGATCAGGCCCCAGACGATGTCTGGCTGCTGTTCGAACAACAGTGGGCCAGGGGTGATGTTGTACAGGGTCAGTGCGCCGATCATCACCGCGGTGGTGCCCGAGCCGGGTACGCCCAGGGTCAGCATCGGTACCAGGGCGCCGCAGCAGGAGGCGCCAATGGCGGTTTCCGGGGCGGCCAGGCCACGGGCGTCGCCCTTGCCGAATTGGCCTTTTTCACCTGCCAGGCGTTTTTCGGTCATGTAGGCCACGGCACTCGCCAGTGTTGCACCGGCACCTGGCAGCACACCCATGATGAAGCCCAGCAGGCCGCAGCGGATATTGACCATGAACACCGACGCCGCTTCCTTGAGGTTGAACAGCATGCGCCCGGTGGCCTTGACCGCCTGGTGGCCATGGTGGGTCTTTTCCAGCAGCAGGAGGATTTCGCTGATGGAGAACAGGCCCAGCACCAGCACCACGAACTGGATGCCGTCGGCCAGGTGCACGCTGTCGCCGGTGAAGCGGTACACGCCACTGTTGGCATCGATACCGACTGCCGACAGGAACAGGCCGATCAGTGCGGCAATGAAGGTTTTCAACGGCTTGTCGCCGGCCATGCCGCCAAGGGCGACGATGGCGAACACCATCAGCACGAAGTACTCCGCCGGGCCGAAGGCGATTGCCCATTTCGCCAGCAGCGGGGCGAACAGCACCATGCCGCAGGTGGCAATCAGCGCACCGATGAACGAACTCCAGGCCGACAGCGACAGCGCGACGCCCGCCAGGCCATTGCGGGCCATCGGGTAGCCGTCGAGGGTGGTCATTACCGTCGAGGCTTCGCCGGGGATGTTGAGCAGGATCGAACTGATGCGCCCGCCGTACTCGCAGCCCAGGTACACCGCCGCCAGCAGGATCAGCGCCGATTCCGGCGGCAGGCCGAGGGCGAAGGCGATGGGGATCAGCAGGGCCACGCCGTTGATCGGGCCCAGGCCCGGCAGCAGGCCGACCACGGTACCGATCAGCGTGCCGGACAGGGCGGTGACCAGGTTGTAGGGGGACAGGGCGACGCCGAAGCCCTGGCCCAGGTAGCTCAAGGTATCCATGTGTCAGTTCTCCAGTGCGCTCAGCAGGCCAAGGGGCAGGGGCACGTCCATGACGCGGTCGAACAGCCAGTAGAGGAACAGGCTCATGCCCGCCACCACGATGAAGCTGTGCAGCCAGCGGCCGCCGTACAGGCGGGCCATGGGCACGCCGACCAGGATGGCGCTGAGGATGAAGCCCAGGGCTTCGAAGGTGCTGGCGAAAACGATCAGCAGGCCGACGCAGGCGGCGATCTTGGTCAGGGTTTCACGGTCCAGTTCCGGCTCGTCGTCCTTGCGCACGATGGGCGTGGGGCGGAACGCCAGGTACAGCAGGCCCAGGCCCATCAGGCCGAGCATCAACAGCGGATAGGCGCGCGGGCCCACCGGTTCATAGGAAAACGCCGCCTGGTAAGGCCAGGCCATCACGGCCAGGGCGGCGCACACCGCCAGCAGGGCCAGGGCGAAGATGCGTTGCAGGATCATCAGAGAGTCCTCGTTGGGATCGCTCAAGCGAGATGCAAATCCTGTGGGAGCGGCCTTGCGTCGCGATCGGGCGCGAAGCGGCCGCAAACCTGCCACTGCGATCTGTCTGAAGCATCGCATCGGCTGAGACAGGGGCCGCCGTGCGGCCCATCGCGGCACAAGGCCGCTCCCACAGGGATTGTGGTGACTCCGGCCAGTGTTACTGGATCAGGCCAAATTCCCTGGCCAGCGCCTTGTAGTCAGCCACTTGCTTCTTCACATAGCCGTCCAGCTCTTCGCCGGTCATGGCGAACGGGAACAGCTCGCGCTGGTCACGCAGCTTGGCGAAGTCTTCCGAGGCCAGCATCTTGTCGAACGACTGCTTCCACCAGGCGTAATCCTCGTCGCTCACCTTTGGCCCCAGGTAGAAGCCGCGCACCACTGGCCAGACGATGTCGTAGCCCTGTTCCTTGGCGGTGGGGATGTCTTTCATCTCGGGCTCGTCCAGGCGCTTTTCCGAGAACACCGCGAGGATGCGCATGTTGCCGCTCTGAATGTGTGGCATGGAGTCGGAGATGTCGGTCGAGCCGACCTGGATATGCCCGCCCAGCAACGCCGTGGCAATTTCGCCGCCGCCTTCCAGCGCCACGTAGCGCAGGTCGCGCGGGTTGATGCCGGCGGCCTTGGCGATCAGCGCCGTCTGCATCCAGTCCTGGCTACCCACGGTGCCGCCAGAGCCGATCACCACCTTGCTCGGGTCTTTTTTCAGCGCTGCGACCAGGTCGTCGAGGGTCTTGTAGGGCGAGTCGCTCTTCACCGCGATGGCGCCGTAGCTGGTGCCGACGGCGGCCAGCCATTTCACGGCGTTCTCGTCGAAGCGGCCGAACTTGCCCTGGGCCAGGTTCAGCAACGAGCCGCTGGACCAGGCCACCAGGGTGCCGGCATCGGCCGGGCGCTGGGCGACCACGGCGTTGTAGGCCACCGCGCCGACACCACCGGGCATGTAGGTGACGCGCATCGGCTTGCTGAGAATCTTCTCCTGCACCAGGGCGCTTTGTACCAGCTTGCAGGTCAGGTCGAAGCCACCACCGGGCGAGGCGGGGGCAATGCATTCGGGGCGTTTAGGTTCGGCAGCGAGGGCGTTGCCGGCCAGCAGCAGGCAGCCGGTAGCGAGGACGAGGCGGCGCAGTGAAAAGGTCATCGTCAATCTCCGTGAGCGTTGTTGTTATCAAGTTATCGCTATGGGGTTACCACAGCGCCACGCTGTAGCTCACCAGCAGCCGTACCTCGTCCGCGTCGCGGGCGAAGTTGGAGCGGAAGGTGGCGTTGCGCAGGCGCACGGCGACGTTCTTCAACGGGCCGCTTTGTACCACGTACTTCAGTTCGGTGTTGCGCTCCCACTCCTTGCCCTCGCCACCGGCGGCGCGGCTGACGTTGTCGCCGCTGATGTAGCGGGTCATGAAGGTCAGGCCGGGTACGCCGAGTGCGGCAAAGTTGTAGTCGTAGCGCGCTTGCCAGGAGCGCTCGTCGGCGCCGGCGAAGTCGTTGATCTGGACGAAGTTGACCAGGTACGGGTCGGCACCATCGACGTACGGGAAGGCGCTGTCGCCGGACAGCTGCTGCCAGGCGGCGCTGACCTTGTGCCCGCCCAGGGCGTAGCTGAGCATGCCGTTGACAGTGGTGTTGTCGATGTTGCCGGCCTTGGCGGCGCCGGCGTCGTCACTCACGGCCAGGCGCAGGTCGGCGCCGAAGGTACCCGGGCCCCACGGCTGGGTGGCGACCATGCCGATGAAGTGCTGGCGGTAGATATCGTCGAGCTGGGCAAAGTGGTAGCTGCCGGTGATGCGATCGGTGAACTGGTAGTCGAGGCCGGCCAGGTCCAGGTTATCGGCGCTGAACGAGCCACCGAAACGGCCGTTCTTGTTGTTCAGGGCCAGGTCTTCCCAGTTGGTGTCGTTGCGGTCCTTGGCCTTGTCCAGTCGGCCGCCGGTGAAGGTCAGGCCCTTGACCTCCTTCGAGGTGAGCAGGCCACCTTCGAAGGTTTGCGGCAGGATGCGCCCGTCGTTGGGCTGCAGGGTCGGCAGTTCGGGGATCAGGGTGCCGATCTTCAGTTCGGTCTGCGACACCTTCACCTTGCCGGTCAGGCCGAGCTTGGAGTATTCGTCGGCGGCCTTGCCGTCATCGTGGGTCGGCAGCAGGCCGGTGTCGGTGCGGTCGGGGCTGGAGTCGAGCTTGATGCCGAGCATGCCCAGCGCATCCAGGCCGAAGCCCACGGTGCCATCGGTGTAGCCAGACTCGAAGTTGAGCATGAAGCCCTGGGCCCACTCGTCGCGCTTGGATTGCTGCGCACTGGTGCCGTCGCGGAAGTCGCGGTTGAAGTACATGTTGCGGGTTTCGAAGGTGGCCGTGCTGTCTTCGAAGAAGGCGGCCTGGCTCAGCGGGGCGACACCGGCAAGCGCGAGGGCGCTGGCGATGGCGGAGGGGCGTGCGGCAAAGGGACGGGTAGGCGCAAACGCCTGCGGCTGCAATGACAGCATCACTGATGGCTCCGTTTATTGTTCTTATTCGTTGCACCTTGCTGGTGCTTTTTTCGGCGCGAAGGGCGACCGTGGTGCGATGCTAGGTAACCAACCTTTCGCTAACCTTTCAGCGTGAAAGGTTTGTCGACAGGGGCTTCACAGGCCTGCCGACAGCGGTACACTCCGCGCCACCGTCCCACCCGAGCAGGGAGATTCCGATGCGTGTGCTGCTGGTCGAAGACCACCTGCAACTGGCCGAAAGCGTGGCCCAGGCCTTGAAGAGCCATGGCCTGACCGTTGATGTGCTGCATGACGGCGTGGCCGCCGACCTGGCCCTGGCCAGCGAGGAATACGCCGTGGCCGTGCTGGATGTCGGCTTGCCGCGCATGGACGGCTTCGAGGTACTGGCGCGCTTGCGTGGCCGTGGCAAGACCCTGCCGGTGCTGATGCTGACCGCACGCAGCGACGTCAAGGACCGGGTCCACGGCCTTAACCTGGGCGCCGACGACTACCTGGCCAAACCGTTCGAGCTGACCGAGCTGGAAGCACGGGTCAAGGCCCTGCTGCGCCGCAGCGTGCTCGGTGGCGAGCGCCAGCAACGCTGCGGGCCGCTGGTGTACGACCTGGACACCCGGCGCTTCACGCTGGGTGGCGACAACCTGACCCTGACCTCACGCGAGCAAAGCGTACTGGAAGCGCTGATCGCCCGTCCGGGCCGGGTGATGAGCAAGGAGCAACTGGCCGCCCAGGTGTTCGGCCTGGATGAAGAGGCCAGCCCCGACGCCATCGAAATCTACATCCACCGCCTGCGCAAGAAGCTCGACGGCCAGCCGGTGGCCATTGTCACCTTTCGTGGCCTGGGCTACCTGCTCGAGCACCGCGATGCGTGACAACGGCAGCCTGCGCGGGCGCTTGCTCGGCAACCTGGCCTTGCTGCTGGTGGTGCTGATGCTGGCCAGCGGCCTGAGCGCCTACTGGAACGGTCGCGAGGCTGCCGACACTGCCTACGACCGGACCCTGCTGGCCTCGGCGCGGACCATTGCCGCCGGCCTGTCCCAGCGGGATGGTTCGCTGAGCGCGGATGTGCCCTACGTGGCCCTGGACACCTTCGCCTACGACAGTGCCGGGCGCATCTACTACCAGGTGCTGGACATCCAGCAGCGGCTGATTTCCGGTTACGAGAACCTGCCAGCGCCGCCGCCGGGCACGCCACGTACCGACGACTACCCGGCGTTGGCGCGGTTCTACAACGCCACCTATCTGGGCCAGGACGTGCGCGTGGTCAGCCTGCTGAAGCCAGTGAGCGAGCCGAACATGAACGGCATGGCGGAAATCCGTGTGGCCGAAACCGAGGAAGCGCGGATACGCATGGCCCGTGGTTTGATGGCCGACACCCTGCTGCGCCTGGGCATGCTGGCGCTGGGCGCGCTGGTGATGGTGTGGTTTGCCGTGAGTGCCGCGTTGCGGCCGCTGGAGCGCCTGCGCACCGCGGTGGAAGAGCGCCAGCCGGACGACCTGCGGGCCTTGCCGGTGGTGCAGGTGCAGCGTGAGCTGAGCCCGCTGGTGCGGGCTTTGAACCACTTCACCGAGCGTTTGCGCGGCCAGTTCGAGCGCCAGGCGCAGTTCATTGCCGATGCAGCCCACGAGTTGCGCACACCACTGGCCGCGCTGAAGGCGCGGATCGAGTTGGGCTTGCGTTCGGCCGAGCCGCAGGAGTGGCGGCAGACGCTGGAGGCTGCGGCCCAGGGCACTGATCGGCTGACCCACCTGGCCAACCAGTTGCTGTCGCTGGCGCGGGTCGAGAACGGCGCCCGGGCGATTGCCGAAGGCGGCGCGCAGCGCCTGGACCTGGGCCAGTTGGCTCGTGAGCTGGGCATGGCGATGGCACCGCTGGCGCACAAGCGTGGGGTAGCGCTGGCCCTGGAGGCCGAGGCGCCGGTGTGGCTGAAGGGTGAGCCGACGCTGCTCAACGAGCTGTTGAGCAACCTGGTGGACAATGCCCTGGCCCATACGCCGGCGGGCGGCAACGTGATCTTGCGGGTGCTGGCGCCGGCGGTGCTGGAGGTGGAGGACGACGGGCCGGGGATTCCCGAGGCCGAGCGTGAGCGGGTGTTCGAGCGCTTCTACCGGCGCAGTGCGCAGGGCAGTGGGCTTGGCCTGGCGATCGTTGGCGAGATCTGCCGGGCGCACCTGGCGCAGGTGAGCCTGCATGACGGTGCGAAGGGCGGGTTGCGGGTGCGGGTGAGTTTTATCGCGGATTGATGTGTTGCCTGTACCGGCCCTTTCGCGGGTAAACCCGCTCCCACAGAGACCGCGCCGCTGCTGAAGGCTGCGCTATACCCGCGAAGAGGCCGGCACAGGCTGACACCGGTCAGCGCAACATGCTCCGCGCCTCGATCAGTTCATCCACTTCCAGCTCGGTACCAAACGGCAAGCCCAGGTGGCGGTATGCCGGTAGTGCCGCCAGCGGCCGGTGGCGCCCGGGCTGGCTGATGCAGCGGGCGATCTGCACGATGTCGATGTAGTCGATCTTGCCGGTCTGTCGGTCCAGGTCCTGTACCTGGCTCGGCAGATTGACCAGTTGCTCCGGAAACTCCCAGGCCTTGAGGATCTTGTCGCCCAGCACCGGCTGGATCTGCTCGATCACATAATGCAGGCACACCGGGTCGGACAGCAGTTCGTTGTGCTCTTCGGCATAGATCAGCACCGGCAGCGCGCCAATCTGGTTGACCAGCCCGCCGAGGGTGGCCTGGTCGGGCTTGAGTTGCGTGTACCGGCGGCAGATTTCGTAGCTGATACCCGCCACATCCAGGCTGTTGGCCCAGATGTCGCGCAGTTTTTGCTCAACCGCCGGCGCGCGGGCATGGAAAATCTGCTCGATCACCAGGCCAATGGCCAGGTTGCAGCTGTAGTTGATGCCCAGCCGCGTGATGGCGGTGTGCAGGTCGGTGACCTCGACCGCCGCGCGCAGCAGCGGGCTGTTGACGACCTTGATCAGGCGCGCTGAAAGGGCCGCATCGCGACCGATCACCTTGCTCAGGGCCGCTACGCTGATCTCGCTGTCTTCCGCTGCCTCGCGGATGCTCAAGGCAACCTCGGGCAGGGTCGGCAGGACCAGGTCATCCTTTTCGATGGCATCGAGCAACTGTGCTTGAACCATCTCGGCCAGCTTGTTCATGGGCGTGTCTACCGCAGTGGTGGTGCGGCCCCGCCACGTCGGCGGGGCAGGCTGGTCAGCGTTGGATTTCCCGGTCGCGGTCCAGTTCGTAGGGCAGGGTCAGCACCTGCAGGCGCGGGCCTTCAAGGCTGCCCAGGTGCAGGTTGTCGTCTTCCACCGCTTCGGCGCTGAGCACCGCGAGCAGTTCGCAGCCTGTGCCGTTGCCGGCAGCCATGACCACTTCACCGACCGACGAACCATGGGTGGGCGAGAAGATCTCGGCGCCCGGGGCCGGAATGGCCTGCTGGTCCAGTGCCAGGCGGTACTGGCGGCGCTTGAGCTTGCCCAGGTACTGCATGCGCGCAACAATTTCCTGGCCGGTGTAGCAGCCTTTCTTGAAGCTGACGCCGTCCACGGCCTGCAGGTTGATCATCTGCGGGATGAACAGCTCGCGGGTCGGCCCCATGACCTGGCCGATCCCGGCACGAATCTGCCCCAGCAGCCAGTCGTTGAGGCTGCCTTCGGGCAATGCGGCGGCCAGCGCCTGGCGAATGCTGGCGGCGTTCTCCGCAGGCACCCACAGCTCCACGCGGCCAGCGGACACGGCAATGGCGATCAACCCGTCGTGGCGCACGGTGCTGCCAGCTGCTGCAGGCACATCGAGCCCCAGCGCCTGCAGCGCCGCATCGCCGCCTTGCAGGCCGAAGCGTGCCCAGGCAGCGCTTTCATCGGTCAGCGTGGCCTTGGAGAACACGGCGTACTTCTTCAGGTCTGCCAGCTGGGCGTCGAGCAGCTCGCTGGCCATGGCCAGCAGGTAGCCGTTGCCTTCGGGCAGGATGCGGAAACTCGACTGCATGCGCCCCTTGACCATGCAGCGGGCGCCGAGGCTGGCGTGTTCCTGGCTGAGGTAGTTGATGTTGCAGGTCAGCTGGCCCTGCAGGAACTTGCCTGCATCGGAGCCGCGGACGGCGAGGATGCCCTCGTGGGACAGGGGGCAGAAGAAAGCGGAATCGGCCATGGGTCATCGCGGTGGCTAAAGACTGGCGGCCATCATAGAACGCCGGTAACAAAATAGGTAGGTGACTAGACCAACGCCCGGTGTCGCTTCGCTCGCCTGGCTGTATACTGGCGGGCCATTCGAGGAGGGCCCCATGGTCGAACAAACTGAACTCAACCGGCTTTTCTGGCACAGCCGCCGCGGCATGCTGGAACTGGACGTACTGCTGGTGCCTTTCACCCAGGAAGTCTACCCCACGCTCAACGAGACCGACCGCGAACTCTACGTGCGTCTGTTGAGCTGCGAGGATCAGGACATGTTCGGCTGGTTCATGGAGCGCACCGAGTCCGAAGACCCGGAGCTGCAGCGCATGGTCCGCATCATCCTGGACCGTGTTCAGCCCAAGTGAGTGCTTCGAGTGCCGCTGGCAAGGCTCGCGCCTGCTGCTGGCGGCCTACCTGGGTTGCCAGGTACTGGCGTGGTTCGCCGTATGGGCGAGCCCGCTGCCCGGGTGGTTGGCCCTTGCTGTTGTCGCTACCTGTATTGCCCACGCTGGCTGGGCCATTCCCCGACGTATTTTGCTGACGCATGAACATGCTGTTGTTGGCTTGCGCCGTGATGTGCGCGGTTGGCAGGTGTTCAGCCGTGCCCGTGGCTGGCAGCCGGTGCGCTTGTGCCGGGACAGTGTGGCGTTGCCAGGGCTTGTAGTGTTGCGCTTTGTGCGGGCGGGGTGCTGGTTGGGGGAGAGCCAATGCGTGCCACTGGATGCGCTGGGGGCTGATGAGCACCGGCGCTTGCGGGTGCGGTTGAAGTTCAGCCGGCGCAGGTGGGCAGGGGTGGGGGCGAGTCAGGGCTGACAGGTGTTCGTCGTGGCAGCTTCAGCGCCTGCGAGATCGAGCGCCGCCCGCGCGGCGCTTCGCGG
>NZ_JAMBDI010000039.1:61626-133800 GCF_036858055.1 Pseudomonas sp. SF2 | reverse complement strand
CAAGCCCGCTCCCACATTTGTTGCAACGTGCCGAACCTGTCAGGCCATGGTGGCCAGCCTTGGTGGGTTGACTGGATTTCTGAGTTGGCATTGCTGCCGCATCACCTGCCTCAAGCCATGCCCCCCAGGCTGACAACGCCTCTCCCACAGGCATGGCCACGTTGCAACAAATGTGGGAGCGGGCTTGTCCCGCGAAGCGCCGCGCGGGCGGCGCTCGATCTCGCAGGCGCTACAACTTTCAGAGAGGACTAAGAATGGTGTCCTTGGCCTCGTCCAGCATCCCCGGGTAATCCAGGGTGTAATGCAGCCCGCGGCTTTCTTTGCGCTGCATGGCAGACAGGATCATCAATTCGGCCACCTGCGCCAGGTTGCGCAATTCGATCAGGTCGCGGCTGACCTTGTAGTTGCTATAGAACTCATCGATTTCGTCCAGCAGCAGGCGAATGCGGTGCTGCGCTCGCTGCAGGCGCTTGCTGGTGCGCACGATGCCGACGTAGTCCCACATGAAGCGCCGCAGTTCGTCCCAGTTGTGCGCAATGATCACATCCTCGTCCGAGTCGGTGACCTGGCTGGCATCCCAGCCGGGCAGGGCCTTGGGCATGGCCACTTCATCCAGGTGCGCCTGGATGTCGGACGCAGCGGCACGGCCATAGACAAAGCATTCCAGCAGCGAGTTGCTGGCCATGCGGTTGGCACCGTGCAGGCCGGTGAAGCTGGTTTCGCCAATGGCGTACAGGCCCGGCACGTCGGTGTGGCCACGGTCGTCGACCATCACCCCGCCGCAGGTGTAGTGCGCCGCCGGTACCACCGGGATCGGCTGGCGAGTGATGTCGATGCCAAACGCCAGGCAACGCTCGTACACGGTGGGGAAGTGGCTCTTGATGAAGTCGACCGGTTTGTGGGTGATGTCCAGGTATACGCAGTCCACGCCCAGGCGCTTCATCTCGTGGTCGATGGCGCGGGCGACGATGTCGCGCGGGGCCAGTTCTTCACGCGGGTCGAAGCGTGGCATGAAACGCTCACCATTGGGCAAGCGCAGGAGCGCGCCTTCGCCGCGCAGGGCTTCGGTGATCAGGAAGCTCTTGGCCTGTGGATGGTACAGGCAGGTCGGGTGAAACTGGTTGAACTCCAGGTTCGCCACCCGGCAGCCGGCCCGCCAGGCCATGGCGATGCCGTCGCCGCAGGCGCCATCGGGGTTGCTGGTATACAGGTAGACCTTGGCCGCGCCGCCAGTAGCCAGCACGGTGAAGCGCGCGCCGAAGGTGTCCACTTCGCCGGTGTTGCGGTCGAGCACGTAGGCGCCCAGGCAGCGCTCGCCGGGCAGGCCGAGGCGGCGTTCGGTGATCAGGTCGACCGCCACGCGTTGCTCCAGTAACTGGATGTTCGGGCGTTTGCGGGCCTGCTCCAGCAGCGTGGTGAAGATGGCTGCACCGGTGGCGTCGGCGGCGTGGATGATACGTCGGTGGCTATGGCCGCCTTCGCGGGTCAGGTGGAACTCGAAGCCGCCGTCGTCGACGCTGTAGTGCTCGTCGCGGGTAAAGGGCACGCCTTGCTCGATCAACCACTCGATGGCTTCGCGGCTGTGCTCGACGGTAAAGCGCACCGCCTCTTCATGGCACAGACCGCCGCCGGCATTGAGCGTGTCCTCGACATGCGACTGCACGGTATCGGTATTGTCCAGTACCGCCGCGACACCGCCCTGGGCCCAGAAGGTCGAGCCGTTGGCCAGGTCGCCCTTGCTGAGTACGGCGACTCGCAGGTGGCTGGGGAGGTTCAGTGCCAGGCTGAGACCGGCGGCGCCGCTGCCGATCACCAGGACATCATGTTGGAATTGTTGGCTCATGTCGGGACACTAGTATTCTTTGGAAGGGGCGCGGCACAATAGTCACGCGCCGATGGCATTGTGAAACTATCGTTAAAGCTGGCCGGGTTGCCTTTATAGCAGCCCCGGGTGGCCAATTTCCATGCCACTTGCCTGGTCGCGACAACCTTTGTGGGAACTTTCCGACATGGCCGGAAATCCTATGAAGGCTGCCCACGCGCCACAACATGCCGCGGCGACGCAGGGTGGCAGGCCCGTCCTGGCTGTCCCTGCGTACTCGAAACCTGATTATCGACGTAGCCGGCCGTGACCGCGCCGCGTCTTCCGTGCAAGCCGACCAAGGGCTGCAGGAAACTTGCTTGGAGGGGAGAACTTTTGCGCAAAGCCCGAGTCTATGGTTGCAAGCCTGAACGATGGCCGTTGCAGCGCTCCTTCGAGTTCACTGAGGAGTGTTCATGCTAACCCAGGAAGAGGATCAGCAGCTTGTAGAGCGCGTTCAGCGCGGTGACAGGCGAGCGTTCGATCTGTTGGTGCTGAAGTATCAGCACAAGATTCTCGGGTTGATCGTGCGGTTCGTTCACGACACCCACGAGGCCCAGGATGTAGCACAGGAAGCCTTCATCAAGGCCTACCGTGCGCTTGGCAACTTCCGCGGAGACAGTGCGTTCTATACGTGGCTGTACCGCATCGCCATCAACACGGCGAAGAACTACCTGGTGTCCCGTGGAAGACGGCCGCCAGACAGCGATGTGAGCTCCGAGGATGCGGAGTTTTATGACGGCGATCATGGTCTCAAGGATCTCGAGTCCCCAGAACGCTCCTTGTTGCGGGATGAAATCGAAGGCACCGTCCATCGCACCATCCAGCAGCTGCCTGAAGACCTGCGCACGGCACTGACCCTGCGCGAGTTCGACGGGCTGAGTTACGAAGACATTGCCAGTGTCATGCAATGTCCGGTGGGTACCGTGCGCTCTCGAATCTTCCGCGCTCGGGAGGCCATAGACAAAGCCCTGCAACCTTTGCTGCAGGAAACCTGAGACAGCGGCGACAGCCAAGAGAGGAACCGCCATGAGTCGTGAAGCTTTGCAGGAATCGCTGTCCGCGGTGATGGATAACGAAGCGGACGAGCTTGAACTGCGTCGGGTGTTGAACGCCGTAGACGATGCTGAAACCCGTGCCACCTGGTCGCGTTACCAGGTTGCCCGCGCAGCCATGCACAAGGAGCTGCTGCTGCCTAACCTGGATATCGCCTCGGCGGTGTCTGCAGCGCTGGCTGACGAAGCCGTGCCGGCCAAGGTCAAGAAAGGCCCATGGCGCAGCATTGGCCGCCTGGCGGTAGCTGCCTCGGTCACTCTGGCGGTGCTGGCTGGTGTACGCATGTACAACCAGGACGAGATCACTGGCGCCGAGCTGGCTGCCCAGCAACCTGCCCAGCAAGGCCTGAGTGTGCCACAAGCGCAAGGCCCAGCCGTTTTGGCAGGCTATAGTGAGAGCAGTGAGCAACCGACCGGGCCGATGGCCAACGGCGTGCTGCAGAACCAGGCCGGCTGGGATCAGCGTCTGCCAGGCTACCTGCGCCAGCATGCTCAGGAATCTGCGCTCAAGGGCACTGAAACCGCATTGCCGTATGCCCGCGCCGCCAGCCTGGAAAACCGTTAAGTAAGGAGGATCATGCGCGCGCTACCTCTCCTGTCGCTGCTGATTGGCAGCTGCATGACGGTGCCAGCATTGGCGGCCAATTCCTCGCCCGAGGCGAGCGAGTGGCTGAACAAGCTGGCACAGGCCGAGCAAAAGCAGAGCTACCAGGGCTCTTTTGTCTACGAACGCAATGGCAGCTTCTCTTCCCACGAGATCTGGCACAGGGTCGACGACGGCAAGGTCAGCGAGCGGCTGTTGCAGCTCGATGGCGCCGCCCAGGAAATCGTGCGCGTGGATGGCAAGGCAGAGTGCGTCAGCGGGGCCTTGGCAAGTGGTGTTACGACACCCCCGGACGCCGCGCCGCGTGTGCTTGATCCGCTGAAACTGATGGGCTGGTATGACTTGAGCGTGGCGGGCAAGTCACGGGTCGCCGGGCGCGATGCCGTGATCGTGACGCTCACCCCGCGCGACCAGCATCGCTATGCCTTCGAATTGCACCTGGACCGTTCTACCGGCCTGCCGCTGCGCTCATTGATGATCAATGACAAGGGGCAGTTGCTGGAGCGCTTCCAGATGACCCGCCTCGAAACCGACGAGCTGCCCAGCGACGATGACCTGCGCCCCAGCGCTGCGTGCAAGCCGGTGCAGCAGGTGGCTGCTGCCGGTAATGACAGGGTCGTCGGCTGGCGTTCGGACTGGCTGCCGCCAGGCTTCGAGTTGGTCAACAGCTCGGTACGCCGCGATCCGAAGCATGACAGCACGGTCAGCAGCCTGATGTATGACGATGGCCTGGCGCGCTTCTCGGTATTCCTCGAACCGGTGAAGGATGAGGGGGGTACTGACATGCGTACCCAGCTTGGCCCGACTTCGGCGGTTTCGCGTCGGCTGAACACGCCAAAGGGCAGGGTAATGGTCACTGTGGTCGGCGAAATTCCGCTGGGTACCGCAGAGCGCGTGGCGCTGTCGATGCGCCCTCAGGATGACCAGGCGCGCCAGTGATGGTGCGCTTTTGCGGGCCTGGTGTGCGGGCCATGCCAAGGCGCGCAGGCATGCCGCTGAAATGAAATTAAAGCATTGTCATTTGCAATCCTTCGGCAAATTTTCTATAGGTCAGGCTTCTTGGAGCCTGGCCTTTCCTGCTTTGCGCAGGGGCCTTTCTAAACTACCGCTCGTTGTGACGGGAGCCGTATGTCAATACCACGCTTGAAATCCTACCTATCGATGTTCGCCGCCGTGCTGATGCTCGGCCAGGTGCTCAGCGCCCAGGCCGAGGAAGCCCTGCCGGACTTCACTACCCTGGTCGAGCAGGCCTCGCCAGCCGTGGTCAACATCAGTACCAAGCAGAAGCTGCCGGACCGCCGCATGGCCGCCGGGCAGATGCCCGACCTGGAAGGCCTGCCGCCGATGTTCCGCGAGTTCTTCGAGCGCAACATGCCGCAGCAGCCGCGCTCGCCGCGTGGCGACCGCCAGCGCGAGGCCCAGTCGCTGGGTTCGGGCTTCATCATTTCCAGCGATGGCTACGTGCTGACCAACAACCACGTGGTAGCCGATGCCGACGAGATCATCGTCCGCCTGTCGGACCGCAGCGAGCTGCAGGCCAAGCTGGTCGGCACCGACCCGCGCACCGACGTGGCCCTGCTCAAGGTCGAGGGCAAGAACCTGCCGACCGTCAAGCTGGGTGACTCCGAGAAACTCAAGGTGGGCGAGTGGGTGCTGGCCATCGGTTCGCCGTTCGGCTTCGACCATTCGGTGACCAAAGGTATCGTCAGCGCCAAGGGCCGTACCCTGCCTAACGACACCTACGTACCGTTCATCCAGACCGACGTGGCCATCAACCCGGGCAACTCCGGTGGCCCGCTGTTCAACATGAACGGTGAAGTGGTGGGTATCAACTCGCAGATCTTCACCCGTTCCGGCGGTTTCATGGGCCTGTCGTTCGCCATCCCGATCGACGTGGCGATCGACGTTTCCAATCAGCTGAAGAAAGACGGCAAGGTCAGCCGCGGCTGGCTGGGCGTGGTGATCCAGGAGGTCAACAAGGACCTGGCTGAATCGTTCGGCCTGGACAAGCCGGCTGGCGCCCTGGTGGCCCAGGTGCTGGAAAACGGCCCGGCAGCCAAGGGCGGCCTGCAGGTGGGTGACGTGATCCTGAGCATGAACGGCCAGCCGATCATCATGTCGGCCGACCTGCCGCATCTGGTCGGCAGCCTCAAGGATGGTGAAAAGGCCAAGCTGGAGATCATTCGCAACGGCAAGCGCCAGAACCTCGACATCAGCGTTGGCGCACTGCCGGACGACGATGCCGACATCGCTGCCGGCGCCGAAGGCAGCGCCGAGCGCAGCAGCAACCGCCTGGGCGTTTCGGTAGCCGATCTGACCGCCGAGCAGAAGAAAGCCCTGGAGCTCAAGGGTGGCGTGGTCATCAAGGAAGTCCAGGATGGCCCGGCCGCGATGATCGGCCTGCGCCCGGGTGACGTCATCAGCCACCTGAACAACCAGGCCATCGGTTCGGCCAAGGAATTCACCGAAATCGCCAAGGAACTGCCGAAGAACCGTTCGGTGTCGATGCGCGTGCTGCGTCAGGGCCGTGCCAGCTTCATTACCTTCAAGCTGGCTGAATAAGCGGCTTCGCAAGGAGAAAAGGGGCAGCTTCGGCTGCCCTTTTTCATGAAAGTTCACAATTCAGGGGCCAATGCTGTGTACAGCCCGATAGAGGAATCTCCCATATCCCGGCAGCTTAAGGTACAATTCCCGGCTATTTTTCGGCGGGCGTCCGGCTCGCAGCCTTTTCGAGTGTTGACCCGTGAGTGATTTGAGTCATATCCGCAATTTCTCCATCATCGCCCACATCGACCATGGCAAGTCGACGCTGGCCGACCGTTTCATCCAGATGTGCGGTGGCCTGTCGGCACGCGAGATGGAAGCCCAGGTGCTCGATTCCATGGACCTGGAGCGTGAGCGCGGTATCACCATCAAGGCCCACAGCGTCACGCTCAACTACAAGGCGCAGGACGGCAAGGTCTACCAGCTGAACTTCATCGATACCCCCGGCCACGTCGACTTCACCTACGAAGTCTCGCGCTCGCTGGCGGCCTGTGAAGGCGCGCTGCTGGTGGTGGACGCCGGCCAGGGCGTCGAGGCCCAGTCCGTGGCCAACTGCTACACCGCCATCGAGCAGGGCCTGGAGGTCATGCCGGTACTGAACAAGATGGACCTGCCCCAGGCCGACCCGGATCGCGTCAAGGACGAGATCGAGAAGATCATCGGCATCGACGCCACCGACGCCGTGGCCTGCAGTGCCAAGAGCGGCATGGGCGTGGACGAGGTGCTCGAGCGCCTGGTGCAGACCATCCCCGCGCCGGAAGGCGATATCGAGGCGCCGCTGCAGGCGCTGATCATCGACTCCTGGTTCGACAACTACCTGGGCGTGGTCTCGCTGGTGCGCGTGCGCCACGGCCGCGTCAAGAAAGGCGACAAGATCCTGGTCAAGTCCACCGGCAAGGTGCACCTGGTCGACAGCGTGGGCGTGTTCACCCCGAAACACACCCAGACCGCCGACCTGAAAGCCGGCGAAGTGGGCTTCATCATCGCCAGCATCAAGGACATTCACGGTGCCCCGGTCGGTGACACCCTGACCCTGTCCAGCACCCCTGAGGTCGAGGTGCTGCCAGGCTTCAAGAAGATCCAGCCGCAGGTTTACGCCGGCCTGTTCCCGGTCAGCTCCGACGACTTCGAGGACTTCCGCGATGCGCTGCAGAAGCTGACCCTGAACGACTCGTCGCTGCAATACATGCCGGAAAGCTCCGACGCCCTGGGCTTCGGCTTCCGTTGCGGCTTCCTCGGCATGCTGCACATGGAGATCATCCAGGAGCGCCTGGAGCGCGAATACGACCTGGACCTGATCACCACTGCGCCAAGCGTGATCTACGAGCTGGAACTGAAAACCGGCGAGACCATCACCGTCGACAACCCATCGAAGCTGCCAGACGTCTCGGCGGTCGCCGATTTCCGCGAGCCGATCGTCACCGCCACCATCCTGGTGCCGCAGGAGCACCTGGGCAACGTCATTACCCTGTGCATCGAGAAGCGTGGCGTGCAGCGCGACATGCAGTTCCTCGGCAGCCAGGTGCAGGTGCGCTACGACCTGCCGATGAACGAAGTGGTGCTGGACTTCTTCGACCGCCTCAAGTCCACCAGCCGTGGCTATGCTTCGCTGGACTATCATTTCGATCGCTACCAGTCGGCCAACCTGGTCAAGCTGGACGTACTGATCAACGGCGACAAGGTCGATGCCCTGGCATTGATCGTGCACCGCGACAACGCGGCCTACAAGGGCCGTGCGTTGACCGAGAAGATGAAGGAACTGATCCCTCGGCAGATGTTCGACGTGGCGATCCAGGCAGCTATCGGCGGCCAGATCATTGCGCGGACAACCGTCAAGGCGCTCAGAAAGAACGTACTGGCCAAGTGCTACGGTGGTGACGTCAGCCGTAAGAAGAAACTGCTGGAGAAGCAGAAGGCCGGTAAGAAACGCATGAAACAGGTGGGCAACGTGGAGATTCCACAGGAAGCCTTCCTCGCCGTGCTCAGGTTGGATAGCTAGGTCCTATGTCGCTAAATTTCCCGCTGTTGCTAGTCATCGCCGTCTTCGTCTGCGGCTTGCTGGGCTTGATCGACCTGCTGTTCCTGGCCCCGCGCCGGCGTGCGGCAATCGCCAACTACCAGGGCAGCGTCAGCCAGCCCGAGATGGCGGTGGTCGAGCGCCTGGGCAAGGAGCCGCTGCTGGTGGAGTACGGCAAGTCGTTCTTCCCGGTGCTGTTCATCGTGCTGGTGCTGCGTTCGTTCCTGGTCGAGCCTTTCCAGATCCCTTCGGGGTCGATGAAGCCGACCCTGGAAGTGGGCGACTTCATCCTGGTGAACAAGTTCTCGTACGGCATTCGCCTGCCGGTGATCGACAAGAAGGTCATCGAGGTGGGTGACCCGCAACGCGGTGATGTGATGGTCTTCCGTTACCCGAGCGACCCGAACGTCAACTACATCAAGCGTGTGGTCGGCCTGCCAGGCGACGTGGTGCGCTACACCAACGACAAACGGTTGTTCGTCAACGGCCAGCCGATTGCCGAACAACTGGTGGGCACCGAGCCGGGCACCCTGGGCAGCGCCGAGCTGTACAAGGAAAAGCTCGGCGAGGCCGAGCACCTGATCCGCAAGGAAATGAGCCGTTACCGCATGCCGCCGGACCAGCAATGGACCGTGCCGGCAGGCCATTACTTCATGATGGGCGACAACCGCGACAACTCCAACGACAGCCGTTACTGGGATGACCCGAACATCCCGAAGGAACTGCACGGCATGGTTCCGGACCGGAACATCGTCGGCAAGGCCTTCGCGGTGTGGATGAGCTGGCCAGAGCCCAAGCTCAGCCACCTGCCCAACCTGTCGCGGGTTGGTCTGATCCATTGATACCCATCGGCGCTGGCCAGCAGGCAGCGCCGAATGCATTTCTGACATAGGCTGTGTTCTCAGGGATCGGGAGATTCGTCGCAAATCGCGGCGGACCACAGCCAAACAGTCTTTCAGGATGTTGATTTGAACAACGCGTTGAACAACGAACGGGTGGCTGCATGAGTGCTCCCCTTGCCCGTCTGGAGCGAAAGCTCGGTTATACCTTCAAGAACCAGGACCAGATGCTCCTGGCACTGACCCATCGCAGCTACGCCGGGCGCAACAACGAGCGCCTGGAGTTTCTCGGTGACGCCATTCTCAACTTCGTCGCCGGCGAAGCGCTGTTCGAGCGCTTCCCGCAGGCCCGCGAAGGCCAGCTGTCGCGCCTGCGTGCGCGCCTGGTCAAGGGGGAAACCCTGGCCCGCCTGGCCCGTGGTTTCGACCTGGGTGATCACCTGCGCCTGGGTTCGGGCGAGCTCAAGAGCGGTGGCTTCCGCCGCGAGTCGATCCTGGCCGACGCCCTGGAGGCGCTGATTGGCGCCATCTACCTGGACGCCGACATGGAAACGGCGCGGGAGCGCGTGCTGGCCTGGCTGGCCGATGAGTTCGAAGGCCTGACCCTGGTCGATACCAACAAGGACCCCAAGACCCGCCTGCAGGAGTTCCTGCAGTCGCGCAGCTGTGAGCTGCCGCGTTACGAAGTGGTGGATATCCAGGGCGAACCGCACTGCCGGACCTTCTTCGTCGAATGCGAAGTGGTGCTGCTGAACAACAAGAGCCGTGGCCAGGGCGTTAGCCGGCGTATCGCCGAGCAAGTTGCCGCCGCGTCTGCACTGATCGCCCTGGGCGTGGAGAATGGCAATGACTGATAGCAACCCGACCCGCTGCGGCTACGTGGCCATTGTCGGCCGCCCGAACGTGGGCAAGTCGACCCTGCTCAACCACATCCTCGGCCAGAAGCTGGCGATCACCTCGCGCAAGCCGCAGACCACCCGCCACAACATGCTCGGCATCAAGACCGAGGGTGACGTGCAGGCGATCTACGTCGATACCCCCGGTATGCACAAGGCCAACGACAAGGCCCTGAACCGCTACATGAACCGCAACGCCTCGGCGGCCCTGAAGGACGTCGACGTGGTGATCTTCGTGGTCGACCGCACCAAGTGGACCGACGAGGACCAACTGGTACTGGAGCGCGTGCAGTACGTGACCGGCCCACTGATCATCGCGGTCAACAAGACCGATCGCATGGAAGAGAAGGCCGAACTGATCCCGCACTTGCAATGGCTGCAGGAGCAGTTGCCGAACGCCGAAGTGATGCCGATTTCCGCACAGCAGGGGCACAACCTCCAGGCGCTGGAAGCACAGATCGCCAAGCACCTGCCCGAGAACGATCACTTTTTCCCGGAAGACCAGATCACTGACCGCAGCAGCCGCTTCCTGGCCGCCGAACTGGTGCGCGAGAAGATCATGCGTCAGCTGGGTGCGGAATTGCCGTACC
Organism: Pseudomonas sp. SF2; assembly: GCF_036858055.1. Lineage (NCBI taxonomy): Bacteria > Pseudomonadati > Pseudomonadota > Gammaproteobacteria > Pseudomonadales > Pseudomonadaceae > Pseudomonas > Pseudomonas sp. SF2. Next base: position 123,394 of record NZ_JAMBDI010000039.1, on the reverse strand, counting down.
AGATCACCGTGGAAATTGAAGAATTCAAGCAGCAGGGCCACGTGCTGCACATTCACGCGCTGATCCTGGTCGAGCGCGACGGCCAGAAAAAGATCATCATTGGCGACAAGGGCGAGCGCATCAAGCGCATCGGCTCCGAGGCGCGCAAGGACATGGAAGTGCTGTTCGACTCCAAGGTCATGCTCAACCTGTGGGTCAAGGTGAAAGGCGGCTGGTCCGACGACGAGCGCGCCCTGCGCTCGCTGGGCTACGGCGACCTCTAAGCAATACTATTGGGGCTGCACAGCAGCCCCAATATGCAGTTTACCGAGCCACAGGGAGCCAGTGATCTTCCATGGAACAACCTGTCGGCCAGCCAGCCTACGTGCTGCACAGCCGTGCCTACAAGGAAACCAGCGCGCTGGTGGACTTCTTCACCCCGCAGGGCCGCATGCGCGCCGTGCTGCGCCGCGCGCGTGGCAAGGGTGGCAGCCTGGTACGGCCGTTCGTGCCGCTGGAGCTGGAGCTGCGCGGGCGTGGCGAACTGAAGAATGTCGGGCGGATGGACAGCGCCGGCATCGCCGCCTGGCTGCATGGCGATGCCCTGTTCAGCGGGTTGTACCTCAACGAACTGCTCATGCGCCTGCTGCCCGCCGAAGCGCCTTTCCCGGCGCTGTTCGAGCACTACACCCTGACCTTGCAGGCCCTGGCCGCCGGTCGCCCGCTGGAGCCGCTGCTGCGCTCTTTCGAATGGCGGCTGCTGGATGAGCTCGGTTATGCGTTTTCGTTGCACCACGACGTCAATGACCAGCCGATGGTGGCCGACGGCCTGTACCGCTTGCGTGTGGATGCCGGCCTGGAGCGGATCGAGCTGGTGCAACCCGGGCTGTTTCGCGGTACCGAACTGCTGGCCCTGGCCGAAGCCGACTGGGATGCCCCCGGCGCCTTGCTAGCCGCCAAGCGCCTGATGCGCCAGGCGTTGGCCGTTCACCTGGGGGCAAAACCACTGGTCAGCCGGGAACTGTTTCGCAAGCGCTGATCACGACGTATGCTGTGGGGCTCAATCTTCAGGAGAGCCTTTCGTGACTCACAGCAACCGCATGCTTCTTGGCGTAAACATCGACCACGTGGCGACCCTGCGCCAGGCCCGGGGCACGCGTTACCCTGATCCGGTCAAGGCTGCCCTGGATGCCGAGGAAGCAGGCGCCGATGGCATCACCGTGCACCTGCGTGAAGACCGCCGGCACATCCAGGAGCGTGACGTGGTACTGCTCAAGGATGTGCTGCAGACCCGCATGAACTTCGAGATGGGCGTCACCGAAGAGATGATGGCCTTTGCCGAGAAGATTCGCCCGGCGCACATCTGCCTGGTACCGGAAACCCGTCAGGAACTGACCACCGAAGGTGGCCTGGACGTGGCGGGCCAGGAGGCGCGGATCAAGGCGGCGGTTGAACGCCTGTCGCGTACCGGTGCCGAAGTGTCGCTGTTCATCGATGCCGACGAGCGGCAGATCGAGGCATCGCGCCGGGTTGGTGCGCCAGCCATCGAGCTGCACACCGGGCGCTACGCCGATGCCGAAACCCCGACCGAAGTGGCCGAGGAACTCAAGCGTATCGTCGATGGCGTGGCGTTTGGCGTGGGGCAGGGGCTGATCGTCAATGCCGGCCACGGGTTGCATTACCACAACGTCGAGGCGGTGGCGGCGATCAAGGGCATCAATGAGCTGAACATCGGTCATGCGCTGGTGGCGCATGCGCTGTTCGTCGGCTTCAAGGCCGCAGTGGCCGAGATGAAGGCGCTGATCGTGGCGGCTTCGCGCTAACCGCTGGTCGCCTGTACCGGCCTCTTCGCGGGTAAACCCGCTCCCACAGGTACCCTACAGGCCTGAGGCGTGTGCGATCCCTGTGGGAGCGGGTTTACCCGCGAAGAGGCCGGCTCAGGCAGCCGATCAATCGGCAGGAAACACCAGGGTAAAGCGGGTAGGCCCCAAGGGGCTGCTGCTAACCTCGACCCGCCCGCCATGCAACTGCATGATCGATTTCACGATCGCCAGCCCCAACCCGGTCCCACCCTCCAGCCGCGAGCGCCCCGAGCCCACCCGGTAAAACCGCTCGAACAAGCGCGACTGATGCTCTTGAGCAATACCAGGCCCCTGGTTTTCCACCGACAGCCGAACTTCGCTGCCCAGGCGCTCGATGCGCAGCTCCACAGGCTTGCCATCGGGACAGTGCCGAATGGCATTGCTCAACAGGTTCGACAATGCCCGCTGAAACATCAGCCGATCACCCTGCGCCGTCCCCCAGCCCTGAACACGCAATTCAATCCCTTTCAGCTCGGCACTGAAGGCAAACAGCTCGACGACCCGCGCAGTCTCGTCGGCCAATGCCATGGGCTTGAGGGCAACCTGGGCCTGGGGTTGGCTGACCTGGGCGAGAAACAGCATGTCGTTGATGATGCGGTTGAGCCGGGTCAGCTCTTCGATGCTGTCTTCCAGCACTTCCCGGTAATTCGCGTTGTCCCGTTCGCGGGCCAGCGTCACTTGCGCCTTGCCCATCAGGTTGCTCAACGGTGTGCGCAGTTCATGGGCCAGGTCGTCAGAAAACTGCGACAGCTGGCTGACACCCTGGTCGAGGCGGTCGAGCATCACGTTGATGCTGCGGGCCAGCTCTGCCAGCTCCAGCGGCAGACCGGTAGCGGGCAGGCGATGTTGCAGGTCCTGGGCCGACACCTGGCCGGCAATGCGCCGGAAGTGCCGCAGTGGTTTCAGGCCGCGCTGCATCAGCCACCAGGCGCCGGCACCGATCAGCAGTAACAGCAGCGGCAGCGCGAGCAAGGTGGAGTGCAGGTAGGCCTGTAGCAGGGCGTTGTCGTCGGCGCGGTTGAGCGACATCATCACCTTGACCGGGGTGTCGTCGCGCAGGCGCATCAGCCGGGTCGCGGTGAGTATCTGGTTGCCATTGCTGTCGCGCCACGCATGAAAGGCCAGGCGGGCCTCGGTGCGCAGCTCGCCAACCTGCGATTCCAGTGCTGGCCCCAGGCTGAGCAGGTGCGGGTGGCGGCTTTCGAGGGCCAGCACGCTGAGGCTGAGGTTGTCGTGCCCCATCACCAGGTCGAGCAAAGGATGGGCGCGGGTGCCCAGGTCTTCGCTGCGCAGGTCTACGCGCAGGTTGTGCTCGACCTGCAGCATCTTGCGCGCCAGGTCCTTGCGTGCGCGGCTGTCCAGTTCGTGATCGAGGGCAAACACGGCCAGGCAGGCCAGCAGCATCACCAGTGCGGCGCCCATCAGCGTCATGCTCAGGCCCAGGCGCAGTGACAGGCTGGCGTTTTTCAAAAGCGTGCCTCGAGCACGTAGCCGACGCCACGCAGGGTATGGATCAGCTTGTTGTCGAACGGGTCGTCGATCTTTGCCCGCAGGCGCCGGATCGAAACCTCCACCACATTGGTGTCGCAGTCGAAGTTCATGTCCCACACCAGCGAGATGATCTGGGTGCGCGACAGCACCTCGCCGGTCTGGCGCATCAGCAGGTGCAGCAGGGCGAATTCCTTGGCGGTGAGGTCGATACGCTGCCCGGCACGGTAGGCACGGTGGCGGCCGGGGTCCAGCTCCAGATCGGCGACGCGCAGGGTGCTGGGCTGCAGTTGCTGGTCGTTGCGGCGCAGCAGGCTGCGGATGCGTGCCAGCAGTTCCGGGAACTCGAAGGGTTTGAGCAGGTAATCGTCGGCACCCAGGTCCAGGCCCTTGACCCGGTCGGCCAGGCGGCCGTGGGCGGTGAGCATCATGATGCGCGTGGCCGATTCGGCGCGCAGCCGCTGCAGCACGGTCCAGCCATCGATTTCGGGCAGGTTGACGTCGAGGATGACCAGGTCGTAGGGCTGCTGGCGGGCCAGGTGCAGGCCGTCGGTGCCGGTGTGGGCGCAGTCGATCGCGTAGCCGTTCTCGCGCAGGCCCTGTTGCAGGTAGTCGGCGGTACGCAGTTCGTCCTCGATGATCAGTAGGCGCATGGGTGGGCTCGGTGTGATGAAAGGGGGCGATTCTCGACCCTGTAGTGGCATCAGGGTCAAGGCGCAGGATGTTACGGCATGAGTAAGGGCGCGCGGCGCAGATAACGGATTTGTAATGCTGCTGTTATCTGGCTGTCTGTTGCGGCCCTTTCGCGGGTAAACCCGCTCCCACAGGAACTTACAGACGCTGAAATCTGTGCAGTTCCTGTGGGAGCGGGTTTACCCGCGAAGAGGCCAGCACAGACAACACAGGGCCACATTGCAAGACTGTAATCCCCGCCTCACCTTGCCGTTAGCTAACCCTCGCTAGGATGGACCTGTCTGATCGGTTATCACGAGGCAACCACGATGAACCTGACCAAGTACCTGCTGTTGGCCACCCTTGCCCTGGGCAGCGCCAGTGTTTATGCCGAGGGCGGCGCGGAACGTTCGAAACAATTCTGGCAAGCGTTCCGCGAAGACCAGCAGCGCCTGTACGGCGACAAGCAACAGGCCGTTGTCGAGCGTGAGCGTAAAGCACAGGAGAAGGCCCGCGAGTTGGCCAAGGACTGAGTTAACAGCACCTGCGCCGTGACAGCTCCTCGGCGCAGGTGTATTCAGGCGCCCATCCGGGCGCTTTTTTTATTTGCGCGCCAGCAGGGTGGCGCGGCGTGGGGCCGGCAGGCCTTCGATGGTCTTGCTGTGGTCGTTCGGGTCAAGGAAGTCGCCCAGTGACTGGTAGCGCATCCACTCGGTGCTGCGCTGTTCCTCTACGCTGGTCACGCTGACATCGACGCAACGCACATCGCTGAAACCGGCACGGCGCAACCAGCGCGCCAGGGCCGGCACCGACGGCAGGTACCAGACGTTGCGCATCTGCGCGTAGCGGTCCTCAGGTACCAGCACCTGGTTTTCGTCACCCTCGATCACCAGGGTTTCCAGCACCAGTTCACCACCTTTGACCAGGCAGTCCTTGAGCGCCAGCAGGTGCTCGATGGGTGAGCGGCGGTGGTAGAACACACCCATGGAAAACACCGTGTCGAAACCTTCGAGGTTGGCCGGCAGGTCTTCCAGGGCGAACGGCAGGTGCCAGGCGGGCAGCTCGGGCAGGTACTGCTGTACGGCCTGGAACTGGCAGAAGAACAGCCAGTTGGGGTCGACGCCAATCACCATGTCGGCGCCGGCACCGAGCATGCGCCACTGGTAGTAGCCGTTGCCGCAGCCCACGTCGAGCACGCGCTTGCCCTTGAGATCCAGGTGCGGGCCAACCCGGGACCATTTCCAGTCCGAACGCCATTCGGTGTCCACATGCACGCCGAACAGGTCGAACGGCCCTTTGCGCCAGGGCGACAGGCCCATCAGTGCCTGGCGCATCTGTGTGCGGGTTGCGTCGTCGCAATCGCAGTCCAGGCGCAGCCCGTTGACCAGGTCGATTTCGCTTGGCTGCAGGGCGGGCAGGGCCTCCAGCGCACCGCGCCAGCGGTCGAGGTCACCGTGGCCCTTCTCCAGCTTGGCTTCCAGTTGCGCTTGCAGGCCTTGCGACCAGGAAGCCAGGGGCGTACCCGCCAGGCGGCGGACGAGGGGAGACAGATCGATCATGGCAGGGCTATCAAAGAGGCGAAGTTAAGGCATTGGAACCAAGGCACCACCTTCGAGAAGCCGGCTGCGCGCAGGCGCGCCTGGTGGGCTTCGAGGGTGTCGGGCCTCATCACGTTCTCGATGGCGCTGCGCTTCTGGGCAATTTCCAGTTCGCTGTAACCATTGGCACGTTTGAAGTCCAGGTGCAGTTCATTGAGCAGGTCCTGCTGTTCAGCATCGGCGAAGCACAGTTTTTCCGAGAGGATCAGCGCGCCACCGGGCAACAGCGCCTGGCGGATGCGGCCGAGCAGCGCCAGGCGCTGGTCGGGGGCGATGAATTGCAGGGTGAAGTTCATCGCCACCACCGAGGCGGGCTCGAAGGGCAGGGCCAGGATGTCGGCTTCCAGCACCTGCACCGGCAGCAGTTCCTGGAACATCGAGTCCTGGGCGGTGAGGTACTGACGGCAACGCTCGACCATGGCTGCGGAGTTGTCCACGGCAATCACCCGGCAGCCGTCACTGCGCACATGGCGACGCAGCGACTGGGTAACGGCCCCCAGCGAAGCACCCAGGTCGTACAGCGCGGTATGCGGCTGGGCAAAACGTGCAGCCAGCACGCCGAGGTTCTCGACGATGGTCGGATAGCCCGGCACCGAGCGCTTGATCATGTCCGGGAACACGCGCACCACATCCTCGTTGAAGACGAAGTCGGGCACCTGCTCCAGGGGCTGGGCGAAAAGGCGGTCGGGTTGTTTGCTCACGGCAGGCTCGATACAGGGTGAAACGGAGGCGCATTTTAGCCAAAGGCCACGCGTCTTGCCATGGCAATGCTACGAGAGGGCTGGACAGTTAGCCCAGCATAAATCGAAGTTTCCCACATCGATACGTTATCAAAGCGACAGTATCGAGGCCGACGAAGAAACAAAATTCAAGCGCATGACTGTGCATGCTGTAGTCAATAGCTTGAGGTGAGTAATGGCTGTCGCAACTGACTTGGAAAAATGTACCGTAGATGAAATGGATCCGCTTAGCAAAGTTAAAATGCTACCGGAGCGCTATTTTGAGTTTCTTGAAAGCCGGCTGAGCAGTGGTCAGCAAGCAGGGGGCTTGTTGACTGCGGAGAACCTGAAAGCAATAAAAAGGTACGCCAATGTGGTGAGTCAGTTGCCGCGTACCTTGGGTCAGGTCGAGAAGGAAGTTGATTACGCAGCCTTGGGGCTGGACGCTGCGCTTGTGTATGAACTTTATCGTGCGCTACACAGGCATATCGATGAATGGGACAAACTCGAGCGTAGCGTCAAGCAACTGGGCCCGGAAATCGAGCTGTTCGCTGAGAGCCTGGTTCAGCGTGGTGGCACCTTGTTGAACAACCTGGAAAGCAGCGATGTATTTCTGACGATCAAGAGAGCCAGGGCCGAACAAGGTGACGACGTGTATATCACGGCGTTGAGTGAAGAGGAGCAGGCGCAGCTAAAGAGTGTGCTGGCACCCGGCATTACCGAATTGGTAAGGGAAATCGAAGGCACTCGGCGCCGCATCGATGAAGTGGACGCCCGCGCCAATTGGTTCAATAGTGAAATCAAGCGCGAGATCAAGCCGCGCCTGGGGCGCTTGATCGCGCATTTCGATGAAAAGGCTTCCAGTGAAGTCATCATGCAAAAACGGCAGCAACTCGATGAATGGGATGAAAAGATCGATCAGCTGGCGTCTGATTATTCTACCAACGTGGGCTATGCATTCACTGGTCTTTGGTTCGGACCGATTGGGGTCGCCGTGACCGGCGGCGTCTTCGGCTCGAAAGCCGAAAGCATTCGTGCAGAAAAGAATGCACTGATCGAAAAGCGTGATGAGCTGACGCAAGAAATGGCAAAGCTCTTGCCAGCCCTCCAAGACTTCGAGCGTATCTCGACATTGGTCAGGGATTTGCAATTCAGGTGCAAGGACCTGTCATCGGCAACCCGGCGTCTGGCGGATGTCTGGTTGTTCCTGGCCTCGTATGCCAACAATTCGGTAAACGAAGCAAACGAGTTGAAGGATATGAACCAGTTGGAGGCGTTCGTTCATGATTTTTCGGAAGTTATCAAGCCCTGGACAAAGATAGGAAGCATCTGCCACACGCTGTCTGAACTGTTTGATGAACTCGTTGAAGAGTATGAGGATGCCTGACATGGACGTAATAGATATTAAAGCCGCTGTACCCGATTTTGTACGCATGCAGCAAGTGCAAGATCAGATATTCAGCCTTGTAGACGCATGGGGCATGAAAGTGCTCCCGCGGGCGCGTGAGCAACTTGGTGATTTGCGAACACTGTTGCTTGCGGTCGAGCGTTCTTTCAAGGAAAGCCTGATAGGCGCTATCGTGTTGCTGGAGGATCGGCAGTTTGTTTCGAGCCAACCAGGCGCTGATCCCCACCACAGACTTGCAACTGTTCTGAATCGTCTGAGTCAGCTTCACTCGGTATTGGCCAGGCAAAATCAGCGCTTGGAGCTCTTCTCGTTAGCCACCTTGATTGAGTTACTGCCGGAACTCGAAAGCCGCGTCGACCTGCATAGGCAACAAGTCGTGGCATTCGATGAGCGTTTGGCTGAACTGCGGCAAAAACAGTCAGATATTGTCGCGGCTATCGAGGTGTTGGAAAAGCCTTCTGTTGCCAGTGCCTTGAAGGGGCTGATACCGAAAGATGACGACATTGACCAGATAGCAGGCTTGATCACGGATCCGAAAATCGATTTGAGTGTGATCAAGGCAGCAACACAAAAGCTGCGCGAGCATGCCGATGTGCTGGAGGGGGTCAAGACATTCAGTGACTTGAGTGACGCCTGCAGCAGGCTTGATGCAAGAATCGAGGGGGCGCTGAGTGACCGGCGGCATGTTCAGCAAACCTTGGAAAGCACCTTGGATGAGCGCGATGCCGTCAAGGCGTTGGTCCGGGTCGAGCCACTCAAGAATGAGTGGCTGCAAGAGCTTCGCAAGTTGGAACTGCAGTGGCAGGCTCAAGCTGCAAAGCTCGACCCGACGATGGCGTTGCCGGATGGCACGGCCGCTTTGCAAGAGTTCTGCGAATATCTGATGGTGGTTCAGATGGCGTATGACCGCAGCTGATTGCCCTCAACGGACGATGACTTTGCATTCGAAGATCTGCACCGGGGCGACATCTGTAGCCCAGGGTTGTTGGTAAACCAGCACCAACTGGGAGGTGCCGACGCTGTTGGCCTGGTAGCGCCAGGTGGATACACCGGCGCTGCCGACCACGTCTTCTTCTTCGGGGGCGTTGTACACCTCTGGGCCCAGGCTTTGCAGCACATTCGCGGCGGGGTCTTCAACGCGCCAGCGATAGCCGGTGGAGGGGTTGCTGGGCAAGGTCAGGGTCAGTGTCTGGCCAACTTGCAGGCGCGTCGGGCATTCGCTTTCGGCGTCCAGTGCGACAGGTTGCGTGGGCTGTTGGGCGCAGGCAGAAAGCAGGGCGAAGCTCAGGGGAACGAGCAGACGAAGGGCGGTCATGTTGGCTCCGTAGGCTGGCGATGGCCTGAGGATAACCGATGCTGGTGGGCTTTTGTGTTGCCAGTACTTGCCCTTTCGCGGGTAAACCCGCTCCCACAGGGGGGTCACTGGGCTCAAGCCCTGCGCTATCCCTGTGGGAGCGGGTTTACCCGCGAAGAGGCCGGTGCTGGCTAGAACAGAACTTTGGCCACGTCGGCAAAGCGCTTGGCGAAATGCACGGTCAGGCCTTCGCGCAGGTAGTCCGGCAGTTCTTCGTAATCGCCACGGTTAGGCTCCGGCAAGATCAGCTCGAAGATCTTCTGCCGCCGCGCCGCAATCACCTTCTCGCGCACACCACCAATCGGCAGTACTTGCCCGGTCAGGGTCAGCTCGCCGGTCATGGCCACGCCCTTCTTCGGTACCTGGTCACGGGCCAGCGACAGCAGGGCGCTGGCCATGGTGATGCCGGCACTCGGGCCGTCCTTGGGCGTGGCGCCTTCGGGCACGTGCAGGTGAATGAACGCTTCGTTGAAGAAACCAGGGTCGCCACCAAACTGCTTGAGGTTGGAGCTGACGTAGCTGTAGGCAATTTCGGCCGACTCTTTCATCACCTCGCCCAGCTTGCCAGTCAGCTTGAAGCCGCGGTTGAGGGTGTGGATGCGGGTAGCTTCGATCGGCAGCGTGGCGCCGCCCATGCTGGTCCAGGCCAGGCCGGTGATCACGCCTTTGCCGGCCAGCACCTGCTCGCTGCGGAACACTGGCATGCCGAGCGCGGCTTCCAGGTCCCTGGTGCCGATCTTGAGCTTGGCATCGGGGTTTTCCAGCAGCTTGACCACGGCCTTGCGCACCAGCTTGCCCAGTTGCTTCTCCAGCTGGCGTACCCCGGCTTCGCGGGCATAGCCTTCGATCACCGTGCGCAGGGCGCTGTCGCTGATGCCGAGGCTGGTCTTGGCCACGCCGGCCTTTTCCAGCTGTTTGGGCCACAGGTGGCGCTTGGCGATGGCCAGTTTTTCTTCGGTGATATAGCCGGACAGGCGAATCACTTCCATGCGGTCGAGCAATGGCCCGGGGATCGAGTCCAGGGTGTTGGCGGTGCACACGAACAGCACCTTGGACAGGTCCAGGCGCAGGTCCAGGTAGTGGTCGAGGAAGTCGACGTTCTGCTCCGGGTCGAGGGTTTCCAGCAGCGCTGAAGCCGGGTCGCCCTGGTAGCTCTGGCCCATCTTGTCGATCTCGTCGAGCATGATCACCGGGTTCATCACTTCGACGTCCTTCAGGGCCTGCACCAGCTTGCCGGGCTGGGCGCCGATGTAGGTGCGGCGATGGCCCTTGATCTCGGCTTCGTCACGCATGCCGCCGACGCTGAAGCGGTAGAACGGCCGGCCGAGCGATTCGGCGATGGACTTGCCGATGCTGGTCTTGCCCACCCCGGGCGGGCCCACCAGCAGCACGATCGAGCCGCTGATCTCGCCTTTCCAGGCGCCTACGGCGAGGAATTCGAGAATGCGCTCCTTGATGTCGTCGAGACCGGCGTGGTGCTGGTCGAGGACTTTGCGCGCGTGCTTGAGGTCGAGCTTGTCCTTGCCGTACACGCCCCAGGGCAGGGCGGTGGCCCAGTCCAGGTAGTTGCGGGTGACGGCGTATTCGGGCGAGCCGGTTTCGAGGATGGCCAGCTTGCCCATCTCTTCATCGATACGCTTGCGCGCCTGCTCCGGCAGGGTTTTGCCTTCGAGGCGCTGCTCGAACTGTTCGAGGTCGGCGCTGCGGTCGTCCTTGGTCAGGCCCAGCTCCTGCTGGATGACCTTGAGCTGTTCCTTGAGGAAGAACTCGCGCTGGTGCTCACCGATCTGCCGGTTGACCTCGGCCGAGATCTCGTTCTGCAGGCGCGCGACTTCCACCTCTTTGCGCAGCATCGGCAGGACCTTTTCCATGCGCTTGAGCATGGGCACGCAGTCGAGCACTTCCTGCAACTGGCTGCCGGTGGCCGAGGTGAGGGCGGCGGCGAAGTCGGTGAGCGGCGACGGGTCGTTGGGGCTGAAGCGGTTGAGGTAGTTCTTCAGCTCCTCGCTGTACAGCGGGTTGAGCGGCAGCAGCTCCTTGATCGCGTTGATCAGCGCCATGCCATAGGCCTTGACCTCGTCAGTCGGCTCGGCGGGCTGACGCGGGTATTCGACCTCGACCAGGTACGGCGGACGGTGGTGCTTGAGCCAGGTGCGGATGCGTACCCGGGTCAGGCCCTGGGCGACGAACTGCAGCTTGCCGTTTTCGCGGCTGGCGTGGTGCACCTTCACCAGCGTGCCGTACTCCGGCAGCGCCGAGGTGTCGAAGTGACGGTGGTCTTCTGGCGGGGTGTCCATGAAGAACAGGGCCAGGCAGTGGTCTGGTGACTTGGCGACCAGGTCGAGGGTTTCTGCCCAAGGCTCTTCATTGACGATGACCGGCAGCACCTGGGCCGGGAAGAACGGACGGTTGTGGATGGGGATCACGTAGACCTTGTCCGGCAGCTGCTGGCCGGGCAGGGCGAGGGCGTGGCCGGCTTCGGCCTGGTGGGGAGTGTGCTCGACTTCGCTGTGTTCGTCGGGATGTTCCGGGAAATCCTGCTGGTCGCTCATGGGGCACCTGCGTGAATGACTATGGTGCTTAGATGGGGCGCGGGGGGATGGGTTTCAATGGTAGATGATGGGTGTAGAGAGGAGTGACGCCTGTACCGGCCTCTTCGCGGGTAAACCCGCTCCCACAGGTATGGCGCCGAGCTTGGGAACAGCGCCGTACCTGTGGGAGCGGGTTTACCCGCAAATGCGGCAGCAGGTTCACTGCCGCATCCCTGGATTACTCAGCCAGCTTGTAGGCGATGATGTAGTCGCCCATCCTGGTGCCCAGCGAGCCATGCCCGCCGGCAGTCACCAGCACGTACTGCTTGCCATCCTTGCCGCTGTAGCTCATCGGCGTGGCCTGGCCACCCGCTGGCAGGCGGGCTTTCCACAGTTCCTTGCCGTTGTTCACGTCATAGGCGCGCAGGTACTGGTCCAGGGTGCCGCTGAGGAAGCCGACGCCACCGGCGGTGACGATCGAGCCGCCCATGCTCGGCACGCCAACCGGCAAGCCGATCGGCACCGGGGTGCTGTCGCGGGTAGTGCCGTTCTTGTGCTTCCACACCACTTTGTTGGTGAACAGGTCGATGGCGGCGACATAGCCCCAGGCCGGGGCCTGGCACGGTACGCCCAGTGGCGACATGAACGGGTGCATGGTCACGGCGTACGGCGCGCCGGTGTTCGGCTGCACGCCGCTGGTTTCGCTTTCGCGCTTGCTGCCTTCGGCCACCTGCTCACGCGGGATCATCTTCGACACGAAGGCCATGTAGTTGGGCGAGGTGAACAGCAGTTGGCGCACCGGGTCGACCGACACGCTGCCCCAGTTGAACACACCGACGTTACCCGGGTACACCAGCGAGCCTTGCTCGGACGGCGGGGTGTACTGGCCTTCGTAACGCAGCTCGCGGAACTGGATGCGGCACAGCATCTGGTCGAACGGCGTGGCGCCCCACATGGCCTGTTCGGTCAGCTCGGGGCCGAGCAGGTTGAGGTCGGAGCGGGCCTGGGTCGGCGAGGTGTGATCGCCCTTCACCGCACCTTGCGGGGTGGGGATTTCGCGGATCGGCACGATCGGCGTACCGTCGCGGCGGTCGAGCACGTACAGGCTGCCTTGCTTGGTCGGCACGATGATTGCCGGCTTCACGCCGTCGTCGGTCTTCAGGTGGACCAGGGTCGGCTGGCTACCCACATCCATGTCCCACAGGTCGTGGTGGGTGAACTGGTAGTTCCAGCGGGCCTTGCCGGTGGCAAGGTCCAGGGCGACCACGCCGGCGCTGTACTTCTCGGCGCCCGGGGTACGGTCGGCGCCCCACTGGTCGGGCGTCTGGTTGCCCAGCGGCAGGTAGATCATGCCGAGGTCTTCGTCGACGCTGGCGATCGACCACATGTTGGCCGAGTTGCGGCTGTACATCTTGCCGGGAGCCAGTGGCTGGGTGTCGTCCGGGTTGTTGCTGTCCCAGTTCCACACCAGGTGGCCATCGTGCACGTCATACGCGCGGATCACGCCGGACGGCTCGTTGGTCGACTCGTTGTCGGTGACGTGGCCACCGATGATTACCAGGTCACGGGTGACCGCAGCAGGCGAGGTGGAGTAGTAGCCACCAGCGGTGAACGGGCCGATGCCGGTGGTAAGGTCGATCACGCCCTGGTTGGCGAAGCCTTCGCAGACCTTGCCGTTGTCGGCGTTGATGGCAATCAGGCGGGCGTCCGCAGTCGGCAGGTAGAGGCGGCGCGGGCAAGCCTGGGCCACGGCCTGGCCTGCGTCGGTAATTTTCGGTGCCGGGCTGCCGTCGCGGCTGACATAGCGGTTTTCGTCATAGTACGAAACGCCACGGCAGGTCATGTGGGCAAAGCCTTTGAAGGTACCGACCGGGCTCTTGACCTGTGGGTCATAGCGCCAGATTTCCGCGCCGGTGTCCGGGTCCAGGGCCAGCAAGCGGCTGTGCGCGGTGCAGGCATAGAGCATGCCGTTGACCTTCAGCGGGGTGTTCTGGTTGGTCAGCTCCACCGGGTCGTTTTCGGTCGGCAGGTCACCGGTGCGGATGCGCCAGGCCTCTTCCAGGCGGTAGGCGTTCTGCGGGGTGATCTGGCGCAGCGGCGAATAGCGGTCGCCGTGTTCGGTGCGACCGTAGGCCTGCCATTCACCGTCGGGCATGGCCGGGGCGGCGCTGGCCATTTCGCTGCTGTCGCGGCCCAGTTCGCCGAACACTTCACCGGGGTGGGTGAACTGGCTGCCCACGGCGCAAGCGCCCGAAGCGATCACTGCAACGCTGAGCAGCGCAGTGTTGGCCTTGCTGGCCGGGCCGCTCAGCGGGCGACGCGCCCAGGGCAGCAGCAGGACCACGCCGATGGCGAACCAGATGGCCAGGCGCGGTACCAGTTGCCACCAGTCCAGGCCCACTTCGAGCAGGGCCCACACGGTACTGCCCAACAGTACCAGACCGTACAGGCCCAGGGCGATGCGGCGCTGGGCCAGCAGCAGGATGCCCGACAGGGCAAAGCCGATACCGGCGATCAGGTAGTACAGCGATCCGCCCAGCTGGCTCAGCTTGATGCCGCCGGCCAGCAGAGCCAGGCCCATCAGCAACAGCAGCGCGCCGATCAGGCGCGGTAGCCAGCGGCTTCCATTGTTGGCACCTTCAGTGCTCATCGTAGGTTCTCCGTCAGGTCAAAAAGGGGGGGTTAGAAACTGCTCTGGATCTTCAGGCCGCCGATCAGGGCGCCATCGACCTGCGACACCCCACCCGGGTGGCGGATGTACTGCAGGTTGGGGCGAACCGTGAGCCAGTCGGCCAGGTGGATGCCGTAGTACAGCTCGGCGCTGTACTCGGTGTCCTGCACTGGCAGGAAACCGGGGTTGTCGTAGTCGTCGAGGCCGGCGGCCTGGTTGGCCAGGCGCGCGTTCTTGCGATAGGCAGGGTTGACGTGCACGCGGGCCAGGGCGAAACCGATGTCGTCCTTGGCGCGGGCGTCGAAGGGCCCTTTGTACACCAGTCCTGCCTGCACATAGTTGTCGATGGCATTGGTTTTCTTGTCGTGTACCGTGGCATTGGCGAACAGGCTCAGACCACGCGACTGGTCGGACGCCAGCGAAGTCACCTGCTGCTGGGCGCCGAGCCACAAGCCGTGCTTGCTCGAACTGCTGCGGTAGGCGGCGCCGCTGAGGGCTGCCGGCTGGCCGTTGCTGTCCTTGAGAACATCCTGTGCCTTGGCATTACTGTAGTAGTAGCCGGCGCGATATTCCCCTTTCAGACCATTGACCTGTGGGCTCCATACCAGTTCTATCGGCATTACCGCGCCTTGGGTGCCGCTGCCGCTGAGCTTGAAGCCGTTGCCCGACTCCAGGTTGGAGGGGTTCTGCTCGAACACGCCGACCTGGGCGTAAAGCGCGTCGCTGAGGTTGTAGCGCACGCGCAGGGCCCACTGGCTGACCGGCCAGTTGTACCAGATGCCGCCCACCCAGTTGCCTACCTGCGAGCCGCAGAAGGCCAGGTTCTGGAAATCGCAGGGGAAGCTGTTGAAGTCCTCGCCTTCGCCGAAACGGCCGAATTTCACGTCCAGTGCGCCATCGAAGTACTTCTGCTTGATCCACATTTGCGTCAGCCGCCAGGTTTCGCCACGGCCCCACACTTCCTGGGCCGAGGTAAAGCCGCCGACTCGCGGGTCGTTGATGCGGTCGTTGCTGATGTTGTCGCCGTGGCGCTCGGTGATGGTCAGCTGGAATTCGGTGTCGTGCCAGCCAAGGATCTTCTCCAGGTCCAGGTGGCTGCCGAAGGTGAACTGGTCGCTGTAGCGCGCGGTGCGGTCGTGGTCGTAGCCACCGTGCAGGTTGCTGCCCATCTCGCCGGTGTAGCCGAGGGTGAAGTCGTAGCCTTTTTCCAGCAGTTCGCTGCGGCTGCCGCCCCAGTCGCCGAGCATCCATGGGGAGTCGCTGGCGAACATCTCGCTGGCACTGGTGGAGGTCGCCAGGGCACTGAAGGCAAGGCCGATGTAACAGGTTTTGGGCAGTTGGAGCATGAGATAGCGCTATCTTTTGATTGTTGAACAAACGGCAAGCGCATCGAAGGGCGGGCCCTCCGATGGATATGGCGACAAGATGGTTTCGATGAAGCGATTCAGCTTGCGGCGGGGAGGATATAGGGGAAGTTGTAAGAAAAAAAGACAAATTGTCGCAGTGGATTGTTGCCGATCTGGCAACAGTCCAAAGCTTGCGAGATCTTGTGGGAGCGGGCGTGCCCNNCCGGTGCCATCCACCGCGTTGGATTCTTCGCGGGCATGCCCGCTCCCACAGATACTCATTTGCAATCAGAAGGTGGTACGCAGGCCCACTTCCACACTACGCCCCGGCGCCGGGGCGATATCGCGCAGGATCGAGCTGGCATAGCGTACGGTCTGGTCGGTCAGGTTCTCGCCGCGTACAAACGCCAGCCACTGGCTCTGGCCAACGTCAAAGCGGTAACCAACGCTGGCCCCCAGCGTGGTGTAGCCATCGGTGCTGGTTTCGTTGGCCGGCTTGCGGTGCTGCGACGCAGCATGCTGCACATCGACCCGCGCCTGCCAGCGCTCCAGCTCCCAGACCAGGCCGCTGTTCAGACGCAGCGGGGCGATGCGGGGCAGTGGCTCGCCACTGTCGAGGTTCTTCGCCCGGGTGTAGTCACCGGAGAGCTCCAGCGCGAAGCTGCCATAACGGTTCTCGACCAGTTGCCAGCGGTCCTGGGCCTCGATGCCATAGAAGCGCGCCCGCACGCCCTGGTACTGGTATTCCGGGAAGCCATCATGGTCATGATCGTGGTCGTGGTCATCCTCATCATGGTCGTGGTCATGCCCCTCGCGGATGTTGCCGGTGCCGATCAGGCCGATGTAGTTGCGGAAGTGGCTGTAGAACACCCCGACACTGCCCTTGTGGGTGCCGTTGTCGAACCGCAGCGCCAGGTCGGCGGAAATGGCTTTTTCCTTGTTCAGGCTGGCATCGCCGACTTCAAAGGCCCCGGTGGCCACGTGGGCACCATTGGCATACAACTCGTAGAAGGTCGGGGCGCGCTCGGTGTAGCCGAGGTTGGCGGCCAGCGACCAGATCGGGTCGAGCTGGTACACCGCCCCGGAAGACAGGCTGAAGGCGTTGAAGCTGCTGGCGCTGTCGGCATCGACGAAGTTCTCGTTGCCTTTGGCATCCGGGTCGACCCGTGTGTGCTCCATGCGAGCGCCCAGGCTCAGGTTCAGGCGCTCGGTGGCTTGCCACTGTTCCAGCATGAACAGCGCCAGGCTGTCGGTGTCGGTGTGCGGCACGAAGGCTTCCTCGCCCAGGGCGGAGAATTCATTGCGGCTGACCTGGGCGCCGATCACGCCTTCCACCGGCCCGAACGGTTGGTGGCGGGCTTCGATGCGTGTTTCATAGCCCTTGTTCCTGAAGGTGGTGTGGACTTCGCCTTCTTCGATTTCACGGTGCTCGTAGTCGGTATAGCCGGCATCGACCTTGAGCGAAGTGAACGGGCCGTCCAGGTCACGCAGCTCGGAGGCGAAGGCGTAGTGGTCCTGCTTCATGCCCAGGCGCACACCTGGTTCGGCCACCGAGCCATAGTTGCTGTCGTAGTGGCTGTACGACAGGCCGGCGTAACCTTGGTCCCAATGGTAGGCGCCGCCCACGGCGCCACCGTCCTGGCGGCCGTCGCTGTTTTCCAGGCGGTGTTTGCTACCGGGCTCGTCGGCATCACGCACCTTGGAACTGCGCGCGTAACCGGGGATGCGCAGGTCGTTGAACTGGCGGCTGTTGGCATCCAGGTGCAGGGCGAAGGCACCGTTGCCGGCCTCCAGCTTGCCAGCGCTGCTGCGGGTGGTGTCGGCGCCGCCGTAGCGCAGTTCACCGGCACCGTGGATGCCCTCGATGGGGGTGTCCGGGATGCGGTTGTCGAAGGTGTTGACCACACCACCAATGGCGTTGCCGCCGTAGAGCAGGGCAGCCGGGCCACGGACGATCTCGACGCGGTCGACGGTGACCGGGTCCAGCGGCACGGCGTGGTCGTAGGACAGCGACGAAGCATCCAGGGCGCCGACGCCATTGCGCAGGATGCGAATGCGGTCGCCATCCAGGCCACGAATTACCGGGCGACTGGCGCCAGGGCCGAACCAGGTGGAGGCGACCCCGGGCTGCTTGTTCAGGGTTTCACCGAGGCTGCCGTGCTGCTGTTGCAGCAGGTTGTCGCCTTCGAGCACGCTGCTGGGGGCGGCCAGCTGGCGGTTGCCCAAAGGGTTGGCGGTGATGACCTGGGGTTCGAGTTCCACTGCGTGGCCGGGTGCTGCGGCCAGCCACAGCGCGACGGCGAGGGGAGAGAGGCGAAGCGGTGTGTACAGCATGGGGATGGGGCGTTCCTTGGCAGATGCTTTTGTATTGTTACAATATAACATCTCTATTTCAGCACAGAGGTTTTGCGCCTGGCCAGCGGTTTTTCTGTCGACTCGCCTGATCCCACCCACCACTACACTCGTGTAAGGTGCGCATCTTTCCTATGGAGCACTGGCATGAGCACGGCCCAACACAACGCGCTGCACGGCAAGACCCTCGAACAGATCCTCACCGAGCTGGTGGCGCACTACCAATGGCAGGGCCTGGCCGAGCGCATCGATGTACGCTGCTTCAAGAGCAACCCGACCATCAAGTCGAGCCTGACCTTCCTGCGCAAGACACCGTGGGCACGGGAAAAGGTCGAGCAGTTGTACGTGAAACTGCAGCGCCAGGCCTGACATGCCGCGTCGTACCTGGCTGACCGGCATGGCCGTGCTGGGCTGGTTCGGTTTGACCGTGCAGGTGTACCTGGTGCTGCTGGCGCGTTGGCAGGAACAGGCCAGCCTGGTTGGCGGCCTGATCAATGTGTTCGGGTATTTCACCGTATTGACCAATACCCTGGTGGCAACGGTGCTCAGTTATGCGGCGTTCGGCCGGGAAGGCCGTGCCAAGCGTTTTTTCCTGTCGCCTTCGGTGGGTTCCGCGGTGGCC
This sequence comes from Pseudomonas sp. SF2, assembly GCF_036858055.1. Lineage (NCBI taxonomy): Bacteria > Pseudomonadati > Pseudomonadota > Gammaproteobacteria > Pseudomonadales > Pseudomonadaceae > Pseudomonas > Pseudomonas sp. SF2. The sequence continues at coordinate 104,792 of NZ_JAMBDI010000039.1, read as the reverse complement.
GCCAGCATCGTGCTGGTGGCATTGGCCTACAGCGTGCTGTTGCGTCACTTGTGGCAACCGCAGGGCTGGCAATGGCTGGCGGACGAGTTGCTGCACGATGTGATGCCCGTGCTCTATGCCTTGTACTGGTGGTGCGAAGTGCCCAAGGGCAGGTTGCGGCTATGGCACTTGCTGGTCTGGGCGGTGTACCCGGCGGTGTATTTTGCCTACGCGCTGTGGCGAGGGAGCGAGATTGGCGTATATGCCTACCCGTTCATCGATGTGGCGAGCCTGGGGTATGGGCAGGTGATGCTCAATGCCCTGGGAGTGCTGGCGGGGTTCTGGGGGATTGGGCTGGTGTTGCTGGGGCTGGATCGGTGGCGGGGGCTGCACAGATTGGCTTGAGCTGCACTGGCCCTCTCGCCGGCAAGCCAGTGCAGGCAATAAACAATCATTCGTCGTCCGCAGTCCCGTCGGCACGCCAGTAGGCCACAGCCTTCAGCGCATCCTCAGGCAGGCCTTTCTCCAGCAACAGCGCCTTGGCCTGGCGGGTCAGGGCTTTTTCCAGCGCCACCCAGCCGTACAACCGGCCTTTTGGCAAGGTCAGGTTCTTCACCAGTGCCAGCAAGTCTTCCTGTTGGCGACGTACCCAGATCACCTCCACCTGTGCCTTGCTCGGCAGTGGCTGGCGTTCCTGCTCGTCTTCGATCTGGATAACCGCCAGCACCTGGCGGCCTGCCGGCAATTCCTCCAACCGGCGGCCAATGGCCGGAATGGCGGTTTCGTCGCCGATCAGCAGATAGCTGTCGAAGATGTCCGGCACCACCATCGAAGCCCGCGGCCCGGCGATGTCCAGGGTTTGCCCGGGTGCGGCCTGGGCGGCCCAGGTGGAGGCAGGGCCATCGCCGTGCAGCACGAAGTCGATATCCAGCTCATTGGCCACCAGGTCGATGCGCCGCGGCGTGTATTCGCGCATGGTGGGCCGTGCGCCACCTTCTCGGCCCAGATTACGGGCCTCGATGGCTTGCTGTTGCTCCGGCGTTTCGGCGAACAGCAGCTTGATATGGTCGTCGCTGCCCACGCTGGTGAAGCCTTGCAGCTCGGCACCACCGAGGGTGATGCGGCGCATGCGCGGGGTCAGTTCGGTGACCCGCAGCACCTGCAGGCGGCGTTGGCGGATCTCGTGGTTGACGCGGTGAATGGTGTCACTCATGGGGTGTCTCCCTGACAGGTTCGGCCGGCCCGGAGGCGATGGCCTTGGCGGTGTGGTTGAGCAGGTCGCGGACCCGCTCGATTTCTTCCGGTGTCCAGCGGCCGCTGTGCATGTGCAGTGCGTGGCGCAGGTTGCCGACCGCTTCATGAATCTCTGGCGGGCGGTCGTGGCCGCGCAGGGCGCGTTTGCTGACTTCGATGCGCATGCGCACGCCGTCCAGGGCAACGGCCTGTTCGGCCAGGGCGGTGCGGCCGGCTTCAGTGATGGCATAGAGGCGTTTGCTGCCCTGCACCTGGCCGCTGATCAGCTCGGCCTCCTCAAGGAAGTTGAGGGTGGGGTAGATCACCCCGGGACTTGGGCTGTAGCTGCCGTCGAACAGGTTCTCGATCTGGCGGATCAGGTCGTAGCCGTGGCCTGGCTGCTCGGCGAGCAGGGCCAGCATCAGCAGCTTGAGGTCGCCGGGGGCGAAGACGCGAGGGCCGCGTTCGCCACGGCCGGGGCGCCGCTCGAAGGGGTCATGGGGGGTAGGTTCGCGCATGGGGAAAGGGCTCCGTCGTTTGCGATATATCGTAAGATATTACTCAAGATATATCTAAAGACAAGCCCTTAATTGCAGATGATTATCATCTAGTTGTTCGATGCATCCCCTTGTGGCGTGGCTGTGTGCGTGGCCACCTGCGGCGGTTTGCACTCATTCGGATTGCCCGGTTGCAGGTATGGCATGAGAATCGGCGCCATGCCCTTGAGTACCTGCACCGGCAGCGCCGAGGTGAACTTGAAGGCCTCTGCCGAGCGCCCCGGCACGAATGCGGTCAAGGTGCCGAAGTGGTTGTCACCCAGGAAGAACACGAAGGTGGCGGTACGGTTCAGCGAGCGCGAGCCGATCAGCCGGCCGCCAGCACCAAAGCTTTCGATGCGGTTGTCACCGGTACCGGTCTTGCCGCCCATTACCAATGGCGTACCGTCCTGCAGCTTGAAGCTGCCGGAAATACGCCGCGCGGTGCCCGCATCCACCACCTGCGACATGGCGCCTTTGAGGGCGCGCGCCACTTCGACCGGCAGAATCCGTACGCCCCGGTCCGGGTCGGTGACCAGCTTGGTCTCGTAAGGCGTGTTGGCCGCAAAGTGCAGGGTGTCGATACGCAAGGTCGGCAGGCGCACGCCGTCGTTCTGGATGATGCCAACCAGTTCGGAGAGGGCGGCAGGGCGGTCGCCCGAGCTGCCGATGGCGGTGGCCAGCGAAGGCACCAGGTGGTCGAACGGATAGCCCACGCGCTTCCAGCGCTGGTGAATGTCGAGGAACGCTTCGATCTCGACCATGGTGCGAATACGGCTGTCACGGGCGCCCTGATGGCGGCTCTTGAACAGCCAGCCGTAGACCTCCTGGCGCTCGAAGCGGCTGGCATTGACCATTTCGGTCAAGGTCGAGCCGGGGTTCTTCAGCAGGTAACCGAGCAGCCACAAGTCCAGCGGGTGGACCTTGGCGATATAGCCCTGGTCGGGCAGGTCGTACTTGCCCGGGCCATAGGCGTCGTACATCTCCGACAGACGGCCATCGGTCAGTTTGCCCAGGACGATCTTGTCGCCCTTGAGGTGGGCGCGGACGAAGGCGTTGAAGGTTTCCTGGCCAGCCTCGGGGAACAGGTAGCGGTGCACGGCCGCCAACCGTTGCGGGGTCACGCGCATGCTGTCGAGGAAGGTGTCCAGGCGCTGCTGCGAGGTCTTGCGCTGGTATTTCTTCCAGAAGCGCATCAGGTAGTTGGTGCCTTCCTTGTCGGCGAAACGGGCCAGGTATTCCTGGCGGCGCGGGTCGGAGTCGTCCTTGAGCAGCGGCACACGGTTATACGGCTGCTGGTAGGTCACGTAGCGCACCAGGTCGCGCATCAGGCGGATGAACGGCAGGTTGATCGATTCGCGCAACGCATCCTTGAGGGTCGGGTTGCGGCTGTTGTCTTCCTTGCGGAAGTTGTTGAACACATGCATGCCGCCGCCGGTGAAGAAGGCTTCGCCGGTGTTGGCCGAATACTTGCGTTCCAGAGCGGCATCGAGCATGGCGTCCAGGCTCTGGTTCTTGCTGTTCTGCGCCAGCCATTCCAGCGACCACTGGCTGATGCGGTCGAGTTCGGCGACTTCGACTTTCTTCAACTCCGCGGCAGGCTTGCCGGCGTACTTGTCGTGCAGCTCGGCGATGATCTCCAGGTAGGTGGTGAGCACCCGCAACTTGGCGGTGGAGCCCAGCTCCAGCTTGCTGCCTTCGTTGATGTCGAAGGGCTGGTCGGTGCTGTCGGTCTGCACCCGCACCCGCGAGCCGTCGGCGGTGCGCTCGAACAAGGTGAAGCTGTAGCTCACCTGGTCGGTGGTCTTGGCCGTGAGCAGGCGTTCGCCGATCAGGCCGATCTGCGCCGCGAATTCAGGGTCGGCAAGGTTTTTCAGGTACTGGCTGACCTGCAACTGCAGGTCGGACTGCAGGGTACTGGTGGCCGACACGTCGAGCCGGTCGAGGTCGTACAGCGGGCGGTTGAGCATGGCCGCCAGACGGTTGCGTGCCAGGCTGATGCCCTTGTTGGTGACGATCGGCACGATGGTCGGTTGCGCCACCCAGTCGCGGTATACCGCCTTGCTGGCCAGTGCTGCGTCGGCCAGTGGCTGCTCGATGACCTTGTTGGCGGCCAGTACGCGGATGTGCGCGTCGGTCAGTTCGGCCAGCTCGACCCGCCCCTTGGACAGATAGTGCGAGGGCCGACGCTGGGCAATCATCAGTGACAGCACCTGGCGCAGGGCCAGGCCGCGCGCGGCCATGCTCTCGGGGTCGCTGGCGGTGGAACTCAGGGCCTGGTTGACCTGGTCGAAGTCGGCGCCGTACCACACCCGCAGGCCTTCGGCCATGCCATGCACTTCGCCATGCCCAGGCACTGCCGACAGCGGCACGCTGTTGAGGTAGTCACGCACGATGCGCTGGCGCGCCTCGGTAGTGTCCGGGCCGCCCTGGTAGGCGCGCACGCTGGCGGAAATCATCTGGCGGATCTTCTCGGCGCCGGACACGGTCAGGCCGTCCGGTGAATGGCGGTACTTTTCCAGCTGCGTGGCCAAGGTACTGCCGCCAGCGGACTGGCCGGGCAAGGCCAGGTACTTGGCCACCTGGCTGTAGGCGGCCTTGGCGAAGCGCGGCCAGTCCACGGCCGGGTTGTTACGCGGGTCCTTGGTGTCGAGCAGGTCGCGGTTCTCGATGAACAGCAGGCTGTTGACGATCACCGGCGGGATCGCCGCAAAGTCCGGGTACAGGTGTTGCGGGTAGTTGTACTGGTACAGCATGTCGCCGCGGCAGTCGGTGATCGACAGGCCCGCCTGGATTTTCTCGATATAGGGGGCGAACAGCCCATGATCGACGTAGTTCATCAACGCCGGCGAGAACCTCACCTGCTCGCTGATCAGGTAGTCGCGCTTGAGCAGGCGCGGCAGGAACTCGCCCAGGGCGCTGTAGCCAAGGCGTTTGTCGAACGGCCCCTCACCGGGGTAGACGATGGCATCGCTGGGGCCTGGCTGCAGCGAATAGGTGAGGGTGCTGGCCAGTTTGCTGAATTCCCGCGACTGCAGGTTGGAGGTGCGGAATTCGTCATACGCAGCGAAGCCGATGGCCACCAGCGCCACCAGCAGGATGAGGATGATCAGCCGCCACCATAGCCGACGCTGACGGGGGGATTCGGGTTGTGGCGTCTCGGCCGGAGGTATCTCGGGTGCTTCCGTTCTGCTTGGTTCCGATTGCCACAGTGCGCCCATAGTCTTCTATCCGGCCAGGTATTTTCGTCTTGCTTGTCTGAAGCTTAGACGTTGAGCGGGTGAGGTGAAAATTTTGTAAGAGGTGGAGAAAAGTGGTGTAGGGCTATGCGGCTTTGGTGTGGGTTTCTTCATACGGCGATGTTGCTATGGTGCCGCAGGAAATTTTGCGGGCGCTTTGCGCCTGATCGCAGGCAAGCCAGCTCCCACAGAGCCCGATTTCTTGCCAAATTTCTGCATATTTATAGTGAAAACTCCTACAACGGTCTTCCTATACTGCTTGCCCCCTTCGCCCTGCCGGCCGCTCTATTCCGGTACACGGGCCGGCCCACGAGGCCAGCCCGGCAAGCCAACGCCACGCCTATCGGCCTGGCCGGTGCTGCACGAAGGTCAAATCCAATAACAAAATGAGGTTGTATTGCTATGCCAGTCGGCAACCACCCTGCCCACGGCCAGGCCACTGAAGGCGGCCCGCTCAAACGTGAACTGGGCGAACGGCACATCCGCCTGATGGCGCTGGGCGCCTGTATCGGTGTCGGTCTCTTCCTCGGTTCGGCCAAGGCCATCGAAATGGCCGGCCCCGCCATCATGCTGTCCTACATCATCGGCGGCCTGGCCATTCTGGTGATCATGCGCGCCCTTGGCGAAATGGCCGTGCACAACCCTGTCGCCGGTTCGTTCAGCCGTTATGCCCAGGACTACCTTGGCCCGCTGGCGGGCTTCCTTACCGGTTGGAACTACTGGTTCCTGTGGCTGGTGACCTGCGTTGCCGAAATCACCGCGGTGGCCATCTACATGGGCATCTGGTTCCCCGACGTACCGCGCTGGATCTGGGCCCTGGCGGCGCTGGGCAGCATGGGTGCGGTCAACCTGGTGGCAGTGAAGGCCTTTGGTGAATTCGAGTTCTGGTTCGCCCTGATCAAGATTGTCACCATCATCGCCATGGTCCTTGGCGGCATCGGCATCATTGCCTTTGGCTTCGGCAATGACGGCGTGGCAATGGGTATCTCCAACCTGTGGAGCAATGGCGGCTTCATGCCCAACGGCGTGACCGGCGTGCTGATGTCGCTGCAGATGGTGATGTTCGCCTACCTGGGCGTGGAAATGATCGGCCTGACCGCCGGTGAAGCACGCAACCCGCAAAAGACCATTCCGCAGGCCATCGGCTCGGTGTTCTGGCGCATCCTGCTGTTCTATGTCGGTGCGCTGTTCGTGATCCTGTCGATCTACCCGTGGAACGAGATCGGCAGCCAGGGTAGCCCGTTCGTCATGACCTTCGAGCGCCTCGGCATCAAGACCGCCGCCGGCATCATCAACTTCGTGGTCATCACTGCAGCGCTGTCGTCGTGCAACGGCGGCATCTTCAGCACCGGGCGCATGCTCTACAGCCTGGCGCAGAACGGCCAGGCCCCGGCGACCTTCGCTCGCACCTCGAAGAACGGCGTACCGCGCAATGCGCTGCTGCTGTCGATCGGCGCGCTGCTGCTGGGCGTGCTGGCCAACTACCTGGTGCCGGAGAAGGTCTTCGTCTGGGTTACTTCCATCGCCACCTTCGGCGCGATCTGGACCTGGGTGATGATCCTGCTGGCGCAGCTGAAGTTCCGCGCCGGCCTCACCACTGCCGAGCGCAAGGCACTGAAGTACCGCATGTGGCTGTGGCCGCTGAGCTCGTACCTGGCGCTGGCCTTCCTGGTGCTGGTGGTCGGCCTGATGGCCTACTTCGAGGATACCCGCGTGGCCCTGTACATCGGCCCGGCGTTCCTGGTGCTGCTGACGGTGCTGTACTACGCCTTGCGCCTGGCGCCGAAAGACGCGCAGGGTGTGGCCAGTACTGCTTCCTGATCTGAAATGGCTGGGGCCGCTTTGCGACCCTTTCGCGACACAAGGCCGCTCCCACAGGAGATCGCGTACTCCTGTGGGAGCGGCCTTGTGTCGCGGTGGGCTGGGTAGCAGCCCCAGGTTCAATCAGGCCGCCACCTCGCTGTGCGGCTCGAAGCTGTCCGCCCGCGCCAGTTGCCACATGCGCGAATAGAACTGCCCGTTCACCTCGCCAGTCAGCAGTTCACCCGGCTTCAGGAACACATGCATCTGCGAGAACAGCTTGATCTCGGTGGCCGAGATGCGCCGCACCAGGTGCTTGGCTTCCAGTTGCGCAGGGTGCTCCAGGCCCGCTGCCGCAAGCATTTCGGCCAGGGCCCGCAAGGTGTTGTGGTGGAAGTTCAACACCCGCTGGGCTTTATCCGGCACCACCAGCGCCCGCTGGCGCAGCGGGTCTTGCGTGGCCACACCGGTCGGGCACTTGTTGGTGTGGCAGCTCTGCGACTGGATACAGCCGATGGCGAACATGAAGCCGCGTGCCGAGTTGGCCCAGTCGGCGCCAATGGCCAGCACGCTGGCAATGTCGAAGGCGCTGACGATCTTGCCGCTGGCGCCCAGCTTGATCTTGTCGCGCAGGTTCAGGCCGACCAGGGTGTTGTGCACGAACAGCAGCCCTTCGCGCAGCGGTACGCCAATGTGGTCGGTGAACTCCACTGGCGCCGCGCCGGTGCCGCCTTCCTTGCCGTCGACGACGATGAAGTCGGGCAGGATGCCGGTTTCCAGCATGGCCTTGGCGATACCCATGAACTCCCACGGGTGGCCCAGGCAGAATTTGAAGCCCACCGGTTTGCCGCCAGACAGCTCACGCAACCGGGCAATGAACTGCATCATCTCGATGGGGGTGGAGAAGGCGCTGTGGCGCGACGGCGAGATGCAGTCTTCGCCCATCAGCACGCCACGGGTTTCGGCAATTTCCCGGGTTACCTTGTGCTTGGGCAGGATACCGCCATGGCCGGGCTTGGCGCCCTGGCTCATCTTGATCTCGATCATCCGCACCTGCGGGCTGCGCGCCTGGGCGGCGAAGCGTTCGGGGTCGAAGCGCCCATCCGGCGTGCGGCACCCGAAGTAGCCGCTGCCCAGTTCCCAGACCAGGTCGCCGCCGTGCTCGCGGTGATAGGGGCTGATGCTGCCTTCGCCAGTATCATGGTGGAAATTGCCCAGCTTGGCGCCCTGGTTGAGGGCACGGATGGCATTGGCGCTGAGCGAGCCAAAGCTCATCGCCGATATGTTGAAGATCGACGCCGAGTAGGGCTGGCTGCACTGCGGCCCGCCGACGACGACCCGGAAGCTGGCCGGGTCGGCCAATGGCGCCGGACGCATGGAGTGGCCGATGAACTCGAAGCCAGACTCGTACACGTCGATCAGGGTGCCGAAAGGTTTGTCCGAGGCTTCGTTCTTCGCCCGCGCGTACACCAGCGAGCGCTGGGCGCGGGAGAACGGCAGGGCGTCGCTGTCGGCCTCCAGCAGGTACTGGCGGATTTCCGGGCGAATGGCCTCGACCAGGTAGCGGATGTTGCCCAGGATCGGGTAGTTGCGGCGTACTGCGTGGCGTTGCTGCAGCAGGTCGAACAGGCCGATCAGGCTGAGGATGGCAGTGGTCAGGGTGAACGGCCACAACCATTCGTGGTGGGTGAAGGGCAGGCTCGCCAGGGTGAACAGCACACAGGCGGCGAAGAAGGCATAGCGGCTGAGAAGTGACAGGCTCATACAGGGTCCTTGCGATGGCGCGGTCAGGCTCAGGGCCTGGGGCAAACCCCGACCATAGCCAAGTTGCACGGCTGTGCAAATTAAAATCGGGGTAGCGAAAATCATTCTCGCCAAGCCTTGTGCAGGCTATACGGGCCCTATCGCCGGCTTGCCGGCGATAGGGCCCGTACAGCAAAAACATTCAGATGGTGTCGCGCAGCAGCTTCTGCCGCCAGCTTTCCTGCTCTTGTGCCGGCGCTTCGACCAGGTACGAATAGTGCCCGGCCACCCGCACCGCCACTGGTACCCCGTCGCGATACAACAGGCGGTTGCCACTGACCGCCGGCACTTTCGCCCCCGGTAGCAACGACCCGACCAGGTTCAGCGGGTCACTGGCGCTCACCACTACCAGTGCCCCGTCCAGCTCACGCCGCCGCACCTGCCGCAGCAGCCCCACCGCCTCTGGCAAGGCGAATTGTTCACCGGCCAGCCCGGCAATGAAGCGCCCGCCACGAATCTCGCCACGCGCTTCCAGCCGGTGATAGCAGCGCAGCAGCTCGCGCCACGGCGGCAGCACATCGCTTTCGCGCTCCAGCAGCCGCCAGCACACCACGCCATAGCGCCGTAGCAAGGCACGGGCGATGTGCTCCAGACGCTGGCTGTCGTCCACCGCGCCCGTGCGCAACAAGGCCCAGCGCCCGGCATGGGACATGCTGCTGGACAGCGGCGGGTGGCCGCGTCGGCTGTTGCGTGAAGCGCGTTTCGCCGCCGGGGTGATCAGGCTGCGCAGGCCGGTGAAACTGTCGGCCCCAACCAGGCCTGCACCTACCAGCTCCTGCAAGACCGTCTCCAGTTCGCTGGGCAGCAGGTGGGCATCCTGTGTCAGCTCGTCGAAGAACAGCGCGCCATGTGCATGCAGCACCTCGTGGACGCGTTGCGCCCGTGCGCCGAGGCTATCCAGGGCTGGCACGGGGGCAAGGCTGCGCCACAGGCCAAGGTGCTCGCGCGGCAGCAGCACCAGCGGTGTGCTCGACAAGGTGTTGCTCGACACGGTCGCCGCCAGCCGGCTCCAGGCGAACTGCCCGCTACGGCAGGCATCGTCGAGCCAGTGCGGGCTGTAGTCCTTGATGCGTGCCGGCAGCAGTTCGGCCTCCCAGGCGCCAGCGGCACTCGGGAAGCCTTGCAATTGGCCCAGTACCTCGGCCACCGCTTGCGGGCCGCGCAGGCGTGTGTCGTTGGCCAGGTGCTGCCAGTCGAACAGAAAGCGCATGAAGTCCTGCAGGCTGACCGGCTCGATCTCCCGCCGCAGGCGTTTGACCGTGTAGCGGTGGATACGCGCCAGCAAATGGCGCTCGCACCACTGCAGTTCGCTTGCCCCGGGGCTGAAATGCCCACGCAGCACATAGCCTTCGGTTTCCAGGCGGGCCAGTGCCTGTTCGATGGCCGGCAGCGGTTTGCCAAGTGCTGCCGCAATCTGCGCACGGGTCAGCGGGCCATGGCCGCTCAGGCGGGCTCGCAGCAGTTCGACCAGCGCAATGTCCGGCTCGATGGCCTGATCGAAGCCTGGCAGTACCTGCAACGCAGGTTCCAGCCGGGAGCCGGGATACAGCACCTGCAGCAGGCTCAACCGCTCGCGCGCCAGCCACAGCTTTTCATCCACCAGGCGCAAGGCCCGGCCGGCTTGGGCCAACTGCCTGAGTAGCAGCTCCCAACTGGCATTGTCCTGCACTTCGTCCTGGCTGATGGCACCCAGGCCCATCAACGCCTCATGCATTTCATCGGCATTGCCCGGCTGCGGCCAGGCCTCGGCAGCAACGGCGGCAATGGCATCGGCGTCCAGTGCGCCCAGGGCGTCGCCGCTGTGCACCTCGTTCCAGCGCCGGTTGAGCACCGCCTGAGTGCGCCGTTCTTCCAGCGGCGCATCATCCAGAAAGGCATAGGGACGGGCATTGAGGATGGCCGAAGCCAGCGGCGAAGGGGCGGGCAGGTCGCGGCACAGCAGGCGCACCGTGCCGCTTTCCATTCGCCGCAACAGCGCCAGCCAGCCTTCGCAGTCCATCGCCTCGTGCAGACAGTCGTCGAGGGTTTGCTCGACCAGCGGATGATCAGGAATCTGCCGTTCGCCGACGATATTCTCCAGGCAGGCGATCTGGTCGGGGAACACGGCGGCAATCAGGTCTTCGCTCTTCATCCGCTGGATCTGTGGCGCCACCTTGCGCCCACCGACAAAGCGCGGCAGGGCCAGGGCCACGCTGGCGTTCCAGCGCCAGCGCACGCCAAACAGCGGCGCATCGAGCAGCGCCTGGACAAGAATCGGCTCGGCGCTGCGGCTATTCAGGTAACGCCACACATCGTCCAGTTCGAAACTGTGGCTGGTGGACAGCGACAGCACGATGGCGTCCTCGCTGGCTGCCGCCTGCAACTCGAAGTTGAAGGTGCGGCAGAAGCGCTTGCGCAGGGCCAGACCCCAGGCGCGGTTGATGCGGCTGCCGTAGGGCGAATGGATGATCAGCTGGGTCCCGCCGGATTCATCGAAGAAGCGCTCCATCACCAGCGTGTCCTGCGAGGGCAGGGCGCCGAGCACTTCGCGGGTGCGGGCCAGGTAGTCGAGCAACTGGCCGGCGGCGGCTTCGCCCAGGTCGAAGGTGTCCTGCAACCAGGCCAGCACCTCGGCCTGGTTGGCGCTCGCCAGCTGTTGGTCGATCTGTGCCTGCAGCCGGGCCACCGCGGCAGACAGCTCGTTGCTGCGCCCCGGCGCCTCGCCCAGCCAGAATGGAATGGTCGGCGGCAGGCCATGGGCATCCTCCACCCGCACCCGGCCCGGCTCGACGCGCAGGATGCGATAGGAGGCGTTGCCCAGCTGGAAGATGTCGCCGGCGATGCTTTCCACCGCAAAGTCTTCGTTGACGCTGCCGATGTTCAGCGCCTGCGGTTCAAGCAGCACGGCGTAGTCGGCGTTGTCGGGGATGGTGCCGCCGCTGGTCAGAGCGGTCAGCTGGCTGCCACGGCGGCCACGCAGCGTGCCGCTCACCGCATCGCGGTGCAGGTAGGCACTGCGCACGCCCTGGCGACCGTTGAAGCCCTCGGCGAGCATGCGCAGCAGGGCCTGAAAGTGTTGCCGGTCGAGTTCTGCGTAGGGCGTGGCCTGGCGCAGGCAGTCGAACAGCGCCTGTTCGTGCCAGGGCTGGTTGCTGGCTTCGGCAACGATCTGCTGGGCCAGCACATCCAGCGGCGCCCGGGGAAGGTGCAGTTCGTCCAGCTCGCCCCGGCGTATGCAGTCGAGCAGGGCCACGCATTCGATCAGGTCATCGCGCGAGGTCGGGAACAAGCGCCCCTTGGGTACGCCATCGACCTGGTGGCCGGCGCGTCCAACCCGCTGCAGCAAGGCTGCGATCGAGCCTGGCGAAGCGATCTGGCAGACCAGTTCGATGTCGCCGATATCGATGCCCAGTTCCAGCGATGCAGTGGCCACCAGCACCTGTAGCTGGCCGTGTTTCAGGCGTTGTTCCGCCTCCAGGCGCAGCTCCTTGGCCAGGCTGCCATGGTGCGCGGCAACCGCCTCTTTTCCCAGGCGGTCGCTGAGGTGACGGGTGATGCGCTCGGCCAGGCGCCGGGTGTTGACGAACACCAAGGTGGTGCGGTGTTCGCGCGCCAGGGTAGCCAGGCGGTCGTAGACCAGGCCCCAGACATCGGTGGCCATCACCGCACCCAGCGGCACTGGCGGCACCTCGATGGCCAGGTCGCGCTGCCGGGCATGGCCGACATCGACGATGGCGCAGGTGCGGCCGTTGCCGACCAGGAATTGCGCCACCCGCTCGACCGGGCGTTGCGTGGCTGACAGGCCGATACGCCGCAGTGGCTGGTTGCACAGGGCTTGCAGGCGCTCCAGGGTCAATGCCAGGTGGGCGCCGCGCTTGTTGCCGGCCAGGGCATGGATTTCGTCGACGATCACCGTGTGCACGCTGGCCAGGCCTTCACGGCCCGACGTCGAGCCCATCAGCACGTACAGCGATTCGGGTGTGGTCACCAGGATGTGCGGCGCCAGCTTGCGCATGGCGGCACGCTCCTTCTGCGGAGTGTCGCCGGTACGTACGGCCGTAGTGATGCGTGGGGCGTTCAGGCCCTGGTCCGCAAGGGCCTGGCTAATGCCTTCGAGCGGGGCTTGCAGGTTCAGGCGGATATCGTTGGACAGCGCCTTGAGTGGCGAAACGTAGACTACCTGGGTTTGCGCAGGCAGCTCGCCCTGGTGCTCCAGGCCCTGGCGGAACAGTTCGTCGAGCACGGCCAGGAACGCGCTGAGGGTCTTGCCCGAGCCGGTCGGCGCGGCCAGCAGCATCGAATTGCCCGCGTGGATCAACGGCCAGGCCTTGGCCTGGGCATCGGTGACCGTGGCGAAATGGCGACGGAACCAGGTGCGCACAGCAGGGTGAAACAGCTCGAGCACCGGGTGGTGTTTGGCGGGCAGGTTCATGTGTTGGTTATGGCGGGTGTGGGACGGGTTGGCAAGGGGCCGTTCGTCTGGCAGGTCGGCTATATCCTGTGGCGGCCCTTTCGCGGGCATGCCCGCTCCCACAGGTGCTGCGCAGGACTTGTGGGAGCGGGCGTGCCCGCGAAAGGGCCGGCACAGGAAACACTGGCCTTGTCAGGCCAGGACCCCCATGGGATCCTCCCCGGCCATTGTTTCAAGCGAGCCCAGCCCATGCCCAAGACCATCCGCATCGCCGCCGCCCTGCTGATCGACCCCCAGGGCCGCACCTTGCTGGTTCGCAAGCGCGGCACCCAGGCCTTCATGCAGCCTGGCGGCAAGATCGATGCTGGCGAATCCCCGCTGGAGGCGCTGGTGCGCGAGCTGCATGAGGAACTGGGCCTGCACCTCGACCCGGCCCAGGCCGTGCACCTGGGCCAGTTCAGCGCCCCGGCCGCCAACGAGCCGGGCTTCGAGGTACAGGCCGAACTGTTCCGTGTCGACAGCGCCGCCGCCGTGCGCCCGGCCGCGGAGATCGAAGAGGTGGTTTGGCTGGCCGCTGACCAGGTACCCGCCATGCACCTGGCTCCCCTGACCCGCGACCTGATCCTGCCGCTGTACCGCCAGGCCGTCAGCGCACCGCGCTGACACCATCGAGGGTGGCGAACGAGGTGTCCTTGGCTGTCAGCAAGAAGTCGCGCATGTACGGCGCATCGAGCATGTCGGTGCGCACGGCGGCGTAAAGCGTGGCGAACAGGCCTTTCTCGCCCAGGCGCTTGCCCTTCACATACCCGCGCGAGCTGTACTCGTGCAGCGCCCAGTGCGGCATGCCGCAAACGCCACGGCCGCTGGCCACCAGTTGCATCATCATCACCGTCAGCTCCGACGTGCGCACGGCGGCCGGCTCGATGTCGGCCGGCTCCAGGAAGCGGGTGAAGATGTCCAGGCGATCGCGCTCCACCGGGTAGGTGATCAGGGTCTGGTCGAGCAGGTCCTGCGGCACGATGTAGGGTTTGCTGGCCAACGGATGCTGGTTGGCCACCGCCAGCATCGCCTCATAGGTGAACAGCGGCACGTAGGTGATGCCCGCCAGGTCCAGCGGGTCGGAGGTCACCACCAGGTCGAGGTCGCCGCGGGCCAGGGCCGGCAGCGGGGCAAAGGCAAAGCCTGAGGCCAGGTCCAGCTCCACTTCCGGCCAGGCATCGCGGAACTGGTCGATGGTCGGCATCAGCCACTGGAAGCAGCTGTGGCATTCGATGGCCATGTGCAGGCGCCCGGCGGTGCCACCGGCCAGGCGCGCGATGTCTCGTTCGGCGCTGCGCAGCAGCGGCAGGGTGGCATCGGCCAGTTGCAGCAGGCGTAGCCCGGCGCTGGTGAAGCGGATCGGCTTGGTCTTGCGTACGAACAGCGGCAGGCCCAGGCGCTCTTCCAGCTCCTTGAACTGGTGCGACAGTGCCGACTGGGTCAGGTGCAGGCGCTCGGCAGCCTCCACCAGGCTGTCGGCCTCGCGCAGGGCATGAAGGGTTTTCAGGTGACGGATCTCCAGCACAGCTGACTCCGGGGTGTGGATGTGAGGAAACAGGGAATGAGTTGAGTTTCCCTCATGTTGCCGCGCCTGTCGACTGGGCGTTCGGTCGCACCGCCTGGCGGGAGTCATCAAACTGTCACTGAACTGTGGCAGCGCGCCCGAACAGAATTCATCAGACTCGCGCTCTACTGGGGATCTGCATTCTGGTGTTTCTTTCATGCGGGCTTTTTGGCTTTTTCTTTTCTGTGTATTCGGCGTACCTGCGAGTTTCGCTGAACAGCGTTGTGACGCCCAGGTGCCGGTGCAGCGGGCCGAGCTGGGGGCGGTCAGCCTGGTGTACCAGAGTGTCGGTGCGCCACGCGACCCTGCCTTGCTGCTGGTGATGGGCCTGGGCGGGCAGCTGATCCACTGGCCGGACGATGTGGTCGAGGCATTGTGCCGCCAGGGCTTTCGGGTGATCCGCTATGACAACCGCGATGTCGGCCTGTCACGCTGGAGCCAGTTGCCACCGTCGGCCAACCTGACGGTCGAATTGCTGCGCTACAAACTGGGCCTGCCGGTGGTTGCGCCTTATACGCTGACCGACATGGCGGACGATGGTCTGCGCCTGATGGATGCGTTGGGCGTGCGCCAGTTCCACGTGCTGGGGGTGAGCATGGGCGGCATGATTGCCCAGCACCTGGCGGCCATGGCGCCCGAGCGCGTGCGCAGCCTGACGCTGGTCATGTCCAGTTCAGGGGCGGCGGGGTTGCCGGCGCCGGATCCGGCGCTGGTGCAACTGCTGGCCCGGCGCAGCGCGCCGAACCGCGAAGTGGCCATCGAACAGCAGGCCGACCTGCTGGCGGCGCTGGGCAGCCCCGAGGTGCATGACGACCGTGCAGCCTTGCTGCAGCAGGCGGCCGTGGCCTACGACCGGGCGTTCAACCCTGACGGGGCCAAGCGCCAGATCATGGCAATCCTGGCCGAGCCGAGCCGCGTCGAGCTATTGAACCGGTTGAGGGTGCCGACATTGGTGGTGCATGGTACGGCCGACCCATTGCTGCCGGTAATGCATGGCGTGCACCTTGCGGCACATATTCAAGGTAGCCAGTTGCGTTTGATACCGAGGTTGGCGCACCGCTTCCAGGAGCCGTTCAAGGCGCCGCTGCTGGGGGCTGTGTTGCCCTACCTGCAGGCGCATCGGCAGGATGTCACGCATATCGCAGGGCTCTGAATCCGCGTTGGCCTCTTCGCGGGTACGGCACAGACCTCAGGCAATGTGAGGAACCTGTGGGAGCGGGTTTACCCGCGAAGAGGCCAGCGCCGATTCCGATCAGTGCATCCGCACCCACAAGGTCACCAGCACGGTCGCGGCCATCAGCCAGGCCACCGTGGCCAGTGCCAGCGATACCTCCAGGCGCAGGCGGTCGACCAGCACATACAAGGTCGCCAGGTACACGAAGTACGGAATGATCGACCACATGCCGAACAGGATGGTGGTCTTCAGGTCGGCAATGCTGCGCCCTTTGCCGACGATGTAATGGGCAATCAGGGCGAAGGTAGGGAACAGCGGCACCAGCCCGGCGATGTAGTAATTGCGCGTCTTCGACAGCACCGCCAGCAGCAGCACCACGCCAGCGCCAAGGGCCGCTTTGAATACCAGGTCCACGTTGTCTTTCCAGGTTGGGTTTGAGGTCAGCCGAGGCCGTATTTTTTTACTTTGTCGAACAGCGTGGTCTTGGCCATGCCCAGCTCCTGGCTGGCCTGGCTCAGGTTGCCGCCAGTGCGTTGCAGAGCGTCGCTGAGCAGGTTGCGCTCGAACGCTTCCACCGCCTCGGCAAAGCCCAGACCTTGGCTGGCACCACCGCTGGGGCCTTTCTTGAACGCCGGCAGGCCGAGGGCATAGCGTTCGGCGACGTTGCGCAGCTCACGCACGTTGCCCGGCCAGTCGTGGGCCATCAGGCGCGACAGGGTCTGGCTGTCCAGGGCAGGTGTTTCACGGTCGAAGCGCAGGGCAGACTGCTGCAGGAAGTGTTCGAACAGCTGCAGGATGTCTTCGCGGCGCTCGCGCAGCGGCGGCAGCTCCAGGGTTACCACGTTCAGCCGGTAATACAGGTCGCTGCGGAACTGGCCGCTCTGGCCCATGGCATCCAGGTCGGACTTGGTGGCGGCGATGACCCGGCAGTCCACCGGAATGCTCTGGTTCGAGCCCAGCCGCTCCAGGGTGCGCTCCTGCAGCACGCGCAACAGCTTGATCTGCAGGTTGATCGGCATGCTCTCCACTTCGTCGAGGAACAGCGTGCCGCCGTTGGCGTGTTCGATCTTGCCGATGCGGCGTTTGCCGGCGCCGGTGAAGGCGTTGGCTTCGTGGCCGAAAATCTCGCTTTCGAACAGGTTTTCCGGCAGGCCGCCACAGTTCAGCGCCACGAACGGCTGGCCCTGGCGGCGGCTGAAGTCGTGCAGGCAGCGGGCGACCAGTTCCTTGCCGGTACCGGTCTCGCCTTCGATCAACACGTTGGCCGAGGTATCGGCAACGTTGGCGATCAGTTCGCGCAGGTGCTCCATGGCTGGCGAGCGGCCAATGATGCGCCCCTCCAGGCTGCTTTGCTCGGCCAACTGGCGGCGCAGGGCCACCACTTCGCGCGACAGCCCGCGCTGTTCAAGGGCGCGGCGCACCACGTCGACCAGGCGCTCCGGGGAGAAGGGCTTTTCCATGAAGTCGTAGGCGCCATTGCGCATGGCGCCGACCGCCATGTCGATATCGCCGTGGCCGGTGATCAGCACCACCGGCAGGCTGCGGTCGCGGGCCTTGAGGCGGTTGAGCAGCTCCAGGCCATCGATGCCCGGCAGGCGGATATCGCTGACGACGATGCCGGCGAAGTCGTCGCCGATGCGTTCCAGCGCTTGCTCGGCGCTGCCCACGCCTTCACAGGCGATGTCTTCCAGGGCCAGCGCCTGCTGGCAGCCGAGCAGCACATGCGGGTCGTCTTCGACGATCAGGACGGTAAGAGGCGCTTGGTTCATGGGTGCTCTGCCGATTCGCTAGGGGGGGATACCAGCGGCAGGGCCAGGACGAAGGCCGTGCCGCCGCTGGCGGGGTGCTCGACGTTGAGGCTGCCCTTGGCGGCGGCGGCAAGGCTCGCCGACAGGGTCAGGCCCAGGCCCAGGCCGTGTTCGCCCGGTTTGGTGGTGAAGAAAGGTTCGAACAGGTGCTTGCGCGCCTCGGCGTCGATGCCGTGGCCATTGTCGCGCACCTGCAAACGGTACTTGTCGCCCTGCAGCTCGCCTTCCAGCCACAGCTGCGGCAGTGGCTGGGCGGCCATGGCATCCAGGGCGTTGCCGATCAGGTTGACCAGGATCTGCTCCAGGCGGGTCTGGTCGATGGCCAGTTGCTGGTCCTCGAACTGATTGTGCAACTGCAGGTGGCAGGCGCTGATGCGGTTGGCCAGCACCTGCAGGGTTGCGTCCACCGCCTTGGCCAGCGAGGCCTGGCCGCTGTCGTCAGCGCGCCGGGCGAACGAGCGCAGGCTGGCGGTGATACGGCCCATGCGGTCAATCAGGTCGTTCATGGTGCGCAGGTTGGTGCTGGCGGTTTCCAGCGCCCCGCGTTCGAGGAAGCGCACGGTATTGCCGGACAGGGTGCGCAGCGCGGCCAGCGGCTGGTTCAGTTCGTGGGCGATGCTGGTCGACATCTGCCCGATGGCGGCCAGCTTGCCGGCCTGTACCAGCTCATCCTGGGCGTGGCGCAGGGTTTGCTCGGCATGCCGGCGCTCGCGAATCTGGCCCTTCAGGCGTTCGTTGCTGGCGCGCAGGTCGGCCGTGCGTTCGGCGATCCGTCGCTCCAGCTGACTGTTGGCTTCCTGCAGGGCCTCGCGGGCTGCCAGGCGGGTGGCGATGACCTTGCGCCGTTCGTTCCAGGCGATGCCGAGGATCGCCAGCAAGGCGAAGGCCACGCCCACCAGGATGCCTTGCACCATGGATTCGCGGCGCAGGTCCTGCAGCGGGGTCAGCAGGGTGAAGTGCCAGGGTGTATCGGCCAGGCGCCGGGTCTGGGCCAGGTAGGCCACTTCGTGGGCCTTGCCCTGTGCGGTTTCGCTGTTGGCCGGGAAGGTCAGCTTTTCCACGCCATCGGCCAGGGTTTCCCGGGCCAGGGGTTGCAGCTCGTTCAGCGGCCACCAGTAGTACTGCAGGCTTCGGGCCAGGCGCTCCTTGATTTGCGGGGTCAGCGGGCGTACCGACTTCAGGCGCCGGGCCGGGTCGCTGGAGAGGATGATGATGCCGTTCTCGTCGCTGACGAACGCCTCCAGGCGGGCACGCTGCCAGCGCTCCTCGAGGGTGTCCAGGCGCACTTTGATCACCGCCACGCCAATGATCTTGCCGTGCTCTTCCAGGCCATGGGCCAGGTAATAGCCGGCCTCGCCGGTGGTGCTGCCGATACCGTAGAAACGCCCGGGCTCGCCGCGCACGGCGGTCTGGAAGTAGGCCCGGAACGACAGGTCCTCGCCGAGGAACGAGTCGGCATCGCGCCAGTTGCTGGTGGCCTGGACCCGGCCGTTGGTGTCGAGGACGAAGATGGCCCGGCTGCGACTGCGCCGGTTCAGGCCTTCGAGGTATTCGTTGACGGTCTGCCGCGAGCCGCCGTCAGGGTCGGTGAGCAGGTGCGAGACGCTGTCTTCCAGCTCCAGCAGGCTCGGCAGGTAGGTGTACTTGCTGATTTCGCTCTCGACCGTGCGCGCGTGCAGCTCCAGCTGGCGCTCGCCGTTTTCGCTGAGGGTGCGGATGCCGTTGCTCTCGCTGATCAGGTAGCCAGCCATGCCCAGGCCGACCATCAGCAGGATGATCAGTGGCGGCAACAGCAATTGGCGGAGGAGGCGGGATTTCACGGCAGGCTTGGCAGGGAGAAGAAGCGAAGGATCGCATTTCATCACAGTGGCCTTGTCACGACCAGCGCCTGCTGCCCGAAAGGGCAGCGGCGCCGACCGCTTCAGTGAAGCAAAATCAGTGCTGCAGGATCTTGCTGAGGAAGTGCTGGGTACGTTCGTGGCGGGCGCTCGGGTTGCCGAAGAAGTCTTCCTTCTGGCAATCCTCGATGATGTTGCCCTTGTCCATGAAGATCACGCGGTTGGCCACCTTGCGGGCGAAGCCCATTTCATGGGTCACGCACATCATGGTCATGCCCTCGTGGGCCAGCTCGACCATCACGTCCAGTACTTCGTTGACCATTTCCGGGTCCAGCGCCGAGGTCGGTTCGTCGAACAGCATGACGATCGGATCCATCGACAGGGCGCGGGCAATGGCCACGCGCTGCTGCTGGCCGCCGGACAGCTGGCCGGGGTGCTTCTTGGCATGGGCACCGAGGCCGACGCGGTCGAGCAGGGCCAGGCCCTTCTTGGTCGCTTCCGCTTCGCTGCGGCCGAGCACCTTGCGCTGGGCAATGGTCAGGTTCTCGGTGATGGACAGGTGCGGGAACAGCTCGAAGTGCTGGAACACCATGCCAACGCGCGAACGCAGCTTGGGCAGGTTGGTCTTGGGGTCGGCGATCGAGGTGCCGTCGACCACGATGTCACCTTTCTGGAACGGCTCCAGGGCGTTGACACACTTGATCAGGGTGGACTTGCCCGAGCCCGACGGGCCACATACCACCACCACTTCACCCTTCTTGACCTCGGTGCTGCAGTCGGTCAGTACCTGGAAGTCCCCGTACCACTTGTTGACGTTCTTGATGGAAATCATACGGCGATCCTTTTTTGCAGACGCTTGACCAGCCACGAAGCGGAGAAGCTGATGAGGAAGTACACGACACCGGCGAAGATCAGGAACTCATGGGAGCGCCCGATGATGTCGCCGTTGGAGCGTGCCGAGTTGAGGAAGTCCACCAGGCCCACGGTGTATACCAGCGAGGTGTCCTGGAACAGGATGATGCTCTGCTGCAGCAGCAGCGGGGTCATCTTGCGGAAGGCCTGGGGCAGGATGATCAGGCGCATGGTCTGGCCGTAGGTCATGCCCAGGGCCTGGGCGGCGCCCATCTGGCCCTTGGAGATCGACTGCACGCCGGCGCGGACGATTTCGCAGAAGTACGCGGCCTCGAACATCATGAATGCCACCACGCAGGAGGTGAAGGCACCCACCGGGGTGTCCTCGCCGGTGATCCAGCGCAGCACGAACGGTACCGCCAGGTAGAACCAGGTGATTACCAGCAGCAGCGGGATCGAGCGGAAGTAGTTGACGTAGGCTCCGGCCACGTTCGACAGCAGCTTGCTCGACGACAGGCGCATCAAAGCCAGGATGGTCCCCAGGACGATGCCGCCGACCACGCCCATGACCATCAGCTGCAGGGTCATGACCATGCCTTCCCACAGGGCAGGCAGGGCCGGGATGATTTCGCTGAAATCCATGTCCATTTATTTGCCCCCTACGGAAATCAGGCCGGGCACCGAGACTTTCTTCTCGACCATGCGCATCAGCAGCATCAGGCCCATGTTCAGGGTGAAGTAGATCAGCGTGGCCAGGGTGAAGGCCTCGAACAGGTTGGCCGAGAATTCGGCGGTCTGCTTGGTCTGCGCCAGCAGTTCCATCAGGCCGATCAGCGACGCCACCGACGAGTTCTTGAACACGTTCAGGAATTCCGAAGTGAGCGGCGGAATGATGATCCGGTAGGCTTGCGGCAGCAGCACGTTGGTGTAGATCTGCGACAGGCTGAAGCCCATGGCGCGGGCGGCGGCTTCCTGGCCGCGGGGCAGCGCCTGGATGCCGGTACGCACCTGTTCGCACACGCGGGCGGCGGTGAACAGGCCCAGGCAGATGACCACGCTGATCAGCGCCGAGGTGGTCGGGTTGAGGTCCTGCTTGAACCATTCCTGCAGGCCTTCTGGCAGCAGGTCCGGCACCAGGAAGTACCAGATGAACAGCTGCACCAGCAGCGGCACGTTGCGGAACAGCTCCACGTAGGCAGTGGCGATACCTGCTACCACACGGTTCGGCACGGTGCGCATGACGCCGAGGAGCGAACCCAGCAGCAAGGCGATGATCCAGGCGGTGATGGCGATGGCGATGGTCCAGCCCAGACCGGTGACGTACCAGTCCAGATAGGTTTCGCTGCCCACGCCGGTGGACTTGAAGAACACGCCCCAGTCCCAGTTGTAATTCATCGGGATTTCCCCTCAGACGGTTGTTTCACGGGCACCTTCCAGCATCCGAGGGCGTAATGCCCTCGGATGAAAGGTTAGACACTAACAGGTGGCCTGCAGGTTTAATTCGCGCGTTGCAGCGCAGCAGGCCACTGGCTGGGGATCAGGACTTCTTCTCGTCCGCGGCCTTGTCGGTCGGCTCGGCGATCAGTTTCTTCAGCTCGTCGCTCATCGGGAACTGCAGGTTCAGGCCCTTTGGCGGGATTGGTTGCTGGAACCACTTGTCGTAGCTCTTGTTGACTTCGCCCGACTTGAAGTAACCGACGATGGCGTCATCGACCGCTTTCTTGAAGGCAGCGTCATCCTTGCGCACCATGCAGCCGTAGATTTCGTACGACTGTGGGGTACCGGTGATGACCCAGTCCGATGGCTTGCGCGCCTTGGCCATTTCGCCGGCGAGCAGGGCGTCGTCCATCATGAAGGCCACGGCGCGGCCGCTTTCGAGCATGTTGAAGGCTTCACCGTGGTCCTTGGCGGAAATCACGTTCATCTTCATCTGCTTGTCGGCGTTCATCGCCTTGAGGATGCGCTCGGAGGTGGTACCGGCGGTGGTCACCACGTTCTTGCCGGCCAGGTCCGGGAAGTCCTTGTATGCTGGCTGACCGTCCTTGACCTTGGTCAGCAGGCGGGTACCGACTTCGAAGATGCCGACCGAGAAACCGACCTGCTGCTGGCGCTCGACGTTGTTGGTGGTGGAGCCGCACTCGAGGTCCACGGTGCCGTTCTGCACCAGCGGGATGCGGGTCTGGGAAGTGACCAGGTTGTAGCGGACCTTGATGTCCGTACCCAGTTGCTTCTTCAGGGCGTCGACGACAGCCAGCTGGATGTCATGCGAGTAGCCCACGGGCTCGGGCTTGCCGGCCAGGTAGGAAAACGGGATGGAGGAGTCGCGGTGGCCCAGGGTGATGGTGCCCGAATCCTTGATCTTCTTCAGGGTGCCGGTCAGTTCTTCGGCCATGGCCGGCGAAGCGATCACAGCGGCCGCGATGGCGGCGCCCAGCAATTGACGAACGATACGCATCAAATTTTCCTCGACGTGTTTGTTTTTTTTATGGAGCCGTTGGCGGACTCTTTCGTTCAACGAATACCGCAAGAAGCGAGTGCATTCGGCTACCAAGTGTAGAGCATGAGTCGTGCCAAGCCCTGATATCGATCATAACGTCGCATATTCCGAGGGATACAAGCGATTTTTCATGCTGCAGGCTCGCTGTGTCGTGACGGGTTTCCGAACGAATGCCGGGATGGCGTTCGGAAACCCGAATGGCTGATCGGCGAGCTGTATCAAGCTCGACATATTTACCGCGGGGTGGATCAACGCACGTGCTCACATCCGGGCTTTCCAGACTGGAGATCCCTCTGTGGCTGCCATTCATTCCTTCGCCCAAACCTCTGTCGATCACTTGATAGCGCGACAACTACCTTCATGGCTCGTCAATGCCGAGGTTGCGCATGCGCGGGCCTTTCGCCAGGCCTTGTCAGCCCAGCAGGCCTGCGCCGAGCGTTTGCGCCAGGTAATGCAGCCTGTTCCTTCGATCGAGACGTTTGCCCTGGCGCGGCTGGAAACGGCCTTGCGCGACGCGGGGCTGGAGCAGGTCGATCCTCGGCAGGCGTTCGTCTTGATCGAAGAGCAGTTCAAACTGCCTTCGGCCGCCGAGAAACTGTATCAACCCACGGTAACCTACAAGTCACAGCACAGTTTGCTGGCGGCGGCTTTGCACAACTTCCAGGACCAGGAAACCCGGCCTTGGCTGTTGCGCAAGGCAAAGCTGGTCGGCGCCCAAGGCGTAGCCTTGCCCCTTTCGTTCGAGCATTTTGCCGCGTTGTGCCGCAGCCTGGATGTTGGTGCGGGCTATCAGGCACTGCTGAAGAATGTGCTGCAGCCCAAGTCGGGCCGTGGTCAACCCAGGGATCAGGCGCGCAAGGAAATCGAGCAGCTTTTCCAGGACTGCCAGCGCACCCGCCTGGAAGCTTCGCTGTACGAGGCCAGGATCAAGGGGCATATGGACGAAGCGGACCTGCGGCGATTGCTGTCATGTTTCACCTCACAGAGTGGAAAGGATGGTGCCAACGGCACTCTGATTGCGCGTCAGCTCTATTTGCTTGGCAAGTGCATCATCGGTGTAATCGCCTTCGAATGGCGAGTGGCCGGCAGCGATGTGATCGACGAAATCATCCTGTGGGTGCCTGATGACCCTGAAAAAGCCATCCGTCACTACGATAGTTGGCAGGATGTCTACCAGGACATGGGCATGCGCTTGCGTGCGCCCTCGTTCCGCCGGTTTTTCGAGCGGTTCATCAAGGCACGCGACTGCAACGGATTCACCCAGGCGTTGACCAGTCTGCTTGCAGCATCCGCCCCTGGTTCGCCGCTGCAGCTCGACGGCCGAAACCTGCCCGTCACGGGTGATGTGTTCGCCCACGTCCAGGCGCAGCAGATGGCCAGGATCTTCGACGATGCGCGTTTCATTGCCGTGCCCACGGATGATGAAGATCGCCAGAGCAGGCAGCAGCGGTTGCAGCAGATGCTGTCCGCAGGGCTGGACCTGTTGGGGATGGCGGCTTTTTTCATACCCACGCTGGGCGAGGTGCTGCTGGTGATCAACGCCGCACAGTTGCTGGACGAGGTCTACGAAGGCTATGAGGCCTGGCGATTAGGGGATCGCCAAGCAGCGCTGGCTCACCTGTTCAGCGTTGCCGAGAACCTGGCACTGGCCGGGGCGGTTTCCGGGACCATGCATGTATTGCCGCGCATTCCGTTTGTCGATGCGCTGGAACCTGGACTGGCCGCAGGGGGCAAGGTGAAGCTCAGGCACGGCAGCACGCATGCGCACGTGGAGCAAAGTCCTGCAGCGCTATTGCAAGCTCTCGCCCCACAAACGCTCGGCAGTGTGCTGGAGGATGATGCGCGCACGCTTGTGGCTGTCACCGGCTACGGCACCGATGAGCTGCGGCGCCTGTGCGTAGAGCTGGCGCCGGTCCCGGCACGGATCCAGGACATGCATGAGCGCATAGGCCTGCATCGCAGTTCAGCCGGGCTTGAAGGCCCATTGTTCGAAGAGGCGTTCGCCGCCCTGAGCGAACCCCTTGATTCAGACCAGGTGATTCTGATGCAGGCGTTCAAGGGCCTGACGCCTCATGGGGCTGCGGAAATCATCAGGCACACCAGCACTGCTCAGCTGGAAAGCTTCCGTACCACCGGGCGCCTGCCGCTGAGCATGGCTGAACGGGCGCGCCGGTATGCTCGGGACAGCCGTCTGGACAAGGCCTGCCTCGGCATGCGCTTGCATGGCATGATCAACGCAGACAGCGAGCAGTTGGTGATGGGGCTGGTTGCGAAGAAGGCGCCATGGCCCTCTTCGCACCCTGTGGAGCTGCGCTCGGGCAGCCGCAATGGTCGCGTGCAGTTTGCCAGTCATCCCGAGTCGAAAGCCCAGGCCAGGGTCATCGTGAGGAGCGGGGCAGGTTACCGCCTCGACAAGGGCGATGGTGCGAACACGGAGGGTGCTGGCCAGTCGTTGCTGAAGGTGGTGGTGCAATGCCTGGACGAAGAGCAGAAGGTCGCACTGGGCTCCAGTAGCCTCGATGCCAGGCAACTACGTGACTGGTTGATGGAAGCAGCCAGTGCCGATCGCGAACTGGCTGGCCGGCTGATTGGCTTGGCGCCATCGGGTGAAGGCATCCATCTGCCCAGGCGCTTTGGCGACGGACGCCTGGGCTACAGGCTCAGCGGCGGTGGGGAGAGCAGCCAGCAAGCGATCAGGCGCGGGATTCACCAGATCTTTCCGACGCTCAGCGAGTTGCAGCTGCAGGCTTATCTGAACGCTGTGCGGGCGCAAGGCCATAGTCTCTGGGATCACTACCAGCTGCTGCAACGCCAGCTTGCGGAGCTGCGGCAGGCCTTGAGCGAATGGCAAGGCCAATGGCGAACACCTGCCGATGCCGTGAGGCGCCGTCGGGTCGCCGAAACCTTGCGTCGCAGCTGGCGGCGCAAGCTGGTGGATGCCAACGACGAATACGAGCTGGTAATCGATGGCGAGCATGTCGGTGAGCTGCCGTCGCTGCCTGCGGGGCTCGAATTTGCGCATGTGCAACGGTTGGTCCTGCGCAATATGAACCTGGCGAGCATCGAAGCGGATTTTCTCCACCGCTTCCCCAACCTGGTCGAACTGGACCTGAGCGAAAACCGCCTCACTCAGGTGCCGCCGGGAATAGAAAGGCTGGTACACCTGCGCCGCCTGAACCTTGCACGTAACCAGATCGTGATCAACGCCGAAGCCAATCATCGCTTTGCCCAGCTAACGTTGCTGGATACGATCGAGCTGAGTTTCAATCCGCTACGCCAGGCGCCGGACCTGTCAGGTTTGCGTCATGTGCGGCAACTGCATCTGCGTGCGACCGAGTTGGTGGATTTGGAGGAGTTGCTGGCACGCGCCTCCTGGAGAGCGTTGATTGACGCACGAGAAAACCGGATTCGCGAACTGCAGCGGGAAATGCAAGGGCTGAACTTGCGACTGGCGCGAATCGAGCTGCATGACAACCCGTTGAGCCGGGCCAGCCATGAGCAGCTCGACGGTGCGCATGTCGGCACAATCCCGGGCACCCGAGGAAGTACCTCCTACAAGCATCGTGAAGCCAGTGTGGAGGTCCGCGAGCTGTGGACGCAAACCCGTGACCCGGCGCTGCGCAGGCAGCGCGAGGCGACCTGGGATCGGTTGCAGCAGGAGGTCGGGTCGCGCGACCTGTTCCGGTTTCTGGCTGATCTGAGCCAGGGGGACGATTTTACGGAACACCCGGGCCACTACCGTCGGCGCATATGGCGCATCCTGGATGCCTGTGAGCAGAGCGAAGTGGTGCGCGAGCAGTTGTTCCGCGAGGTCGGGGGGCCGCGCAGTTGTGAAGACCGTTTGCTGTTGATATTGAATCAGCTGGAAGTCGGTGTGCTGGTACAGCAGGGTGTCACCGGTGTACCACCGGCCATCATGGAACAAAGCCTGGTACGGCTGGGGCGCCAGCTTTACCGGCTGGATCTGGTGGACGCGATCGCAGCCCGGCATGTGCAGCGCATGCGCGCAGGTGCCATTGACCGGGTCGATGAAATCGAGGTCAGGCTGTTGTTCCGTAACCAGCTGGCGCAGGCGCTTGAACTGCCGATCCATGTCGAGGACATGCATTACGCGTCATATGCCAATATAACGGACGCCGAACTGGTCGAAGCTCGACTGGAGGTACTGGAAACCGAGACGCCTCAGGCCATTCAGCAGGCCCTGGCACAGAGGCCGTTCTGGGTGGACTACACAAGGCGGCGGTACGCCGAACGGTTCGAGCAGCTTGCGGAGCCTTACCACCAGCGCCTGGCCGAGTATGAGGCGCAAGCTGCAAGCGCCAGCGAGCAGCTCTACCTGCAAAAAGCCGACGAGCTGATGCATGAGCTGGAAGCGGCCGAGCGTGAGTTGCTGCGGGCACTGGCCGAGGAGGCGTGGAGGCGCTTTGCCGAGTGAGGCAGGGTGGCCATCCGCGTTGCGGGCTGGCTACCCTGGCATGTCAGGCCGCGCGAGTTGCGGCCTGGGTTGCCTGCTTGTGGCGAAGGTACTCAATCAGCGCTTCTTGCTCCGTGACGCTGGTGAACAGGCCGAGCTTGGTGCGACGCCAGAGGATGTCGTCCGCGCTCATGGCCCATTCTTCCCGCATGAGGTAGTCCACTTCATGAGCGAACAACCCGCCACCGATGGACTGCCCCAGGTCCTGCGGCCCTTGCACACCCTCGAGCAACTGCCATACGCGGCTGCCGTAAGTCAGAGCCCAGCGCTTGGCGATATCGACCGGCAGCCATCCGCAACGGGCCAGCACGGCATCGACCAAGGCTTGAACGGTGGTCATCCGTTCGCCGCCCGGCAGTGGCGAGCTGGCTGTCCAGCTGCCGCGCATTTGCGGGAAGTGCGGCTTGAGCTCGGCCATGGCTGACTCGGCCAGCTTGCGGTAGGTGGTCAGCTTGCCGCCGAACACCGAGAGCAACGGTGCCTGGCCTTCCCCGGCGGACAACGCCAGGGTGTAGTCGCGAGTTACTGCCGACGGGTTGTCGGATTCGTCGTTGCACAGCGGGCGGACGCCCGAATAGGTGTGCAGGATATCGCTGCGGCCCAGTTGATGGTTGAAATGCGCGTTGACCACTTTCAACAGGTAGTCGGTTTCCTGGTCGGTGATCGCCACCTTGGCTGGGTCGCCGGTGTATTCGCGGTCGGTCGTGCCGATCAGGGTGAAGCGGTCGAGGTAGGGAATGCAGAAGACGATGCGCTGGTCTTCGTTCTGCAGGATGTAGGCGTGTTCCCCCTCGTACAGGCGCGGCACGATCAAGTGGCTGCCCTGGATCAGGCGGATGCCATAGGGCGCATCGAGCTTGAGGTCATCCTTGATGAAACTGGCTACCCACGGGCCGGCCGCATTGACCAGGGCGCGAGCGCGGATGGTCTGCAGGCTGCCATCGGCGTGCTGCAGCTCGACTTGCCAGACCCCTTCGCTGCGCTCTGCGCGCAAGCAACGAGTGCGGGTGCGGATGTGCGCGCCGTTTTCACGGGCGGCCATGGCATTGAGTATGACAAGGCGCGCATCGTCCACCGCGCAGTCGGCATATTCGAAACCACGGGTGATCTCTGGCTTGAGCGGGTAGCCGGGGCCAAAGCGCAGGCTGCGCGAGGCGCCCAGGCGTTTGCGTTTGCCCAGGTGGTCATACAGGAACAGGCCGGCGCGAATCATCCAGGCCGGGCGCAGGTGCGGGCGGTGCGGTAGCACGAAGCGCATGGGCTTGACGATGTGCGGGGCTTTGGCCAGCAACACTTCGCGCTCGGCCAGCGCTTCACGCACCAGGCGGAACTCGTAGTGCTCCAGGTAGCGCAGGCCGCCGTGGATCAACTTGCTGCTGGCCGACGAGGTGTGCTGGGCGAGGTCATCCTTTTCGCACAGGAACACTTTGAGGCCGCGGCCGGCCGCATCGGCAGCGATGCCCACGCCATTGATGCCGCCGCCGATCACAGCGAGGTCATAGCAGTCAGCGAGTGGGGGCTGGGACGAAACGGGCTTGGACACGGGCAAGGCCTCCTGGTAGCTGTTCATATCGATTATGAACATTGATGTTCGTTTTCGAAAATATTAGCGCAACAGAAAGCCGGTCGCCAGCCAGTCTTTATAGAAAAAACTGATCAGATGACAATGAAGTGAACATTTACGAAAATTTCGGGTGATCGGTGTGAAAGGTGAGGCGCCTGTGAGATCGAGCGCCGCGCGATCTCGCAGGCGCTACAAAACCTGTGGCATGCGCCTGTCAGCCCTCACACCACCTCAAGCCGAATCTTGTACTGGTTGAGCAACTGGGTGAGGGCGGGGGCTGGCGCCTGGTCGGTCACAAGGCAGTCGACCATGCTGATCGAGCCCATGCGCACCATGGCGTTGCGCCCGAATTTGCTGGAGTCGGCGGCAAGGATCACTTGCCTGGCATTGGCGATGATCGCCTGGGATACCCGTACTTCCTGATAGTCGAAATCGAGCAGGCTACCGTCTTCGTCGATGCCACTGATGCCCACCAGGGCGAAGTCGACCTTGAACTGGTTGATGAAGTCGACACTGGCCTGGCCGACCACGCCGCCATCACGACGCACCGTGCCTCCCGCCACCAGCACTTCGAAATCGTCCTTGGCGGCAAGGATTGCGGCCACGTGCAGGTTATTGGTGATGACCTTCAGGTGATTATGGTTGAGCAGCGCCCGGGCAATGGACTCGGTGGTCGTGCCAATGTTGATGAACACCGAAGCATGGTCGGGAATCTGCTGGGCTACGGCTTCGGCGATGCGTTGCTTTTCGTCGCGCATCTGGTCGGCACGCATGGCGTAGGCGGTGTTCTCGATGCTCGAGTCGTAGGCGGCGCCACCGTGGTAACGGCGCAACAGGTTGAGCTCGGCCAGTTGGTTGATATCACGGCGGATAGTCTGTGGCGTGACGACGAACAGCTGCGCCATTTCTTCGATACTGACGTAACCGCGTTCACGCACCAGTTCGAGGATTTGTTGTTGGCGAGGGGGCAGATTCATGGGCGGTCCTTTGGGGCTGCCGGACAAATGCTGCAATGATGCCGTAGGACGCGGACTACGACCAGTAGACTAACGGGCCTGCTGTTTCACGCGGTCCCTGCCGCGGCGCCCGTCATCCACAAAACCCGGAAGCTTGCACTGGTCCCTGTGGGAGCGGCTTTAGCCGCGAACACCGGCGCAGCCGGTGTCATCTTCACGGGTAACGCCGCTCCCACAGGATTTGGGCATGCTTTCGCGCCGTGGATCAGGCCTCGTGATCTTCCCAGTCACGGGTACGCTCGACCGCTTTTTTCCAGCCGGCATACAACTTCTCTTTCTGCGCTTCGTCCAGCTGTGGGCTGAATTCGCGTTCGATGATCGCCTTGTCGCGCAGCTCGTCCAGACCGCTCCAGAAGCCACAGGCAAGGCCCGCCAGATAGGCCGCGCCCAATGCCGTGGTCTCGCGCATCTTCGGCCGCTCCACGCAGGTGCCGAGGATGTCGGCCTGGAACTGCATGAGGAAGTTGTTGGCCACCGCACCGCCGTCCACACGCAGCTCGGACAGGCGCTGGCCGCAGTCCTGCTGCATGGCGTCGAGCACATCCCGGGTCTGGTAGGCGATCGACTCCAGTGCCGCGCGGATAATGTGGTCCACCTTAACGCCACGGGTCAGGCCGAACAGCGCGCCGCGGGCATACGGGTCCCAGTACGGAGCGCCCAGGCCGGTGAAGGCGGGCACCAGGTATACGCCGTTGCTGTCCTTGACCTTGCTGGCGAAGTATTCGGTATCCAGAGCGTCGTTGACGATCTTCAGCTCGTCACGCAGCCATTGCACGGTAGAGCCACCGTTGAACACAGCGCCCTCCAGGGCATAGGCCACTTCGCCCCGCGGACCACAAGCGATGGTGGTGAGCAGGCCATGGGATGACTTCACCGCCTGGTCGCCGGTGTTCATCAGCAGGAAGCAGCCGGTGCCGTAGGTGTTCTTGGCCTGGCCTGGCTCCACGCACATCTGGCCAAACAGCGCCGACTGCTGGTCGCCGGCGATACCGGCAATGGCGATGCCGCTCTTGGTGTGGCCGTAGACCTCCGAGGAAGGGCGTACCTCGGGCAGCATCTGCCGTGGGATGCCGAGGATTTCCAGGAGCTTGTCGTCCCACTGCAGGCTGTGGATGTTGAACATCAGCGTGCGCGAGGCGTTGGTGTAATCGGTGACATGCACCTTGCCTCCGGAGAACTTCCAGATCAGCCAGGTATCGATGGTGCCGAACAGCAGCTCGCCGCGCTCGGCGCGTTCGCGGGCGCCCTCGACGTTGTCGAGGATCCATTTCAGCTTGGTGCCGGAGAAGTACGGGTCGGTGACCAGGCCGGTGGTTTCGCGAATGTAGTCTTCATGGCCGTCGCGCTTGAGCTGGGCGCAGATCTCGGTGCTGCGGCGGCACTGCCAGACGATGGCGTTGTACACCGGGCGACCGGTTTCCTTGTCCCACACCACGGTGGTTTCACGCTGGTTGGTGATACCCAGCGCGGCGACCTGGGCGTGGCTGATACCCGCCTGGGCCAGGGCCTCGACCATGGTCGCGCTCTGTGTGGCGAAGATTTCCATCGGGTCATGCTCGACCCAGCCTGCCTGCGGGTAGTGCTGGGCGAACTCGCGCTGGGAGGTACCCACCACATTGGCGTCGCGGTCGAAAATGATGGCCCGCGAACTGGTGGTGCCCTGGTCCAGGGCGATGATGTAGTTCTTATCCTGGGTGTCTGTCATGGTCGTAGGCCTTGCGAAAATAGGGGTTCAGGGCTGGGCTTGATGCCGGCGTCAATTGACTTGAGTATCGCCCTGGCGATTGTCATTTGTCTCAGGGTTCACGGCGGCTGCCATTGGCAGGTTGCGGGCGATCAGGCCGCGATAGGTCGCGGCCCCCAGGCAGGCGCCAAGGATCGGTGCGAACACCGGAACCAGGAAATAAGGCATGTCCCGACCGCCAGTGAAGGCGATTTCGCCCCAACCGGCCAGGAAGGTCATGAGTTTTGGCCCGAAATCGCGGGCCGGGTTCATGGCAAAGCCGGTCAACGGGCCCATTGCGCTGCCGATCACGGCGATCAACAGGCCGATCAGCAGCGGGGCCATGGCGCCGCGCGGCAGGCCGTTGTTGTCGTCGGTCAGGGCCATGATCACGGCCATCAGGATGGCGGTGATGACCACTTCGACCAGGAACGCCTGCCCGGTGGACAGCGACGGGTGCGGATAGGTGGAGAACACCGAGGCCAGCTCCAGGCTGGCTTCGCTACCGCGCAACATGGCGTGGGCCTGTTCGAAATCGAAGAACAGGTTGCTGTACAGGGTGTAGACCAACGCTGCGCCACAGAACGCGCCGCATACCTGGGCCAGCATGTAGAAGGGCAGCTTGCGCTTGTCGAAACCGGCGAACAGGGTGAGGGCGATGCTCACCGCCGGGTTCAGGTGCGCGCCGGAAATGCCGGCGGTGAGGTAGATCGCCATGCTGACGCCCACGCCCCAGATGATACTGATTTCCCACAGGCCGAAGCTGGCGCCCGCGACCTTGAGCGCGGCGACGCAGCCGGTACCGAAGAAGATGAGCAGTGCAGTACCGAGGAACTCGGCCAGGCATTGGCTGGACAGCGTGGGTTGGCGTAGAGCAGTCGTCATGTATGACCTCGTTTTTTTTGTTGTGAGGCGCGTGGCGCTCGACAGCAAAGCCTGGAGTCTATCCCCATTGACCCCAGGCAGATGTAGGAAATGCACCTTAAAAGTGCACCATTTATTCAGAAACGAAAAAATATAGACAAGAAACGCTGATGTCAAAGGTCGAAAGTGAACGGTCGGTCACGAGCTGGCTGCTGATTTTCGGTGCGGATCCGCGTACTAGAGGGGTGCGCTTGCTGTGCGCTGGCTGCGATGTGGGAATTATCCTAAAGTAGCCACCGAGCCGTCCCCGACCGGAGCCCCTGCATGACCCCCGCCCTAGACCTGTTGAAGAAGCACCGCGCCGAGCATCGTGTGCACAGTTACGAACATGACCCCAAGTCGGCGTCATATGGTCTTGAGGCTGCGGAAAAGCTCGGTCTCGACCCGCAGCAGGTGTTCAAGACCTTGCTGGCGAGCAGCGAGAAGGGGGAGTTGCTGGTGGCGGTGGTGCCTGTGGTGGGCACGCTGGACCTCAAGGCCCTGGCCCATGCTGCCGGGGTGAAAAAGTGCGAGATGGCCGACCCGGCGGCGGCGCAGCGGGCCACGGGGTACCTGGTGGGAGGGATCAGCCCGTTGGGGCAGAAGAAGCGCCTGCGCACCTTTATCGATGACTCGGCACAGAACTTTGCAACCATCCATGTCAGCGCCGGGCGGCGTGGGCTGGAGGTGGAGTTGGCGGCAGCGGTATTGGCCGAGCATACCCAGGGCAAGTTTGCCGGGATCGGGCGGGGCTGAGAATTTTCGGGGCTGCTTTGCAGCCCTTTCGCGACTCAAGGCCGCTCCCACAGGTACAACGCCGCCCGTGAATGGTGCGCTGTACCTGTGGGAGCGGCCTTGTGTCGCGAAAGGGCCGCAAAGCGGCCTCAGGATTTTGAATCAGGTCGCCGAACTGTATCGACGCACGCCGTTTTCCTGCCGCGGCAACTGCGCCGCCACGCTACCCGGCACGGGGAACAGCACCAGGTGATCGGCCTTTACCGCAATCCCCACATCCTCACCGACCTGATGGTCGTCATGGCTAGGGAAGATCGCCTCCAGCTGGCTGCCGGTCGGCAACTGCAGGCGGTACAAGGTCGATGCACCAAGGAAGCTTTTGCCGACGATGTTCGCTTGCAGCGCGCTGCCCGGTGCGTGGACGATATCGTCAGGGCGCAGCAGCACATCCACCGAGCTGCCCGGCGCCATGATGTAGGCACGGTTGCCGCGCAGTTCACCCAGCTCGGTATTGACTGCCTCGTGGCTGCTCATCTGCCCACGGATGAAATACCCCTGGCCGATGAAGCTGGCCACGAACGGCGTCTGCGGCTCGTGGTAAAGGTTGTAGGGCGTGTCCCACTGCTCCAGGCGGCCTTCCTTGAACACGCCGACCTGGTCGCTGACGGCAAAGGCTTCTTCCTGGTCATGGGTCACCAGGATGGCGCTGGTGCCACGGCTCTTGAGGATGTCGCGCACCTCATGGCTCAGGCGCCGGCGCAGCTCCACGTCGAGGTTGGAGAATGGCTCGTCGAGCAGCAGCAGTTGCGGCTCCGGTGCCAGCGCACGGGCCAGGGCGACCCGTTGCTGTTGGCCGCCGGACAGTTCGTGCGGGTAGCGCCCGCCCAGGCCGCCCAGCTTGACCAGCTCGAGCATCTCTTCGATGACCTCGGCCTGGCGCGGGTGCTTGGCGATGCCGAAGGCAACGTTCTGCGCCACGGTCAGGTGCGGGAACAGCGCATAGTCCTGGAACACCATGCCGATGCGGCGTTTTTCCGGGGCCAGGGTGAAACCGGCGCGGGAAATGACCTCGCCCGCCAGCTGGATCTCGCCGTCGTGCACCGGCTCGAAACCGGCGATGGCGCGCAGGGTGGTGGTCTTGCCGCAACCGGATGAACCCAGCAGGCAACCGATGTCGCCTGCGTTCAGGTGCAGATTGAGGTTCTGGACGATGCGCTGGTCGCCATAGCCGCAGGCGAGGTTGCGCAGGTTGAGCAGTAGGGGTTGACTCATGCGTGGTGGTAAGCCGGTTCTACAAGGAATTCGAGAAGGGCCTTCTGTGCATGCAGGCGGTTTTCAGCCTGGTCCCAGGCGACCGAACGAGGGTCGTCGAGCAGGTCATGGCTGATTTCCTCACCACGGTGGGCTGGCAGGCAGTGCATGAACAGGGCGTCGGGTGCCGCCAGGTCGAGCAGTGCGCGGGTGACCTGGTAAGGCGCGAAATGCGCCAGGCGCCGTGCAGTTTCCTCCTCCTGGCCCATGGAAGTCCAGACATCCGTGGTCACCAGGTGGGCGCCGCGCACGGCTTCCTTCGGGTCGCGCACGATCTGCACGTGGTCGCCGCCAATGGCCATGAAGCGTGGGTCCGGCTCGTAGCCTTCGGGGCAGGCGATGCGCAGCTGGAAGTCGAACTGCCTGGCCGCCTCGATGTACGAGTTGCACATGTTGAAGCCGTCGCCGATCCAGGCCACGGTCTTGCCCTGGATCGAGCCGCGGTGTTCGAGGAAGGTCTGCATGTCGGCCAGCAGCTGGCACGGGTGCGACTCGTCGGACAGGGCGTTGATCACCGGCACACGCGAGTTGGCGGCGAATTCGGTCAGGGTGCTGTGGGCGTGGGTACGGATCATCACCACGTCGAGCATGCTCGACAGCACGATGGCGCTGTCGCCGATCGGCTCGCCACGGCCCAGCTGGGTGTCGCGCGGGGACAGGAAGATGGCCTGGCCGCCGAGCTGGATCATGCCGGCCTCGAACGACACGCGGGTACGGGTCGAGGACTTCTCGAAGATCATGCCCAGCACGCGGTTCTTCAGGGGCTCGAACAACACGCTTCGCTTGCGCAGGTCCTTCAGCTCGATGCCGCGGCGGATCACACCGAGCAATTCGTCGGTGGTGAAGTCCAGCAGGGAGAGAAAGTGCCTAGCGCTCATGATTGACTACCTTATCTGCAACGGTATGCAGGTCGACCGTATGGTTTTTTTTGACAACGGGAGTGACCTGCGGCGTAAGCCGCACGGGGGCGGACGAAATAGGGAAAGGCGCAATACTATAAGTAAATGTCGCCTGAAGCCAAGAGGGGAAACAGCTGCCCAATACCAAAGGGTGTTGCAAAGGGTGTCTTTATCCGACGGGCTGTGCTGTTTTTTATTTGCTACAGAGGGTTGTACACGGCTTGCTGGCAATTTGGCAAATGGCTGTCGCAAATCGTGTGCCTGATGTCGGTGGATTCACGCCGCGAAGCGCGCTGGCCGGTGGTGGGGGCTGGGTGCATAGTCGATGTTCGACAACTCTTCACAACTACCTCCACGACAACAAGGCAGAGGCGGCCATGACCAAGACCCTGCATCACCGTGCCTGTCACCTGTGCGAAGCGATCTGTGGGCTGAATATCGAAGTCAGCCATGACGACGATGGGCGGGCGCTGATCAGTTCGATCAAGGGCGACCCCCAGGACCCGTTCAGCCGTGGTCATGTCTGCCCAAAGGCCGTGGCCCTGCAGGACATCCAGAACGACCCCGACCGCCTGCGCCAGCCGCACAAGCGGGTGGGCGAGCACTGGCAGGCCATCGGCTGGGATGAGGCTTTTGCCCTGGCCGCCGACAGGCTGTGGGCGATCCAGCAGGCCCATGGGCGCAATGCCGTGGCGGTGTACCAAGGCAACCCGAGCGTGCACAACTACGGTTTGATGACCCACAGCAACTACTTCCTGGGCCTGCTGAAAACCCGCAACCGCTTTTCTGCCACCTCGGTGGACCAGTTGCCGCAGCACCTGGTCAGCCACTTGATGTACGGCCATGGCCTGCTGCTGCCGATCCCGGACATCGACCAGACCGGTTTCATGCTGATCCTTGGCGGCAACCCGCTGGCCTCCAATGGCAGCATCATGACCGTGCCGGACGTGGAAAAGCGCCTGAAGGCCCTGCGCGCCCGGGGCGGGCGCCTGGTGGTGGTGGACCCGCGGCGCAGCGAAACGGCGGCCATGGCCGACAGTCACCTGTTCATCCGCCCGGGAGGGGATGCGGCCTTGTTGTGTGGCTTGCTCAACACCCTGTTCGCTGAAGGCCTGGCGCGTGGCTCGCACTTGCCGGTCACCGGCCTGCAGCAGGTGCGCGAAGCAATCGCGCCGTTCAGCGCAGAGGCCATGAGCGCGCACTGTGGCATTGCCGCGACAGACATTCGCCAGCTGGCACGGGACTTCGCCGCGGCCGACAAGGCTGTGTGCTATGGCCGCATGGGGGTTTCGACCCAGGCCTTCGGCACCCTTTGCCATTGGCTGGTGCAACTGATCAACCTGGTGACCGGCAACCTTGACCGTGAAGGCGGCGCGTTGTGCACCGAGCCTGCCGTCGACCTGGTGGCGACCACCTCGGGTGGCCATTTCAACGCCTGGCAGAGCCGGGTGTCGGGGTTGCCCGAGTACGGCGGTGAACTGCCCGTGGCGGCGTTGGCCGAAGAAGTGCTGACACCCGGCGAAGGGCAGGTGCGTGCCCTGGTGACGGTGGCCGGCAACCCGGTGCTGTCCACACCCAATGGCCGCCAGCTGGATACGGCGCTGGAGGGGTTGGAATTCATGCTCAGCATCGACCTGTACATCAACGAGACTACCCGCCATGCCGACCTGATCCTGCCTTCCACCTGGGCGCTGGAAAACGACCATTACGACAGCACGTTCAACCTGCTGGCCGTGCGCAACGTGACGCGCTTCAACCGGGCGATCCTGGCCAAGCCCGAAGGGGCACTGCATGACTGGGAGATTTTCGTTGGGCTGGCACAAGCGTTCGCCAGGCGCGCCGGGCTGGAGTTGAAACCGACCTGGGCCCCAGCGCAGATGATCGACCTGGCCCTGCGCAAGGGGCGCTATGGTGAGGCGACGCCCTGGCAGTTGTCGCTGGCAGTGCTGGACGAGCACCCGCATGGCCTTGACCTGGGGCCACTGCGCGCCAACCTCGCCGCACGGCTGACGACTGCCAGCAAGGCTGTCGAAGCGGCGCCCCAGGTGTTGCTGGACGACCTGCGCCGGCTGGCCCAACAAGCCCCCCCGATGCCGGGCGAACTGCTGCTGATCGGCCGCCGCCATGTCCGCAGCAACAACTCGTGGATGCACAACTGCCATCGTCTGGTGAAAGGCAAACCGCGACATCAGTTGTTGATGCACCCGCAAGACCTGCAGCAGCGGCAGTTGCAGGACGGCCAGCGGGTTCGTATCCGCTCGCGTACCGGGGACCTTGAAGTCGAGGTGCAGGCCTGCGAGGACATGATGCCGGGTGTGGTCAGCCTGCCCCATGGCTTCGGTCATTCTCGCCAGGGCGTGCACATGCAGATCGCCCAGGCGCAACCTGGCGTGAGTGCCAACGACCTCACCGATGAGCGCCTGCGTGACCAGGTTTCCGGCAATGCCGCCCTCAATGGCGTACCCGTGCAGGTAGAGGCCGCGTAAGGAACGGTAAGGCCGAGCATGCTGCTCGGCTTTCCGTTACAATGCGTCACCGTGCCGACGACCGCGTCGGAAAGTTCAGCCGAGGTGCTACATGGATATCATCGAAACGATCAAAGAGCAGATTGCCAACAACACCATTCTGCTTTACATGAAAGGCTCGCCGAATGCCCCGCAGTGTGGCTTCTCTGCGCGTGCATCGCAGGCCGTGATGGGTTGTGGCGAGAAGTTCGCCTACGTCGACATCCTGCAGAACCCGGAAATCCGCGCGAACCTGCCAAAATACGCCAACTGGCCGACCTTCCCGCAGCTGTGGGTAGCCGGTGAACTGGTCGGCGGCAGCGACATCATGCTGGAAATGTTCGAGAAGGGTGAGCTGCAAACCCTGATCAAGGAAGCGGCTGCCAAGGCCAAGGCTTCCGAGGCCTGATTTTCCGGCAAGCATGAAAAAACCCGCTGATCGCGGGTTTTTTCATGGGGCGAATATTTATTCTTCGCCCATCTGCGACTGCAGGTAGTTCTCGATACCGATCTTGTCGATCAGCCCCAGCTGGGTTTCCAGCCAGTCGATGTGTTCTTCCTCGGACTCGAGGATATCTTCGAGCATGTCACGCGAGCCGAAGTCGCCAGCGGTTTCGCAATGAGCGATGGCTGCTTTCAGGTCGGCCAGGCCTTTCTGTTCGATCTTCAGGTCGCATTCGAGCATCTCTTTGGTGTGCTCGCCAATCAGCAGCTTGCCCAGGTCCTGGACGTTGGGGATGCCTTCGAGGAAGAGAATACGCTTGATCAGTTTGTCAGCGTGCTTCATCTCGTCGATGGATTCCTTGTACTCGTGCTTGCCGAGTTTGTTCAGGCCCCAATCTTCGTACATGCGTGCGTGCAGGAAGTACTGGTTGATCGCGACCAGCTCGTTTCCGAGGATCTTGTTGAGATGCTGGATGACGCTTACGTCGCCTTTCATGTCGGGTTCCTGCCCTGTAGAAGTGTGCCAATGCAGGGAAGTTTGAGCCCGATACTTAGGTGTGTCAAACCTAAGTTCTTGAATAATAAGTGAAAATTAATGGAAATAAGAATGTTTGTGAACCGCGTTGGAGCGCTAACTTATTGAATTGCGGGCATAAAAAAACCGGACGCCAGGTCCGGTTCTTTGAATTCTGGGTTTTCAGGCCGCGGTAAATTCCACAGGGTAGGGCAGGGCTGCCTGGCTGACCTGGAGCTCGGTCAGGGTCTCGCGGACCACCTGCTTGGCCACGCAGGCACATTTACCACACTGGCTGGCGACGTTGGTCGCGGCTCGCACTTCCTTGTAGCTGCAGCATCCTTCATAGATCGCATCGCGGATCTGTCCGTCGGTAACGCCGACACAAAGACACACATACATAAAGGCTGACCATCGTTGGTGGGCTCGATGGGGTGGAGCTTAATGTTAATGAGAATTCTTGTCAAAGGAGTTTCTGGAAGGGCCGTGCTTGAGCGACCGGCGGTTGCTTTGTCGTTGGAGTCGGCCTGTCATCAGAAGCCGTGTATGATGGTCGGCCTTTGTTGGATGTCGGGCAAGCCCGTCTGGCCCGGCAAACGGTTTTTCACCCTCATCAGGAGATTACAATGAGCGTACTCGTTGGTAAGAAAGCCCCCGATTTCACCGTTCCGGCCGTGCTGGGCAATGGCGAGATCGTCGACAGCTTCAACCTGGCTTCGGCCATCAAGGGCAAGTACGGCCTGGTGTTCTTCTACCCGCTGGACTTCACCTTCGTCTGCCCGTCCGAGCTGATCGCCCTGGACAACCGCATCCCTGACTTCCAGGCGCGCAACGTGGAAGTGATCGGCGTGTCGATCGACTCGCACTTCACCCACAACGCCTGGCGTAACACCCCGGTCAACAACGGCGGTATCGGCCAGGTCAAGTACACCCTGGCTGCCGACATGACCCACGAAATCTGCAAGGCCTACGACGTCGAGTCCGAAGGCGGCGTGGCCTTCCGTGGCGCCTTCCTGATCGACACCAACGGTGTTGTCCGTTCGCAGATCGTCAACGACCTGCCACTGGGCCGCAACATGGACGAGCTGCTGCGCCTGGTCGACGCCCTGCAGTTCCACGAAGAGCACGGCGAAGTCTGCCCTGCCAACTGGAAAAAAGGCGACAAAGGCATGAACGCTTCGCCAGAAGGTGTTGCTGCCTACCTGAGCGAGAACGCTGGCAAGCTGTAATTGCCGCCTGCATGAAAAAACCGGCCCTGGTGGCCGGTTTTTTTGTGCCGTCCTGTGCCGGCCTCTTCGCGGGTAAACCCGCTCCCACAGGTGCCCCACAGGCCTCAGCCATGGTGCGATCCCTGTGGGAGCGGGCATGCCCGCGAATGCTTTTTCGACTCAGTCGTTGAAGTCGCGCCAGCCGCCCATCTCTTTCCAGCGGTTGACGATGCCGCAGAACAGCTCGGCCGTCTTCTCGGTGTCGTAACGCGCCGAGTGCGCCTCACGCCCGTCGAAGTCGATGTCGGCGCTCTGGCAGGCCCGCGCCAGCACGGTCTGGCCATAGGCCAGGCCCGCCAGGGTAGCGGTGTCGAAGCTGGAGAACGGGTGGAACGGGTTGCGCTTCAGGTCATTGCGCGTCACCGCCGCATTGAGGAAACCCAGGTCGAAGCTGCTGTTGTGGCCGACCAGGATCGCCCGCTTGCAGCCATTGGCCTTGAGCGCCTTGCGTACGCCCCGGAAGATGTCGGTCAGCGCGCTTTCCTCGCT
This sequence comes from Pseudomonas sp. SF2, assembly GCF_036858055.1. Classification (NCBI taxonomy): domain Bacteria; kingdom Pseudomonadati; phylum Pseudomonadota; class Gammaproteobacteria; order Pseudomonadales; family Pseudomonadaceae; genus Pseudomonas; species Pseudomonas sp. SF2. Next base: position 64,196 of record NZ_JAMBDI010000039.1, on the reverse strand, counting down.
TACCGCCATGCGCAGTGGGTGGTCCAGCTTGATCCCGGTGAACTCCAGCGCTGCCGGCTCGATGTTGGCGCCTTCGAACGGCTCCACCCGGTGGAAGTAGGTGTGCTCGGGGAACAGGAAGCCCTTTTCGTCCATGCCGATGGTGACCGCGGCAATTTCCAGCAGGGCATCGGTGGCGCTGTTGAAACCACCGGTCTCCACATCCACCACCACCGGCAGGTAGCCGCGGAAGCGCTCGGCCATCGGGTGGCGCGAGCCGCTGCTGCCCTGGGTGTCCAGGTCATCTTCGTAGAGGTCTTCGCTCACGCGTTTTCCTCCAGCAGGCGCCAGCGCAGTTTTTCGCCGGCACGCAGCGGGACCACGGTCTGCTCGCCAAACGGCAGGCTGTCCGGGGCGGTCCATTCTTCGCGGACCAGGGTAATGGTGTCGGTGTTCGCCGGCAGGCCATAGAAGGCCGGGCCGTGCAGGCTGGCGAAGCCTTCCAGCTTGTCCAGCGCGTTACGCTGTTCGAATGCTTCGGCGTACATCTCGATGGCCGCGTAGGCGGTGTAGCAACCGGCGCAACCGCAGGCAGCTTCCTTGGCGTGACGGGCGTGGGGAGCCGAGTCGGTACCCAGGAAGAACTTCGGGCTGCCGCTGGTGGCAGCGTCCAGCAGCGCCACCTGGTGGGTATTGCGCTTGAGGATCGGCAGGCAGTAGAAGTGCGGGCGAATGCCGCCAACCAGCATGTGGTTGCGGTTGTACAGCAGGTGCTGGGCAGTGATGGTCGCGCCAACGTTGGCCGGGGCCTCGGTGACGAACTGCGCGGCGTCGCTGGTGGTGATGTGCTCGAACACCACTTTCAGCGTGGGGAAGCGCTCGACCACACGGCGCATGTGCTCGTCGATGAAGCGCTTCTCGCGGTCGAACACATCGATTTCGCTGCGGGTCACTTCGCCATGCACCAGTAGTGGCATGCCAACTTCCGCCAGCGCTTCGATGGCCGGGAAGATGTTGTCGATGCTGGTCACGCCCGAATCGGAGTTGGTGGTGGCGCCGGCCGGGTACAGCTTGGCGGCGTACACGAAGCCGCTGGCCTTGGCCGCGCGGATGTCCTCGGGGCTGGTGCGGTCGGTGAGGTAAAGCACCATCAGCGGTTCGAAGCGGCTGCCGGCCGGACGGGCGGCCAGGATGCGCTCACGGTAGGCGCCAGCCTCGGCGGCATTGCGCACCGGCGGAACCAGGTTGGGCATGATGATGGCACGGGCGAAAGTACGCGCCACGTCGCCAACGGTGTGGGGCAGGACGGCACCATCGCGCAGATGGATGTGCCAGTCGTCGGGACGCAGGAGGGTCAGGCGATCGGACATTGGGGATTCCAGGCGGGTCGAACTCAAGCCCCAATGCTACCGGAAAACCCTGGGTGGAGCACGGCTATCAAGTTTTCCGGCAGGCGCCCGATAGCCTGCAGGTAAGCCGTCAGAATTTGTGGAGCCGCCCGTGCGCCAGCGTTACCTAGCCCTGTTGACCCTGTTCGCCAGCCTGCCGGCCGGCGCACTGACTTTCCAGACGCGCATGGAGAACATTGCCTGGAAGGTCGAGGGGGACCAGTTCGAATGCCGGCTGATCCAGCCGATCGACGGTTTTGGCAGTGGTGAGTTCGTACGCCGCGCGGGCGAACAGCCGGTGTTCCAGCTGCGCTCGGACAGCAACGTACTGGGTGCGGGCACGGCCACTTTGCTGGCAGCCGCTGCGCCGTGGCAACCCGGGCGCAGCGACATCAGCCTGGGCAGCGTGCGCCTGGCTCGCACCGGGGTGTTGTTCAGTTCGTCCCAGGGCCAGGCCAGCCGCCTGATCAACGGCCTGCTCGACGGGCGCAGCACGGTGGTGCGCAATTACGCCGGCGAGGCGGGCAGGCCGATGGAAGTGCGTGTGCTGCCGGTCAGTTTCGCCAAGGCCTACAGCGACTACCAAGCCTGTGCCGGCAAGCTGCTGCCGATGAACTACGACCAGGTGCGCCAGACCCAGGTGGGTTTCCCCGGCGGAGGTATCGAGCTGGATGGCGCGGCCAAGGCGCGGCTGGATGTGATCCTCGACTACATGAAAGCCGACCCGACGGTGAACCATGTCGAGCTCAACGGCCACTCCGACAACAGCGGCAACCGCCTGACCAATCGCGACACGTCTCGCCGCCGGGCACTGGCCGTGGCCGACTACCTCAAGGCTCATGGCGTGCCGGAAGAGCAGATTACCGTGCGCTTCCATGGTGAACGTTACCCGTTGGCGAAGAACAACAGTGCGGCCAATCGGGCGCGTAACCGGCGGGTGAATATCGAACTGGATCGGGTGGCGGTGGTTGAGAAACCGGTGGAGAAGCCGGTTGAGCAGGCAGCGCCTGCTGCTCCGGCGGCAGCGCCAGCCAGTCCGCCTGCTGCCGCGCCGGGGGCGAAGGCGCCCTGAGTCGGGTTGGCCACCGTGGGCATGGCTGGGGATTGCATCGGGGCCACCAGGTGTTCGCCACAGCATTGTCAGCGCCTGTGAGATCGAGCGCCGCCCGCGCGGCGCTTCGCGGGACAAGCCCGCTCCCACAT
>NZ_JAMBDI010000039.1:61465-61618 GCF_036858055.1 Pseudomonas sp. SF2 | reverse complement strand
ACATCTGTTTCGGGCCAATTATTCCTGTGCCAGATGGGTGGCAGTCTTGGTGCATGGCTGGAAATGGATGAAGAGCAGCTTTGACCCCTTCGATATCGAAGGGAACAAACAAGGCGGGCAGAGGTGCCCTCGCAGGAGTGACTGGCCCGAAAC
>NZ_JAMBDI010000039.1:45370-61451 GCF_036858055.1 Pseudomonas sp. SF2 | reverse complement strand
ATGTGGGAGCGGGCTTGTCCCGCGAAGCGCCGCGCGGGCGGCGCTCGATCTCACAGGCGCTGAAGATGGCGAGGCATGCATCTGGCACCCCTGATCAAATCCCCCTCCGCCCCCCGTCGCCCTTCCGAAAGTTCCTGTCGCTTTGTCGTCAGAAGCTGTCGCCCCACTGTAAATTTATCTGCAACGTCGTTAGAATCGATCCCTTTCCGTACAACCCCGTGGAGTGATGGCATGGCGGACGTAAAAAAGGTCGTACTGGCGTATTCCGGCGGCCTTGATACTTCGGTGATTCTCAAGTGGCTGCAGGATACCTACAACTGCGAAGTGGTGACCTTCACCGCTGACCTGGGTCAGGGCGAAGAGGTCGAGCCGGCCCGTGCCAAGGCCCAGGCAATGGGCGTTAAAGAGATCTACATCGACGACCTGCGCGAAGAATTCGTACGTGATTTCGTGTTCCCGATGTTCCGCGCCAACACCGTCTACGAGGGCGAGTACCTGCTGGGTACCTCCATCGCCCGTCCGCTGATCGCCAAGCGCCTGATCGAAATCGCCAACGAAACCGGCGCTGACGCCATTTCCCATGGCGCCACCGGCAAAGGCAACGACCAGGTGCGTTTCGAACTGGGCGCCTACGCCCTGAAACCAGGCGTCAAGGTCATCGCCCCATGGCGTGAGTGGGACCTGCTGTCCCGCGAGAAGCTGATGGACTACGCCGAGAAGCACGGCATCCCGATCGAGCGCCACGGCAAGAAGAAGTCGCCGTACTCGATGGACGCCAACCTGCTGCACATCTCCTACGAAGGTGGTGTCCTGGAAGATACCTGGACCGAGCACGAAGAAGACATGTGGCGCTGGAGCGTCTCGCCCGAGAACGCCCCGGACCAGGCTACCTACATCGAGCTGACCTACCGCAACGGTGACATCGTTGCCATCGACGGCGTCGAGAAGACCCCGGCCACCGTCCTGGCCGACCTGAACCGTATCGGTGGTGCCAACGGCATCGGCCGTCTGGATATCGTCGAGAACCGTTACGTCGGCATGAAGTCGCGTGGTTGCTACGAGACCCCTGGTGGCACCATCATGCTCAAGGCCCACCGTGCCATCGAGTCGATCACCCTGGACCGCGAAGTCGCTCACCTGAAGGATGAGCTGATGCCGAAGTATGCCAGCCTGATCTACACCGGCTACTGGTGGAGCCCGGAGCGTCTGATGCTGCAGCAGATGATCGACGCTTCGCAGGTCAACGTGAACGGCGTGGTACGCCTGAAACTGTACAAGGGCAACGTCACCGTGGTTGGCCGCAAGTCGGACGATTCGCTGTTCGATGCCAATATCGCCACCTTCGAGGAAGATGGCGGCGCCTACAACCAGGCGGACGCTGCCGGCTTCATCAAGCTCAACGCCCTGCGTATGCGCATTGCTGCCAACAAGGGCCGCTCGCTGCTCTGATCGCTGGCATGTGCAGTAAAAACCCCGGCCCAGGCCGGGGTTTTTTTTGCCTGTGGAAAGCCTTGGGCATCAATGGCCATCGTTTGCCATCTGACCCTCAAGCACGCTGATCGACAGTTGTGCGCATTGGCGTTTATCCAGGTTGCAAAAGCGCCAGGTGCGCGCTGGCAGAGGCGGTTGGGCAAGGGTGAGCAGCACTTGTTGCTCCATCATGCGATTGGCATCGGGGCCGGAAAACATGAACGTGACAGGCTCGCCCTGTAGCGCTTCGCTGGCATCACTGGGCATTGCAGGTTTGGCCTGGGCGTTCAATGTCGGCGTGTTGTCGTTTGCCGTTCTGTTTGGCGACGGGCTGTAGAAGGACTTGTAATTGAAGTTGAGCGTGAGGAAGAACAGGGCCGTCAGAAAGAACGGGAAGCCCACCAGGAACCAAGTATAGAGATTTTGGCTGGACTCGCTGAGAAACGGCAGTGTGGCAAGGGCAGAGGCTTCGATAATCCCCGCGAAGATGGCAATGATCGTCAGCGGGGCGACAGGTTGTGCTTGGGGCATATGGGCCGTCTCCAGCGATTTTGCCCATCATTACCCTACAGCAACGCTCAACTAAAGACTGGATTGTTTCCCGGGTGAGGAATAATCGGCCGAAATCCTGACAGCCTTGTTTGTTCAGCGTGTTCGCATTGGATAATTCCTCAGGTAATGGCCAGTTTTCAACTGGGCACTTTTGCAGGTGGGTGATACCGTTCATTTCGGTAATAAGGAATTTGATTGTTACAACTACGGTAGTTGTGTGTAGGAAATTTCTGTAAGTGCTGTAGGTTTTATCTGCTCATGTATTTCGCCGGTAAATCACCGCGCCAGCAAGCGTTCTGTCGGTTATCTTGGCGGACCAAAGCAAAAACAATGAATGGATATCGCATGAATAAAGTGCTTATCGTAGATGATCATCCGGTCATACGCTTGGCCGTACGCATGCTGATGGAGCGGCATGGGTATGACGTCGTGGCGGAGACCGACAACGGGGTGGCTGCATTGCAGCTGACACGGCAACACCTGCCGGATATCGTGGTGCTCGATATCGGTATTCCCAAACTGGATGGTCTGGAGGTGATCGCCCGTATGGCGACCTTCAGCCCGGGCAGCAAGGTGCTGGTGCTGACATCGCAGCCCCCAGGCAACTTCTCGATGCGCTGCATGCAGGCGGGGGCGGCGGGCTATGTGTGCAAGCAACAGGAACTCACCGAGCTGCTGAGCGCCATCAAGGCCGTATTGTCGGGCTACAGCTACTTCCCCAACCAGGCTCTGCATCCGTCACGTGGCAGGGGAGGCGGGAGTGAGACAGATATGGTCAACCGCCTCTCGGCGCGCGAGATGACAGTGTTGCAGCAACTGGCACGAGGGCGTTCGAACAAGGAGATTGCCGACAGCATGTTCCTCAGCAACAAGACGGTCAGTACCTACAAGTCGCGTCTGTTGCTCAAGCTCAACGCGCGGTCGCTGGTCGACCTGATCGAGCTGGCGCAACGGCAAGGGTTGAACTGACCGCCAAGGCCGTAAAGCCTCCTGCCTGGAGGCTTTGCCAAGGCTGCTGGTCCCGGGCTACAGATCGTAGTCGAAGTCGGCCAGCTGCTTCTGCAGGCGCCTTTCTTCCAGCATATTGTCGATAGTGCGGCGTTTGCTCAGGTTGGTTTTTGCGGTTTCCACCTGGGGTTCCACATCATCCTCTGCGGCAACAAAATCATCTTCGATCGACAGGTCGTCTTTATCGCTACTCATGAGTCGCTCCAAGCCAAGGGGCCATTGGCCGTCCTTATAACCAGAAAGCAGACGCTGGTAAAAAAGATTTTTTCAATCGTCACAGGTGGTTTCCAGCTATCGACTCAATCGTCGGAGGTCTTGTGCTTGTACTCGCACAGGTCTTCGATCCGGCAACTGCCGCACCGTGGCTTGCGTGCCTGGCACACATAGCGCCCGTGCAGGATCAGCCAGTGGTGGGCGTCGAGCAGGTAATCTTTTGGTACGAACTTGATCAGCTTCTTCTCCACTTCCAGCACCGTCTTGCCTGGCGCAATGCCTGTGCGGTTGCTGACCCGGAAGATATGGGTATCCACCGCCATGGTCGGCTGGCGGAACGCTGTGTTGAGCACTACGTTGGCGGTCTTGCGGCCCACGCCGGGCAGCGCCTCCAGGGCTTCGCGGGTTTGCGGTACCTGGCTGTCATGGCGTTCGATCAGCAGCCGGCAGGCTTCGATGACGTTCTTGGCCTTGCTGTTGTACAAACCAATGGTCTTGATGTACTCGCTCAGGCCTTCGACGCCCAGGGCATAGATGGCCTCGGGGGTGTTGGCGACCGGGAACAGGCGGGCGGTGGCCTTGTTGACGCCGACATCGGTGGACTGCGCGGACAGTGTCACGGCAACCAGCAGTTCGAACGGCGTGGTGTAGGCCAGTTCGGTCTTCGGGTCGGGATTGTCTTCGTGCAGCCTGCGAAAGATCTCCAGGCGTTTGGCGGCATTCATGAAATCAGCGCTTTCCTTGACGACGTGGTTGGGCAGGGCCCGGACGCAGGCGATTGTACAAGGCCAACAGCAGTCCGAGCAGTAGCAAGGCGCCGGGGGCCAGGCTGGCCAGATGCAGGCTGGCACCGTCGGTCAGCCATTGGCGGCTGGCACCGAGCAGCAGGCAGCTGGCAAACAGCGTGCACAGGTGACTGGCGAGCAGGCGCCAGCGCCCTTGATCGGGCAGCAGGTGGTCAGTGGCCAGGCATTGCAGGCATAGCAGTGCGGGATAGTGGCCGAGGGCGAGAGCCGTTGGCAGCAGCCAGGCACGCAGGGCCAGTTGCAGGCAACTGGCCAGGGCCGCCAGCAGCAGCAGGCTGGCCAGCACACGGGGCCAGGTGGTGAGCCGCTGGCGAAGGGGGGCCAGCAACAGTTGGTGAAGGCTGCTCATCAGCACCGCGCACACGCCGATGGTGGCGCCTTCGCTCAGTGTCCGGGTGGCGCCCAGCAGGGGCACAAGGCTTGCGCCCAGCAGGTAGAACCTATTCATGCGTGGGGCCCTCCAGCAGCACGCTGCGCTGCTGATCGAAGTAACTCAGCGCTTCCTGTAGTGCGCCGATCACTGCCCGTGAGGTAACGGTTGCCCCGGCCAACTGGTCAAAGTCGCCCTGGTCGCGCTTCAGCGCCCAGTGATCGCTCAACTGACGGTTGGCAAATTGCCCCAACCAGTTCACCTGCGGATCACCCAGGCGTGCGCCCAGCCCGGGGCTTTCCTGTTGCTCGACCAGCTGGCTGCCGATCAGTCGGCCGTCCGCGGCAATGGCCACGCTCAGCACGATCGGCCCGGCATAGCCCTGGGCCTGGGTGACCAGGATGATGGCGGCCGGTTTGCCCGCCAGGGTGGCCCGGTAAGCTGCCAGGATACGGCTGTTTGGCCGCTGTGCGGCGGGCCTGGGCAGCGGATTGTCGAGTGGCTGGTTGTCGTAACTGCCTTCTGGCAGCACCGCCAGCCGCTGGCGGCTATTCAGTTGTTTCTCGGCGTCGGCGATGGCCGGGCTGGTCCAGTGCCGCCAGGCCAGGGTGGTCGACAGCGCCAGTGCCGCGGTCAGCAGCAGCAGGCCCACATCACGTACCAGGCGCTTCATCGGGCAACCTGCTGGCGCTGCACGGCCAGGCGTTCGAGGCTTGGCGTCATGAGGTTCATCAGCAGGATGGCAAACGCGGTACCGTCCGGGTAGCTGCCCCAGGTGCGGATCAGGTAGATCAGCAGGCCCGCTCCCAGGCCGAACCCTAGCTTCGCCCACTCCTGCCGGGGGCCGGACACCGGTTCGGTGGCAATGAAGAACGCCGCCATCATGGTCGAGCCGGAGAACAGGTGCAGCAGGGGTGAGCCGTTTGAGTCCGAACCCGAGCCATTCCAGCCCAGCAGGCTGAACAGGAGCAACCCTGCCAGCAAACCAACCGGCGCATGCCAGGTGATCACCTTGCGTTGCAGCAGGAACAGGCCGCCCAGCAGGAACGCCAGGTTGACCCATTCGCTGCCCCGCCCACCGATGCTGCCGAAGCCCGGGTGGCTGGCGAACAGCTCTTCGATGGTCAGGCTGCGGTTGTGGCGCAGGCCGTCGAGCAGTGTCGGCCGGGCCCAGGCATCGATCTGCGCGCTGCCGGTGAACACCTGCTGCAGGCTGTCGAGCAGGCCTGGCGCCGGCCCTGGCCAATGGTTCATCTGCAGCGGGAAGCTCAGCAGCGCGAAGGCGTAGCCGACCATGGCCGGGTTGAACAGATTGCGCCCGACCCCGCCAAAGGCCTGTTTGCCGATGCCGATGGCAACACTGGCAGCCACCACCGGCAACCACCACGGCGCCAGGGTGGGCAGGGCGGCGGTCAGCAGCACGGCGGTCACCAGCGCGCTGCCGTCGTTCAGCGCCATGCGCAGCGGTTGTGCTCGCAAAGTGAGCAGCAACGCCTCGCACAGCAGCGCGGCACTCGCGCACAGCAACAGGTTCAGTAGCAAACTCCAGCCATGCAGCCAGAACAGCGTCAGCAAGCCAGGCAGGCAGGCCAGCAACACCAGGCCCATGCTGGTGCGTAGCCGCGGGTCGGGTTTGGCGGTCATTGGGCGAACAGCCCGTTGAAGCCGGAAAACGCCATGGCCATCACCCCGGCACCGAGCAGTTCGATGGGCAGGCCGCGCAGCGCCCCGGGGACGTCGACATGGGCGCTGCGTTGGCGCAGGTCGGCGAACAAGACCAACGCCAGCCAGAAGCCACCGCCGGCCAGCAGGCCTTGCAGCAGCGTGGCGAGCCATGTGCTGTCGTCGCTTGCCTGTTGCAGGGTCAACCCCAGTACTGCCGCATTGCTCAACAGCAACGCAGGCAACTCCGTCATCGGCCAGGTCGGGCGCCACCTTGTCAGCAGCCATGGCACGCCCCAGGCGAGCACGGCCAGCCAGGGCAACAACAGGAACAGGGCAAGGTCCTGAGCCTGCAGCGGGGCAAGCACCACCTGCAACAGCAGCTGCGCGCCGAACATGCCCAAGGCGATGCACAGTGCGCAGGCAAGGCCGTGTACGTGCAGGTGCAGCCTGGGGAGTGGCTGTTGTTGCAGGCACAGGTGATTGACCAGCGCGGCGCTGATCAGGACCAGGATGTAGTCGCTCATGAGATGACGATAGCCGGGAATCGGGGCGATTGTCCGGGTTCCGGAGTCATTGTGGGAGCGGGCGTGCCCGCGAACACCGGCAACGCCAGTGCCATGCACCGCGCAGTCCGTTTCGCGGGCACGCCCGCTCCCACAAGGTCCAGCAGGTTTTGTTACTTGATGCGCTGGCCTGGCTTGGCACCGCTGTCCGGGCTCAGCAGGTAAATCTCCTCACCGCCAGGGCCGGCCGCCATGACCATGCCTTCGGAGACACCAAAGCGCATCTTTCGTGGCTTGAGGTTGGCCACCATCATGGTCAGGCGGCCTTCCAGCTGGGACGGGTCGGGGTAGGCCGACTTGATGCCGGAGAACACGTTGCGGCGCTCGTCACCGATGTCCAGGGTCAGTTGCAGCAGCTTGTCGGCACCCGGTACGGCTTCGGCCTTGACGATCAGCGCCACGCGCAGGTCGACGGCTGCGAAGGTGTCGAACTCGATTTCCGCCGACAGTGGGTCCTTGGCCAGCTCGCCGTTGCCGGCCGGGGCCTTGGCTTCGGCGGCCAGCAGGTCTTCCTTGCTGGCGGCGACCATGGCTTCTACCTTGGCCGGTTCGATGCGGCTCATCAGTGCCTTGAACGGGTTCAGCTGGTGGTTTTCCAGGCGCGACAGGTGGTCGTTCCAGGTCAGCGGGGCCACGTTGAGGAAGGCCTCGGCGTCGGCAGCCAGCACCGGCAGCACCGGCTTGAGGAAGATCACCAGCTGGCGGAACAGGTTGATACCCTGGGCGCAGATGGCCTGCACTTCATCCTGCTTGCCTTCCTGTTTGGCCAGCGACCATGGAGCCTTGTCGGCGATCCAGGCGTTGGCGCGGTCGGCCAGCGCCATGATTTCGCGCATGGCACGGCCGAAGTCGCGGCCTTCATAGGCATCGGCGATCGACGGGGCGGCCGCCAGGAAGGCTTCGGTCAGCTCCGGTGCGGCATCGCCAGCCACCATCACGCCTTCGTTGCCCTTGTGGATGAACCCGGCGCAACGGCTGGCGATGTTGACCACCTTGCCGACCAGGTCGGAGTTGACCTTCTGCACGAAGTCTTCCAGGTTCAGGTCCAGGTCATCGACGCCACGGCCCAGCTTGGCCGCGTAGTAGTAACGCAGGTATTCCGGCTGCAGGTGGTCGAGGTAGGTGCGGGCCTTGATGAAGGTACCGCGCGACTTGGACATCTTGGCGCCGTTCACGGTCAGGTAGCCGTGCACGTTGACTGCGCTCGGCTTGCGGAAGCCGGCGCCTTCGAGCATGGCTGGCCAGAACAGGGCGTGGAAGTTGACGATGTCCTTGCCGATGAAGTGGTACAGCTCGGCCTTGGAGCCTTCGTTCCAGAACGCGTCGAAGTCCAGCTCCGGGCGGCGTGCGCAGAGGTTCTTGAAGCTGGCCATGTAGCCGATCGGCGCATCCAGCCACACGTAGAAGTACTTGCCTGGCTCGCCCGGGATTTCGAAGCCGAAGTATGGCGCGTCGCGGGAGATGTCCCATTCCTGCAGCCCCGAATCGAGCCATTCGGCCAGCTTGTTGGCTACTGCGTCCTGCAGGGTGCCGCTACGGGTCCACTGCTGCAGCATGGCCTGGAAGTCCGGCAGCTTGAAGAAGAAGTGCTGGGAATCACGCAGTACCGGGGTGGCACCGGAAATGGCCGACTTGGGGTTCTTCAGCTCGGTGGGCGCGTAGGTTGCGCCGCATTTTTCGCAGTTGTCGCCGTACTGGTCTTCGGCCGCGCACTTGGGGCAGGTGCCCTTGATGAAGCGGTCGGCGAGGAACATGCCCTTTTCCGGGTCGAAATACTGGGTCACCGAACGGGTGGCGATGTGCCCGGCTTCACGCAGGCGCGTGTAGATCAGGCCCGACAGCTCGCGGTTCTCTTCGCTGTGGGTGGAGTGGAAGTTGTCGAAATCCACCAGGAAGTCGGCGAAGTCGCTGCTGTGCTCGGCCTGGACATTGGCGATCAGCTGTTCCGGGGTGATGCCTTCCTTCTCGGCGCGCAGCATGATGGCCGAACCGTGGGCGTCGTCGGCGCAGACGTAGATGCACTGGTTGCCGCGCAGCTTCTGGAAGCGCACCCACATGTCCGTCTGGATGTACTCCAGCATATGGCCAAGATGGATCGATCCATTGGCATAGGGCAGGGCGCTGGTGACGAGAATCTGGCGTGGCTCGGACATGGTGGCTCGGCTACTTATCTGGCGACGGGGTAAAAATGAGGTTGATCGGCAACTATAAAGGGCTGGCGAATATATTTCACCCAGCAGAAGCATCTGCTGACGATTGACGGGTTAGGATAGGCGTCTGTTTTACATTCAGTTTGCCAATGGGAGTCTCCATGAGTGCCGTCACCCGTGCCGCCGTCGAAGGCGTGCTTCGCCAGTACACCGACCCCTACCTGAACCAGGACCCGGTCAGCGCCGGCTGCGTGCGCGCCATCGATATCCAGGGCGGGCAGGTCAGCGTGCAGTTGCAGCTGGGTTATGCCGCAGGGCTGTTCAAGAACGGCTGGGCCCAGGTGCTGCAGACCGCGATCGGCAACCTCGAGGGCGTCAGCAGTGCCCAGGTGTCGATCGACTGCGTGGTGGCCGCGCACAAGGCCCAGGCCCAGGTGCCGGCCATGGCCAACGTCAAGAACATCATCGCCGTGGCCTCGGGCAAGGGCGGTGTGGGCAAGTCGACCACCGCAGCCAACCTGGCCCTGGCGCTGGCCCGCGAAGGTGCGCGGGTGGGCATTCTCGATGCCGACATCTATGGCCCCAGCCAGGGCGTGATGTTCGGTATCGCCGAAGGTACCCGCCCGCAGATTCGCGAGCAGAAGTGGTTCGTGCCGATCAAGGCCCATGGCGTGGAAGTCATGTCCATGGCGTTCCTCACCGACGACAACACGCCGATGGTCTGGCGTGGCCCGATGGTTTCCGGCGCGCTGCTGCAGCTGGTGACCCAGACTGCCTGGGACGACCTGGATTACCTGGTGATCGACATGCCGCCGGGCACCGGTGACATCCAGCTGACGCTGGCGCAGAAGGTGCCGGTGGCCGGCTCGGTAATCGTCACCACCCCGCAGGATCTGGCCCTGCTGGACGCCAAGAAGGGCGTGGAGATGTTCCGCAAGGTCAACATTCCGGTGCTGGGCGTGGTGGAGAACATGGCTGTGCACATCTGCTCGAACTGCGGCCATGCCGAGCACCTGTTCGGCGAAGGCGGTGGCGAGAAGCTGGCGAGCCAGTATGGTGTCGACCTGCTGGCGTCGTTGCCGCTGTCGATGCTGATCCGCGAGCAGGCCGATAGCGGCAAGCCGACGGCGATTGCCGAGCCGGAAAGCCAGATTGCCATGGTCTACCAGGAGCTGGCCCGTCAGGTGGGCGCGCGGATCGTGCTGCAGGAAGCGGCGGCGCCGGCAATGCCTAGCATTACCATCAGCGAAGATTGACTGGCAGACCGAGTCGCCTGCTTCGCGGGTAAACCCGCTCCCACAGGTACAGCGCTGTCCCTGTGGGAGCGGGTTTACCCGCAAAGAGGCCGACTCGGTCTTTCGGCCAGGCATAAAAAAACCCGCCGGAAGGCGGGTTTTTTGAAAGCAAGGAAGCTTCGATCGACTTAGGCGATCTGAACTTCTTCAGCCTGCATGCCTTTCTGGCCGCGGGTAGCGACGAAAGTAACAGCCTGGCCTTCTTTCAGGGTTTTGAAGCCGTCAGCTTGGATGGCTTTGAAGTGCACGAACAGGTCGTCGCCCGACTGAGGGGTGATGAAGCCGTAGCCTTTCTCATCGTTGAACCACTTAACAACACCGGATTGACGGTTGGACATTTTTCTGTCTCCTTGGACAATTTGATAACGGTCAGGAAAAACCCTGGCCGGGACTGAGCGCAAAGAGAGCAGAAAATTCAGCGATGGGCCGATCAGGATCGTGCATCAAACTAGAGATTCTCGGTGTCACGTGCAGCACAGTGGCGTCACCTTACCCCACTTTCCGCAACCTGCCAATGGTCAGAAGGCGCTTTACGCAAATTCGGATCGACGGCGGCTGCAGCCCCCGCCCGGCGCGGGATGAGGCAAGGAACTTTAACCCGGGCGCGGGGACCGGTAAGATGCGCGTCTGGTTTTTCCCCTCGCAACTCTTCAGGACACCCCGCCATGAGCATCAAATCGGACAAGTGGATTCGCCGCATGGCGCAGGAACACGGCATGATCGAACCGTTCGTCGAGCGCCAGGTGCGCGGCGAACAGGACAGCCGGGTGATCTCCTTCGGCGTCTCCAGCTACGGCTATGACGTGCGCTGCGCCGATGAATTCAAGGTGTTTACCAACATCAACTCGGCCACCGTCGACCCGAAAAACTTCGATGCCGGTAGTTTCGTCGACATCAAGAGCGACGTGTGCATCATCCCGCCGAACTCCTTCGCCCTGGCGCGCACCGTCGAGTATTTCCGCATTCCGCGCGATGTGCTGACCATCTGCCTGGGCAAGAGCACCTACGCCCGTTGCGGCATCATCGTCAACGTCACCCCGCTCGAACCCGAGTGGGAAGGCCACGTGACGCTGGAGTTCTCCAACACCACCACGCTGCCGGCGAAGATCTACGCCAACGAAGGTGTGGCACAGATGCTGTTCCTGCAGTCCGACGAAGAATGCGAAGTGTCGTACAAGGACCGTGGCGGCAAGTACCAGGGCCAGCGCGGCGTCACCCTGCCGCGCACCTGAGCCGACGAGCGCGGGGAATTTCCCCGCGCCTTTGGCACTCCAATGGGTAACGCCGGTGCGCATGATGCGCAACGGCTCTCGCCAGGAGCTGCCAATGAAACTCCACCCCGCAATCAGTGCCAAGCTGGCTGGCCTGCAGCCCAATCACGTCGGTTTGCTGCCATGGTCATTGCTGGCGTACCCGCTGCCTATGCAAGCGGGGGGCGTACCTCACCAGCCAGATCCCGATGACCCGCAGCCACCGGACCCCGGTGAAAAGCCACCTATGGAGCCGGGCGAGCCGACCCTGCCTGACGAGCCGCCACCCGCGCCTGTGGCCTGAGCAACGCGGCAACGGTTTGCCTGGTCAGTTACCCAGCAGATAACCGCTGCGGCATACCTGCTCGCCGGCGACATGGGCGATGACCATGCCGGCAGTTGCCATGCGCCGCACGCTGCGGGCATACAGCAGGCCGGGCTGGCTGTTGTGCACGGCGGTCACCCGGTCGTTGAGTGGGTCGATGACTTCGGCAATCAGCTGGCCGGCCTCAAGATGCTGCCCCGGTCTGGCGTGGTACACCAGTAGCCCCCCCAGTGGCGCTATCACCGGTTCGACGGCGGCCAGCGGCGTGGCCGGGCAGCGCAAGGCGGGCAGGGCGGCTGCGGCACCTTCAATCACCCCCGCGTGGGTCAGGAAGTCGAGGATCGCCTGGCAGTCCTTGCTGGCCAGGTCGTGGCTGACATCTGCCTGGCCACGCAGCTCCACGGTGACCGAGCAGCAGCCCAGCGGGATCGGGAAACGCTTGCCGAAGCGTTGCTGCAACTGCCACCAGACCAGGCTGAAGCATTCATCGAACGACTGCCCGCCCGAGTCGGTGGCCAGCAGGCTGGCCTGGGCTCCCAGATAGCGGGCCAGCGGTTCGATTTGCGGCCAGGCGTCTGGCGTGGTGTACAGGTGTTCGACTGCCTCGAAGTCGCAGTGCAGGTCCAGCACCATGTCGGCATCGCAGGCCAGGCGTTGCAGAATCAGGCGCTGAGCCTGTAGCGGGGTGCGCGCGGGGTGTGCGTCCAGCCCTCGGCGCAGGTATTCGCGGATCAGCTCAAGGTTGTGTGCTGGATCCTCGGTCAGGTGCTGTTCGATCTGGTCGCCGATGTTGTCCGACAGATCGACGAAATTACGGTTGAAGTTTTCTCCGCTTTGCAGCTCGAAACGCCCCAGTGGCGCGTCCAGCAGCACCTGTTCCAGGCCAACCGGGTTGGCTACCGGGACCAGGATGATCTCGCGCTGCAGGCGGCCTTGCTGTTCCAGTTCGCCCAGGTGGCGCTTGAGGTGCCAGGCTACCAGCATGCCGGGCAGCTCGTCGGCATGCAGCGAGGCCTGGATATAGACCTTGCCGCCACCGCGGGGGCCGAAGTGGAAACTGTGCAGTTGGCGCGTGACGCCCGGAACGGGGGAAAGCAGGTCGTGGGTTGAATGGTGCATGGTGGTCCTGGCTGCGTGGCGAAAACGGTCTGCGACACGGGTCGGCACACAGATAGAAGCATAGATTTGCCGCGTCTGCCTCATTCCGGATGTGTTCGGCCGGTACAGGCAACTTGGCTACTGCAGGCGTGCAATGCCTGCCAAGGTCGCCAGGTCATCTGCCTCTTGCACCGGCTTGTCCAGCGGCCATCACACCCAGGGGAGGGGCGATGGCCATTACTAGTCAGTCACTGCTCAGCGCAAGGACATTTTCCAGCCGGATGCCAAGGCCTCCGCCACGCTGATCTTTTCTGCGTAGGCGATATTCTTGATCAACCCTCCCTGCACCAGCCTGGGAGATGTGTGGAAGTAGTCCCAGCTGGAGGTACCGTCTTCAATTTGCAGTTCCTGTACATTGACAGGAACTTCAAAGGTGACCGGTGAGGTAACTGCCGGTTTGCAAATTTCAACGTCGATCATGCTGTAGCTTGCATTTTCATCACCGGCCCACAGCTGTAACTCGATGGTGCTGCCATCTGGAATTTCTTGCGTTTCTGGCCAGGAGACTTCGATCTTCAGGGTTTCAGTGGTCATGACGAACATCCTCTAAATGAATGGAAACCGCGTGTTCCGATACAGCACACGCGGTCCGGAGGAGGTTAAAGACCTGGATGGAGGATAAGGAGTTGGAACCTTAACCCTTAGCGAGCCGGTACTAGCGTCAGCCGCTGGTTGCCATACGCTCGCCCGAAGTTCTGCTGCTGCAGCGGCAGGCTCATGAAGCGCCCCTTGAACCAGGCGTCCAGGCCGTCGCTGTAATGCTTGCTGGCCGGGTTACCGGACTGTCCGCTGCTGGTCAGCACCTGCAACGGCTCGGCCTGGCCGAAGTCGACGATCATCCGTGCCGACGCCGGCAGGCGGGTGTCGAAGTCACTGCCCCAGGCGTATGGCGTCAGGGCCAAGGTGGTGAAGTCGCCACCGGCAGCCAGCGGCGAGCGGCTGATGGTATCGCCCAGGCCGTGGTAGGCCGGTGCCGGCCAGCGGTACTGGTGCAGTTTGCCCCACTGCCAGGCGCGGCGGTCGGCACCCAGTTGCGCAGTGCCGGCATCCACTGCGCCAGCCAGGCTGCGGGCCAGGATGGCCGGCTTGTCTTCCTTCTGCGGGGTGCTGCGGTCATCCCAGAACGGGCTGTCGTCGCGGCCCAGCAGGTGGTCTGCCTGTGCCGAGAACGACAACCGCGCATTGCTGACGAAGGCCTGCCAGGCCGGGCCGGATTCCGGGCCCAGGTCGTCGAGGAAGGTTTGCCGGGCCACTTCCTGGAGGAACAGTTCGTACAATGCGGCATCGCTCGATACCGGGCTCAGGCGGCCATCGAAGGCCTTGAGCCGGGCCAGCGCGTCCCGCGCCTTGTCGCGCTGTGCGGCGGGCAGGGCGTCGATGGCCTGCTTGAGTGGCTGGGCCATGCCGGGGGCGTCGAACATCTGCTTGAGCTTGTCTGCCAGCAGGGTGGTCTGGTCGTTCTGCAGGGCCATCAGGCTGCGGCTGTCGTGACGGCCATTGCCGGCCAGCTGGGCCAGACGTTCGGCGCGTTCGGGGTAGTACCAGGTGCTGGACAGCTGCATGCCATAGCCACGCGGCAGGCTGCGCTGGTTGGCGTGGCCGATCCAGCCGGCGGGCGGGTCCTGGTCGTAAGGGTGCAGCATCGGGTCGGCATAGCCGTCCCAGTCGTAGCGCCCGTCCCAGCCCGGCGAGGGCAGCAGGCCCTGGCCTTCGCGGCGGTTGGGGTAGCGCCCACTGACTTGCCAGCCGATGTGCTCGGGTTCGGCAAAGATGAAGTTGAGGGCGGCGGCGGTCACTTCACGGGTACTGTCGAAGGCACGCTCCACGCTCTTGGCCCGGGTCAGGTCGAACAGTGCATCCAGGCTGCGGTCGCCCTTGAACTGAGGCAGGTTCAGCGCCAGGCCGAGGCTGGCATTGCCTGGCTGGGCCAGCAGGGTGCCGTGGCGGGTGTCGTACATCACCTCGCGCAGTGGGCGCTGGCCGCGGACGAAGAAGGTTTCGCTACGGGCGCGGGCCGGCAGCCATTTGCCGTCGGCCAGGTAGCTCAGCTGGCTGCCCTGCTGGCGCAGTTGCTCCAGGTACAGGTCCTGGTTGTCGGCCATGACCGCGCTGCTGCTCCAGGCCAGCTTGCCGTTGTAGCCGGCCAGCACGATCGGCAGGCCGGGCAACGACAGGCCGGCGACCTGGTACTTGCCGGTGTGGATCTGCACCGGGCTCAGGGCCCAGGCAGCTCGGCTGTCGCTGGCCAGCAGGCTCTTGCCGCTGTGGCTGCGCTGCGGCGCCAGGGCCAGGTTGGCCGAGCCAGGGCTGCCCAGAAGGTCGAGGTCGGCGAGCTTCTGGCTGGCAGCCGCCAGGGCCGGCAGGCCCGGTAACTGGCTGGCCAGGTTCAGGCCCTTGAGCTTGTCCACTTCGGCTTCGGCCAACGGCTCGTCCGGGGCGCCGGGCAGCAGCCAGGCCAGTTTGTCGCTGCCGGCTTTCTGCGCCAGGGCCAGGGCGCTCAGTTCTTCCTGCAGGTTCACCGACTGGCTGAAGGCGTACAGGCTGAAGATCAGGGCCGAGTCTTCGGGCTTCCAGTACTCGGGGCGGTAGCCACTGCTGGCCAGGCCGGCGGGCAGCTTGTCGCGGTAGCGGAACAGGTAGGCGTTGACCCCGCGTGCATACACTTCGAAGAAGCGCTTGAGCCGTGGCGAGGCATCGGCGTACTGCTGGGCGGCGCTCTGCTTGAGGTTGGCCGCGCGCATCAGGCGGTCGATGTCCAGCGCGTCGCTGCCGGCCAGCTCGGCCAGCCGGCCCTGGGCCAGCAGGCGCATGGCGACCATCTGCTCGATGCGGTCGCCGGCGTGCACATAGCCCAGGCTGAACAGGGCGTCATGGAAGCTGCTGCTTTCGATCAGTGGCGCGCCCATGGCGTTGCGCCGTACCGAGACGTTCTGCGCCAGGCCCTTGAGCGGCTGCACGCCGCTGGTCGGTGGCACGCTGTCCTGGTAGCCGCCCGTCTGGCAGCCGGCCAGCCCGAGCATGCCGAGCAGCGTGGCAGCGGTTGCGAACCGCGGGCGGAAGGGAGGAAAGGCGGGGGCGGCCATGACAAGGGCTCCTGCAAGGCGTGGCGGTTTTGGAAAGGCGCTAAGGTAGTTAGCGCGCAGGCGCCGTGCAAGGTCCCTGGGCGCTTTATTTTTTGTGCTTGGCGTGGGGTGTGTGGCGCCTGTGGGATCGAGCGCCGCCCGCACGGCGCATCGCGAGCGAAGCTCGCTCCTAC
>NZ_JAMBDI010000039.1:0-45326 GCF_036858055.1 Pseudomonas sp. SF2 | reverse complement strand
CGTACAAACAAGGCGGTCGCGTGCGCTGGCACAGGCGATACTGGCCCGAAACAGATGTAGGAGCGAGCTTCGCTCGCGATGCGCCGCGCGGGCGGCGCTCGATTTACGCACCCTCTCAAAACTCAAGACAGGCACTCAAACCTTGAAATGCTCGGCCACGGCGTCGGAAAAGTGCGTGCAGTTGATGCGCGCATGGCGTTGATAGTCACGGCTGACGGCAAAGGCCGAGCCTGGCATCAATAGCACCTTGTGCTGTTCCAGGCGATGCATGAAGGGCTGCAGGTCGGCCAGTTCGGGGTGGTGGACCCACAGGAACATGCCGCCTTGCGGCGTTATGTCGAACTGCCAGCCACGTTCCCTTAACAACCGTTGGGTCTGGGCCTGCTGGCGGATCAGGCGCTGCTGCAGGTCTTGCATGTGCCGGGCATAGGTGCCGTCGGACAGGATGGTGTTGACGAAGCGTTCGCAAAACGCCGGCACCGCCACGCAGGTCAGCAGTTTCAGGCGTGTCAGCGGCTCTATCAGGTCGGTCGAGCAGGCGATGTAGCCCACGCGCAATGAAGCGGACAGGCATTTGGAGAAGCTGCCGATGTAGATGACCCGCTCAAGGTTGTCCAGTTCGGCAAAGGTCTGGCGCACGCCCGGGCTGAAGTCGCCGTAGACATCATCCTCGACCACGAAGAAGTCGTGTTCCACCGCCAGACGCAAGATGCTGAAGGCATTGTGCGGGCTGATATTGCCGCCGGTCGGGTTGTGGAAGGTGCTGTTGCAGAAGAACGCCTTGACCTTGTGCCTGGCCAGGTGCTCTTTCATGTCTTCCACGTTCGGTCCGTCCTGGGTTCGCCGCACCCCGACCACGTGGCCACCGGCCAACTGGATCAGCTTGATCAGGTTGCCATTGCCGGGCTCGTCGACGAACACGTGATCGCCTGGCTTGATCAGCAACCGCGCCACCAGGTCCAGCGCTTGCGTGGCGCCCAGAGTGGTCAGCAACTGGCCTGGCTGGGCATCGACACGGGTCAGGCGTTTCAAGTGCACGCACAGCTGTTTGCGCATGGGCAGGTAGCCCTGGATGTCGCCATATTCCGCCAGCGAACTCTGCTCCAGCCGCGCCGTGCGCCGAATCGCCTTGGCCAGCAGCTCGGTGTCACGCCAGGCGGGTGGCAGCCAGCCGCTGCCCAGTTTGGTGTAGTGCTGGCCCCCCTGCAGCAGCCTGAACAATGGGTCGCCGGCCATGCCTGTGGGCGCATCCACCGTGCCGGTTTGCCGTGTATGGCTGGCGACGAAGTAGCCGCGGCCAGGAATGGCGGTCAACACACCTTCGCTGACCAGCCGGGCATAGCTGGAGACGACATCGTGGTAACTGCAGTTGACCGCCGCCTTCAGCTTGCGGATGGACGGCATGCGCTGCCCAGGCAGCCATTCGCCGGCTTCAAGGCGCTGTTTCAACTGGTCATGAAGGCTATGCGGGCGCATGTCGGGTCCTGCAACTGTTAGAAAAAATAGCCTAACAGTTAACCGGAAAGCGCGTCGACTGTTCGCATTTCAGAGCGCGGCAGATGCGACCATGCAGCTGTCGGCACTTTTCGCGATGTCGAAATCACCCCGTCCACCTACCGTGAGCACACGCTATGTCGAGCACACTACCGCGGCGCACTTATCTGTTTTTCACCGCGCAATCGATCAATCTGACGACTGCGGTCATGTCCGTGACCATGGCGGCCATTGTCGGGGCGGCACTGGCGCCTGCCGCCACGTGGTCCACGGTGCCTTACGGTTTTCAGTTTCTCTGCATGATGCTGGCTACCTACCCGGTCTCCGGGCTGATGAGCCGTATCGGCCGCAAGCGGGCGTTCATGCTGGGCTCGATACCTTTGGCGGTGTCCGGCATCACCGGCTATCTGGCCGTGCTGTACCAGCACTTCCCGACGCTGGTGGTCAGTCATTCGGCATTGGGCATCTACATTGCGTTTGCCAACTTCAACCGCTTCGCGGCCACCGACAATCTGGCCCAGAACCTGAAGCCAAGAGCGCTTTCGCTGGTCGTGGCAGGTGGGGTGATCGCTGCCGTGGTCGGGCCGGCGCTCACCGAATGGCTGCGCGACCTTGGCGGGTATCCGTTGTTTTCGCTGTGTTACGCCGCCTTTGTCGGCCTGGCGGTGATGTCCTTACTCATTGCGGTTTGCCTGCCCGACGACAGCGGTATCGCCGATACCGACCGTGCAGCGAAACCGGCTGGTACAGCCGCTGAGCCGCTGAGCCCGGTGGTCGCCTTGGCCATGGCAGTGGCCGCGCTGGGCTACGGAATCATGAATTTGCTGATGATCCAGGCGTCGATGCACATGAAACACATGCATGAGGACTTTTCCGACGTTCGCCTGGCGATTCAATGGCATGTGATTGCCATGTTCGCCCCGTCGTTCTTCACTGGCGCCATCATCCACAAGCTCGGGATCAGGGCCACCATCTGTCTAGGCCTGGGCCTGTTGATCGGTTGCACGGCCATGAACCTGTGGTCGCACAGCTACGCGATGATGACCTTGGCGCTGATAGCCCTCGGCCTGGGCTGGAACCTGACCTACGTGGGTGGGGGGGCGCTGTTGGCGCAAACGCTGCAAAACAGCCCGGCTGCGATGCAGATGCAGGGGAAAAACGATCTGGCCATTGCGGTGTTCGCGACCATTGGCGCATTCAGCCCGTCGCTGTTGCTGGGCTCGGTCGGCTGGGACGGCACCAATGCCATTTGCATGGCCCTGTGCATCGTGCTGCTCATGGCCACCGCCGGGGTGCTGCAGCGCAAGGTAGCCGGGCCTGCAAGGGCCAGCTAGGCAGGAAGGCCCCGACTACCCACAGCGCGGCCCGCAGCAGGGACGCGCAAGTGCTGTTCAGGTCAGGCGCCGTGGCACTTCTTGAACTTTTTCTGGCTACCGCACGGGCAAGGGTCGTTACGGCCAACGTCTTTCAGGGCGTTGCGTACCGGCTCCTGGTGGCCGTGGTTGCAGTGCGGGCCGTGTACATGGCCATGATCGTGGTGGTGATCATGATCGTGGTTGCAGTCAGGGCCATGAACGTGGGGTTGTTGGGACATTGCAGGGTTACTCCGGGTTGTAATCGCCGGGGATTATCTCACCACTGCGCGACAAGTGCAGGTCCCGATGGATGAGCAACCCGGTCGCCAGCTCGCCCTGCAGGTTGTAATGCAACGGTTGCTCGCTTTTCAGCAGCTTGGCCAGCGGTTTCAGGTGCTGCCACAGGTTGGTCCGCGCGGTGATCTTGAAGGTGCGCCGGGCATGCCCGCCGACACTGCGCCACAGGCTGGTTTCATCCTGCACCAGCAACAGGTCGTTGAGGCGTATGGCATACGACAGGTTGCGGATGAACAGGCGGCTGTCATTGGGGTTGTCGACCCGCAGGTGCAGCACGAACTCCTGCTCCAGCAACCTGGCCTTGACTGTCTCCACCTTGACCAGGTGCACCTCGGGCTCGCGCCAGTCATCACCGCCCCAGCTGGCGCAGCCCGCCAGCAGTGCCAGCCATGCCATCAGGGCGGCGAACAGCAGCGGGCGGGGGCGGGCGATCATGTTCAGCTACCCACGTAACTGGCGCAGCATTTCTTGAACTTCTGGCCGCTGGCGCAGGGGCAGGGGTCGTTGCGCCCGGCCTTGAGCCCGACCGTGGGGTCGATGAAGTACCAGCGCCCGGCATGCTGGACGAATGCCGAGCGCTCGCGGTGCTGATGGTCGCCCTCCTGGTCGTGCCAGCGAGCGGTAAAGGTGACGAAACCGTGCTCCGGCTGGCCGCCCAGCACTTCTGCGCTTTCCACCTCCAGGCCCAGCCAGGTGCTCTGGGCACTCCAGGCGGCCATGGCGGCGCGGTCCAGGCCGGCTTGCTGGGCCGGCAGGGTGGTGGCCACCAGGTAGTCGACCAGGCCCAGCACGTAGGCACTGTAGCGCGAGCGCATCAGGGCCTGGGCATCCGGTGCCGGGGTGCCGGCATGGTAATGCCCGCAGCAGGCTTCGAGCAGGTTGCCACTGCCACAAGGGCAGACCGAGACACTCATCATCACCACCAGTACTTGCCGAAGTTTTCAGGGTTGGCCCAGAACTTGGCGTTGAGCCAGTCCGGTACCTGTTTGTAGTCATGTAGATCATAGGTGAACAGGCTCAATACCTGCTGGTCACGGCGGAATTTCTCGCTGGCCGACAGGGCCAGGGCAAAGAAATCGGTGTCTTGCCAGCCACAGGCGGCCAGGTCGGTCAGCACCGCGACCCGGCTGGCATTGAGGTTGCGAATGCCACCGAGCAGTTCCAGGCCGGTGCGTTTGGGCAGGTGCTCCAGGCAGTCCACCAGTACCGCCAGGTCAAAGCGCTGGGCTGCCAGTTCGGCCGGTAGCGGGCCTGGGGCGGCAGTGGCGATGGTTACCTGTGGGTGCGCCTGGGCGAAAGCGTCCAGCGCCGGGAAGCGCGTGCCTACCAGCAGCAGGCGTTGCGGGGTGAAGCGCTCCAGCAGGGCCGCCAGGGCCTGCTGCGGGGTGCGCTGGGAAAAACCGTCGGTCATTGGCAATCCTCGTTGAAGTCGTCCAAGACTAGCGGGCCGCAGCGTGCGGGCAAAGAGGCATGTGACCGTGTCGTGGCTTATTGGTGGCAGGGATCAAATGCTCGGTCTTTACTCCCAGAGATCGGCCTTATGCCGATTCCCCCTAGGAGAAGCAATGAAATGAGCATAGTACGCACAGCGATACCCCTGGTCCTGCTCACCAGTGTGTTGACTGGTTGTGCAGGTTTGCAAAAGACCGACTGGCCGAAATGTGCTGCCGTCGGGGGTGTAGGCGGCGCTGCCCTGGGCGCCATCGAGAGTTCCAGCTGGGCTGGCTGGGGCGCGTTGCTGGGCGGTGGCCTGGCGGCGGGCTATTGCTGGGCCCATGGCGATGGCGACGAGGATGGCGACGGCGTGCCGGACAGCCGTGACAAGTGCCCTGGCACCCCGCGTGGTGTGCAGGTGGATGCCAACGGTTGCCCGCCGCAGCCGGCTGCGGTGGTGGAGGAAGTGGTGGTGCAGAAGGAAGAAGTCATCGTCATCCGCGATGTGCACTTCGAGTTTGACTCTGCGCGCCTGACCGCCAGCGACAAGGAGCGCCTGAACACCATTGCCACGCGCCTGAAGCAGGAAGCGCCGTCTGCCCGCCTGAGCGTCAGCGGCCATACCGACAGCGTCGGCTCCGACAGCTACAACCAGAAACTGTCCGAGCGCCGTGCCCACTCGGTGACCGATTACCTGGTCGAGAGCGGTGTGCCGCGCAGCAGCTTCGTGTCGGTGGTCGGTGCCGGTGAAACCCAGCCGGTGGCCGACAACGCCACGGCCGACGGGCGTGCCATGAACCGCCGTACCGAGATCAAGATCCAGCGGTAGAACGGCGTGCGCCCGTGCCTTGAGCAGTGGCACGGGCGTGCCTTGACGGCGGTCAGCCGTTAGTGGCCAATGACACAGGAGCATTCAGCATGAGTGTGACGTCGAAGGCGGCGCTGCCGCTGTTGGTGGCTGCCAGCCTGCTCACGGGCTGCGCCACCCACAGCGATGGCAGCGCGCCCCTCAACCAAAGGACCTGGCCCATCTGCAGCCTGCTCGGCGGCCTGGTCGGTGGTGGCCTGGGGGCCATCGAAAGTTCAAGCTGGGCGGCCGGCGGCGGTGCCCTTGGTGCCATTGCCGGGGGCCTGATCTGTTACGCCCAGGATGGTGACGAAGATGGCGACGGCATTTTCGACCGCCGCGATCGTTGCCCCGATACCCCTGCCAACACTACGGTCGACCACATGGGTTGCCCGTTGAAAGTGTACCCCGCATCGCCGCCTGCCACTGAACCTGAACCCTCGCCAGAGGTGATCATCCTGGATGACAACGGCGCAGTGATGTTCGCCTTCGACTCCGCCGAGCTGACCCCGGCGGCCCAACAGCGCCTGCAGGGCCTGGTGGCGAAACTCGATTCACCGACGGTGACCAAGGTCAGCGTGATCGGGCATACCGACAACGTAGGCTCCGACAGCTATAACCAGGCGCTTTCCGAGCGCCGCGCCGGCAGCGTGGCCGAGTACTTGATCGGCCAGGGGCTGGCGCCGGGCAAGGTCACCAGTCAGGGGCGCGGCGAGAGTGAACCGCTTACCGACAACGAAAGCGAGGAGGGCCGCGCCCGCAACCGACGGGTGGAGCTGCACCTCAACTGAGCGGTGCTGGCGCCTGCCTTGGCATTGCAGTTAATGTTGGTCGCACGGCCCGCTCGAACGGGCCGTCTGGACATAACAACAATCCATGGGGGCGGGGTATGAAGTTCATCCTGGGCCTGGGCAAGGTCCTGACAGTCGCTTTCTGGGGTGTGGTGTTGTTCAATCAGTTGATGCCACAACCTTTGCCCTTCAACCTGCTGATCAACGCCGCGGGCATCGCCTTGCTGGGCCTGCACCTGCTCGAAGTGCTGTTCTTCAATGGCAGCTTGCGCGGGCGCAGCCACCGCTGGTTCGATCGTCTGCAGATCCTGTTGACGGGTATCTTCCATGTCATGTCCATTCCCCGTGCGCAGGAGGCGCCGCGAAATGCGTAATTTGATGTTGCTGGCCATGTTGGCCGCTCCCCTGGCCCAGGCCGAAAGCCTGGTGGTCGCTGCCAACTCCATGCTGCGCCTGCCCGACAAGTCGGCCAGCGTGCACCTTGCGCACCTGCGTGTCGCTGACGCCGCAACCCTGCTGCTGCCTGCCTCGCTCGCGGAACTGAAGGTCGACCAGCTGGAACTGGGGCGCGATGCGCGTATCGCCATTGCACCGTCCGATAGCCCGTTGCTGATCGAGGCGCGCAGCGCGCGGCTGGGTGAGGGCAGCGAATTCAGTGCGCCGGGGGCGGCGGGCACCTACCAGCGGGGAGCCCGGTCGGGTCGCAGCCTGGACCTGAAACTGGCTGAAGTGGATGCCGAGCGGCTGGCGATCGATGCCCGTGGCGGTGCCGGTGCGCCGGGTTACGTGGGGCTCGATGGCGCCAACGGCCAGGCCGGTGGCTGCACCTGGGGCCAGGCCAGCCGCGGTGCCAATGGCGATGACGGCGGCAACGGGCACGATGGCGCGCCGGGTGGGCGCATCCGCCTGAGCGTGCCGCAGGGCTTCCCGCAGGAGCGCATCGTGGTGCGCCTGGACGGTGGTGCACCGGGCAAGGCCGGGGCTGCTGGCAAGGCCGGTAAAGGCGGGGCGAGCAAGGGCTGCCTGGTGTACCGCACCGACGCCGGTGCCAATGGCCGCCCGGGGCAGCCGGGCCAGCCCGGGTTGGCGGGGGCAGCGGGCGAACTGATCCTGCAGCGCCTGTGAAACCTGTACGGCCCTATCGCCGGCAAGCCATGGGCAGTACCTGTGGGAGCTGGCTTGCCGGCGATAGGGCCGGTGCAGGCAGCATCAGATCATCAGGCGCGAACTGGCCACTGCGACCACGGCCAGGCCCAGCAGCAGGTTGATCCCGACCATCCGCCGAATCCGCCCCAGCACTGCCGCACCCGCCGGCCAGTCCTCGGCCTGCACCGCCGCCTTCAGTTCCGGCAACAGCAATGCCTGGATGCGCATGAACAGGGCAAACATGGCGATGCCCCCACCGATCATCACCTGCACATACTTCGGTGCAGTCTCGAAGCCGCTGAAGCGCATGTGCAACATGCCGATACCACTTATCGCCAAAATCGCCACGGCCAGCCAGACCCAGCCGAAGAAGCGTCGGAAAACTTCCACCCACAAGCGCAGCCGGGCAGGCCCTTCAAGGGCTGCAACCGTTGCCGGGCGCAGCACCAGCCAGGCGAAGAACATGCCGCCGACCCACACCAGGGCGGCAAGGACATGCAGTGTGTAGGGCAGGGCAAAGGCAAGCATCCGGATCTCCATGCGGCATAAAGGGCAATAGCGGGGTATGATAGCCGCCCCATGCGAAACACTGAAAATATATCCAGCCCTCCGGGCGCCTGCAGACCATGATCAGCAACGAACTCAAAGCCACCATCCAGGGCGCCTATACGCGTTTTCTCGAAGCCAAGAGCCTCAAGCCACGCTATGGCCAGCGTCTGATGATCGCCGAAGTGGCCAAGGTGCTCGGCGACATCGCCTGTGACGAAGAAGGCCGCCGTGCTGGCGAGCCTGCCGTGGTGGCAGTGGAGGCAGGCACCGGTACCGGCAAGACGGTAGCCTACAGCCTGGCTGCCATTCCGGCCGCCAAGGCTGCCGGCAAGCGCCTGGTGATCGCCACCGCCACCGTGGCGCTGCAGGAGCAGATCGTCTTCAAGGACCTGCCCGACCTGATGCGCAGCAGCGGGCTGAACTTCAGCTTCGCCCTGGCCAAGGGCCGTGGCCGTTACCTGTGCCTGTCCAAGCTCGACATCCTGCTGCAGGAGGGCCACGCCCAGTCGGCCACCGCCCAGCTGTTCGAGGAAGAAGGCTTCCGCATCGAAGTCGACGAGCGCAGCCAGAAGCTGTTCAACAGCATGATCGAGAAGCTTGCCGGCAACCGCTGGGACGGTGACCGCGACAGCTGGCCCGAAGCCCTGGAAGACCAGGACTGGGCGCGCCTGACCACCGACCACAGCCAGTGCACCGGCCGTCATTGCCCGAACTTCCAGCAGTGCGTGTTCTACAAGGCCCGCGAAGGCATGGGCAAGGTCGACGTGATCGTCACCAACCACGACATGGTGCTGGCCGACCTGGCCCTGGGCGGCGGTGCGGTATTGCCCGACCCGCGCGACACCATGTACGTGTTCGACGAAGGCCACCACCTGCCAGACAAGGCCATCGGCCATTTCGCCCACTATTCGCGCCTGCGCTCCACTGCCGACTGGCTGGAGCAGACCGCCAAGAATCTTACCAAGCTGCTGGCCCAGCACCCGCTGCCCGGTGACCTGGGCAAGTACATCGAGCAGGTGCCAGAGCTTGCGCGGGAAGTGCGCACGCAGCAGCAGTTCATGTTCACCCTGTGCGAGCAGGTTGCCGACTTCCGCCCCAGCGAGGACAACGAAGGCCGTGAGCGCCCCCGCTACCGCTTCGAAGGCGGCGTGGTGCCGGAGCAGATCCGCGAAGTGGGCATCGAGCTGAAAAAGGGCTTTGCCCGCCTCAACGACCTGTTCACCCGCCTGGCCGACCTGCTCAAGGAAGGCATGGACGGCGAGGTCAGCATCGGCATCGCCAGCCACCAGGCCGAGGAGTGGTACCCGCTGTTCGGTAGCCTGGTCACCCGCGCCCAGGGCAACTGGGAGCTGTGGACGGCCTTTACCGCCGAAGACCCGGAAGACAGCCCGCCCATGGCCCGCTGGCTGACCCTGGCCGAGAGCGGTGCGCTGTTCGACATCGAAGTCAACGCCAGCCCCATCCTGGCCGCCGAAATGCTTCGCCGCAGCCTGTGGAGCGTGGCCCATGGCGCGCTGGTGACGTCGGCGACGCTGACCGCGCTGGGCAAGTTCGACCGCTTCCGCATGCGCTCGGGGTTACCGCGTGACGCGGTCACCTGCGTGGTGCCCAGCCCGTTCGTGCATGGCGATGCCGGCCTGCTACGGGTCCCCGACCTCAAGGCCGACCCGCGCGATGCGGCGGCGCATACCGCGGCGATCATCCGCGAGCTGCCGAACATCGTCGAGGACGCCCGCGGCGCGCTGGTGCTGTTCTCCTCGCGCAAGCAGATGCAGGACGTGTTCGATGGCCTGGACCGTGACTGGCGCAAGCTGGTGCTGATCCAGGGCAACCTGTCCAAGCAGGAAACCCTGAACAAGCACAAGGCGCGGGTCGACGATGGCCAGCACAGCGTACTGTTCGGCCTGGCCAGCTTTGCCGAGGGTGTCGACCTGCCGGGCGCCTACTGCGAACACGTGGTGATCGCCAAGATTCCCTTTGCCGTGCCCGACGACCCGGTCGAAGCGGCGCTGGCGGAGTGGATCGAGGCCCGTGGCGGCAACCCGTTCATGGAAATTGCCGTGCCTGACGCTTCGCTGCGGTTGATCCAGGCCTGCGGCCGCCTGCTGCGAACCGAACAGGATCGCGGTGTCATCACCTTGCTTGACCGGCGCCTGGTCACCCAGCGCTACGGCAAGGCTATTCTCAATGCGCTGCCGCCGTTCCGGCGGGAAATTTCCTGACCGCCGGAGCACTTGCTCCGGCGCGTTGTCCATTACTCAGTCTTGGGCCATGAGGGCCCTGAAGGAGAGCCCCAGCCTTATGGTCCGCCGCACCCTGCCCGCCGTTTTCGCCCTGTTGTTCAGCTCGCCCTTGCTGGCTGGGCAGCAGACGCTGTTCAGCTTCGTGCGCCCGGCCTCGGTGGTCAATGTGGCGACCGAGGATGCCGGCATGCCGCAGTACAACGCGGAGCAGACGGCCGAAGGCGAGGTGTTGCGGCGCGTGGTGTTCAACCCGGCCCAGCGGCCGACCCTGCGCCTGAGCCCGCAAAGCGGTGTGTGGGACTGGTCCAGCGGGCAATTCCTGACCTTGCGCCTGCAAAGCGCGATGGATTGGGCGCTGACCGTGGATGTCATGGTGCAGGGCAGTGATGGCCGCACGTTGACCAGCCGCATCGACCTGCCTGCCGGTCCTGCACAAACCGTGATGGTACCGCTGACGGCCAGCTCGCCGCTGAGCCAGGGCATGCGCGCCGGCCCGCCCA
Organism: Pseudomonas sp. SF2; assembly: GCF_036858055.1. Classification (NCBI taxonomy): domain Bacteria; kingdom Pseudomonadati; phylum Pseudomonadota; class Gammaproteobacteria; order Pseudomonadales; family Pseudomonadaceae; genus Pseudomonas; species Pseudomonas sp. SF2. The sequence continues at coordinate 34,670 of NZ_JAMBDI010000039.1, read as the reverse complement.
TGCCCTGGAGCCATGGCGGCCAGCGCCTGCTGCTGACCAGCAGCACCGGCGCGGTCGACCTCAAGCAGGTGGCCTCGGTCAGCCTGAGCATCCCCAACCCCAAGGTGGCGCAGAACCTGCTGATCGAACGGGTGGGCATCCAGGATGACGACCAGGCCTACAAGGCGGCCTACCACGAGCTGATCGATGCCTATGGCCAGTCCACCCGCGGCCATTGGCCAGAGAAGGTTGCCAATGACGAGCAGCTCAAGGCGGCCGATGTGCGCGAGCAGCAACAGCTCAAAGGCTGGCTGGCAGAGCGTGGCAAGCAGCAACTGGACGCGTACGGTGGCCTGCTGGCGGGACCAGCGTTCGAGGCCAAAGGCTTCTTCCGCACGGAAAAACGTGACGGCCGCTGGTACCTGGTAACACCCGAGGGGCACCCGTTCTATTCCCTGGGGGTGAATGCCGTGGCTTCGGATGGCGGGCGAACCTACGTTGCCGGGCGTGAGGGGATGTTCAAGGCGTTGCCGGGCGAGGGCGATGCACTGGCCGCATTCTATGGCGAGGGCAACAACGACGACGGCAACGCTTCGTCGCAAGGGCGCAACTTCAAACAGGGGCGCTGGTTCGATTTCTATGCCGCCAACCTGCAGCGCACCTATGGCAAACCCTGCCCGCCCGCGGCAGAGGGGCAGCCGGCCAACTGCCCGCCGTTGGCGCTGGATGCCGCCCGCTGGCAGGCGCATGCACTCGACCGCCTGCAGGCCTGGGGTTTCAACACGATCGGCAACTGGAGCGAGCCGGCCCTGGGCCAGGCCAAGCGCATGCCGTACACCTTGCCGCTGTCGATCGTGGGGGATTACGCCAGCATCAGCACCGGTATGGACTGGTGGGGCAGCATGCCCGACCCGTTCGACCCGCGTTTTGCCATGGCCACCGAGCGCGCCGTGGCCATTGCCGCCCGCGATCACCGTGACGACCCCTGGCTGATCGGTTATTTCGCCGACAACGAACTGGCCTGGGCCGCCCCCGGTAGCGACCCCAAGGCGCGTTACGGCCTGGCCTATGGAACCTTGCGCCTGACCACCGACGTGCCGGCCAAGCGCGCCTTCCTCAAGCAGTTGCGCGACAAGTACCGCAACCAGGAAGGGCTGTCCAAGGCCTGGGGCATCGAGCTGACCGCCTGGGAGCTCATGGAGGACCCGGGCTTCGAGGCACCGTTGCCCGACCCGGAGCACCCGGAAATCGAGCGTGACTACCAGCACTTCCAGCAGGTGTTTGCAGAAACCTACTTCAGGACCATTGCCGACTCGTTGAAGTGGCATGCGCCCAATCACCTGTTGCTGGGGGGGCGCTATGCCGTCAGCACGCCTGAGGCGGTCAAGGCCTGTGCCGAGTTCTGCGATGTGCTCAGCTTCAACTTCTATACCCTCAAGCCGCAGGATGGCTACGACTTCGCCAGCCTGGCCGAGCTGGACAAGCCGGTGTTGGTGTCCGAGTTCCAGTTCGGCTCGCGCGATCGCGGGCCGTTCTGGCCGGGGCCGCTGGAATTGGCGCGTGAAGAAGACCGCGGCCCGGCCTACGGCAACTTCCTCAAGGCGGCCCTGGCGCAGCCGATGATCGTTGGCGCGCACTGGTTCCAGTACCTCGACCAGCCGGCCAGCGGGCGCCTGCTCGATGGCGAGAACGGCCACCTGGGGTTGGTGGCGATCACCGATATGCCTTACCCGGGGTTTGTCGATGCCGTGCGCAAGAGCAACTTGCAGGCAATGAGCCAGCTACGTACTCAGTTGGAAAAACCGATTCCCTGACTAGTGTGCAAATGGATGTGGGAGCGGGCGTGCCCGCGAATCAGGCGACCGGGTGGATGGCACCGGCCATGCCGGTGTTCGCGGGCACGCCCGCTCCCACATTAAGTCCAGCTTGGCTACCGTTCATCGTAACCACCCAGCCCAAGCCAGTTTGCAAAACGCCAAACTACTGAAACAATGCACACCATTTTCGGAATTGGTCGTACGGAGAACAGCGGGTGCAGATCCAGGGTCACTATGAGCTGAAGTTCGAAGCAGTGCGCGAAGCCTTTGCCGCGCTGTTCGATGATCCCCAGGAGCGTGGCGCCGCGCTGTGCATCCAGGTCGGTGGCGAAACCGTGGTCGACCTGTGGGCCGGCAGTGCCGACAAGGATGGCCAGCAGGCCTGGCACAGCGACACCATCGCCAACCTGTTCTCCTGCACCAAGACCTTCACCGCCGTCACCGCCCTGCAACTGGTCGGCGAAGGCAAGCTGGCCCTCGATGCCCCGGTAGCCAACTACTGGCCCGAGTTCGCCCAGGCCGGTAAACAGGCGATCACCCTGCGCCAGTTGCTCAGCCACCGTGCCGGCTTGCCGGCCATCCGTGAGCTGCTGCCGGCCGAAGCGCTGTATGACTGGCAGGCCATGGTCGATGCGCTGGCTGCCGAAACGCCCTGGTGGACACCCGGCACCGAGCACGGCTATGCCGCCATCACCTACGGCTGGCTGATCGGCGAGCTGATCCGCCGTGCCGATGGCCGTGGCCCCGGCGACTCGATCGTCGCCCGTACCGCGAGGCCGTTGGGGCTGGATTTTCATGTCGGCCTGGCGGACGACGAGTTCCATCGCGTGGCGCATATCTCCCGTGGCAAGGGCAACGCCGGGGATGCTGCGGCGCAGCGCCTGCTGCAGGTGACCATGCGCGAACCCGAGGCCCTGTCGACCCGGGCCTTCACCAATCCGCCGGCGATCCTGACCAGCACCAACAAGCCGGAATGGCGGCGCATGCAGCAGCCAGCGGCCAATGGCCATGGCAATGCGCGCAGCCTGGCGGGCTTCTATGCCGGGTTGCTGGACGGCAGCCTGCTCGAATCCGAACTGCTCGACGAACTGACCCGTGAGCACAGCCTCGGCCAGGACCGTACCTTGCTCACCCAGACCCGTTTTGGCCTGGGCTGCATGCTCGACCAGCCCGACGTGGCCAATGCCACCTTCGGCCTCGGTGCCCGCGCCTTTGGCCACCCCGGTGCCGGTGGTTCGGTCGGTTTCGCCGACCCGGAGTACGACGTGGCCTTCGGTTTCGTGGTCAATACCCTTGGCCCTTATGTGCTCATGGACCCGCGAGCCCAGAACCTGGTACGTGTCCTTGCCAGTTGCCTTTGATCGGGTAATGCGGGTATTGCCCCACCCCTTTGACTATCCTCAATGCCAACGCCTGAAGGGCGTAGACAAAATTTCTTTCTATTTCATGGTGTATCGCTGATGTCTTCACACAAAACCTTAGCACTCGCCCTGTGCCTGACCGCCGTTACCGGCTGTGCCAGTCACCCCCAGGACGGCTCGAAGGACAGCGCCTCGAGCTGGTGGCCCTTCGGTTCGGACAAGGTTGCCGAGCAGGAAGTGAAGCAAGCCGTCACTGAAAACGTGGCCAAGGCCGACGCCAAGTCCGAGAATGCCAGCCGTTGGTGGTGGCCGTTCGGCGCTGACGAGAAGCAGGCCAAGGGGCCGGTGGTACCGAAGATCGACCAGAAGGCCACCCAGGCCTGGCTGGACGAGTACGAGCCCAAGCTGCGTGAGGCGATCAAGGGCAGCAAGCTGGAGCTCGAGCGCCGCGACAATGTGCTGGCCGTAACCATTCCGGTGGACGGCTCGTACAACCCTGACCGTCCGAACATGCTGCTGCCGATGACCCTGGGCCCGATTACCCGTGTGGCCAAGACCGTCGAAGGCGATGCCAAGACCGCCGTGTTGGTGCTTGGCCATGCCGACAACAGCGGTGTCGCTGCCGCCAACCAGAAGCTCAGCCTGGAACGTGCCGCTTCGGTGTCGGCCATCTTCCGCCTCAGCGGCCTGCAGCGTGACCGCCTGACCCTCAAGGGCATGGGCTCGGAAATGCCGCGCGCCGCCAACGACAGCGCCGAAGGCCGTGCCCTGAACCGCCGCGTGGAAATGCTGCTGACCCCGCAGAACACCATGGTCGCCCTGTTGGCCAAGTACCAGCAAGCCGCCCCGGCGCGGGCCCCGATGGTGGCGGTACAGGATGTAAAAGCGCCTGCGGCCAAGGCTGCCGACAGCAAGCCTGCCGCCAAGGCTGCGGCGAAGAAGCCTGTAACCAAAGCCAAGGCCAAGTCGCCAGCCAAGACCACGGCCAAGAAAAAAGCCGCGCCGGCCAAGCCCGTCGCCAAGAAAGCTACCGCTGACAAGAAAGTAGCTGCCAACAGCCCTGCGAAGACCAACTGATCGTCAAGGAACGCAGCAATGACCCAATCCCTGGCCGATATGCGCCGCGACTACACCCGTGATGGCCTGGCTGAAGCCCAGGCCCCGGGGGAGCCGTTCGCCCTGTTTCACCAGTGGTTCGCCGATGCGGTGAAAACCGAGCAGGTACCGGTGGAAGCCAACGCCATGACCCTGGCCACTGTCGATGGTGAAGGCCGCCCTCACTGCCGCATCTTGCTGCTTAAGGGGCTCGATGAGCGTGGTTTCACCTTCTTCACCAACTACGACAGTGCCAAGGGCCAGCAACTGCTGGTTAACCCCTTCGCCGCCATGACGTTCTTCTGGCCAGCGCTGGAGCGCCAGGTACGTATCGAAGGGCGGGTGGAAAAGGTCACGGCCCAGGAGTCGGACGCCTACTACCAGGTACGCCCGCTGGGCAGCCGCCTGGGGGCCTGGGCTTCACCGCAGAGCCAGGTGATTGCCGGCCGCGAGGAGCTGGAGGCGCTGGTCAAGGCCACCGAGGCGCGTTTCTCCGACACCCAGCCGCATTGCCCGGAGCATTGGGGGGGGTATCGTTTGCTGCCTGAACGCATCGAGTTCTGGCAGGGGCGGGCTAGCCGCCTGCACGACCGGCTGAACTACCGGCTGGTGGACGGGCAATGGCTGCGGGAGAGGCTGGCGCCCTGAGGTTCCGGGGCTGCTGCGCAGCCCATCGCGACGCAAGGCAGCTCCCACGGGTACAGCGCAGACCCAATCTGTGGGAGCGGCCTTGTGTCGCGAAAGGGCCGCAAAGCGGCCCCAGCAATTACCAAGGCTACCCCGGATACCCCGCAGCCTCCCGCTCCAACCACCCCGCCAACTGCTTGCGCCCCACCTTCTCCATCCGCGCCTGCTCCAGCCTTTGCAGCATATACGCGCGTTTTCCAGGGTCCGACCCGGCCAGCGACAACGCCAGGTCACGGTCCATCCAGCGGCGCATGCGCACATACAGCCACCAGTGGAAATACAGCCCCGCAACGGTGGTGACCACGACGATGAAGTAATCCATGGCTATCCTTGGTCTCACTTGAAAAGGCCTCGACACAGCCACGCAGGCTGTACCTCGGCTGAATGAAAACAATTTTATTGCGTTTGTACCGTGACAGCCGTCAACGTGCAGCGTCTAATGAGCACCTGACTTATGGAGACCTTACCCATGCGTAAATCCGCTTTGCTGGTGGCAACCTTTACCACCCTGTCGCTGTTGCTGGGTGGCTGTGCCTCGAGCCTGACCGGTGACAGCTACTCCCGTGATGAGGCCCGCCGCGTGCAAACCGTGCGTATGGGCACCATCGAATCCCTGCGCCCGGTCAAGATCGAAGGTACCAAGACCCCGATCGGCGGTGGTGCTGGCGCCATCGTCGGTGGCGTGGCCGGCAGCGCCGTGGGCGGTGGTCGTGGCAGCATCGTCGCCGCCGTGATCGGTGCCGTTGCTGGTGGCCTGGCGGGTTCTGCCGCCGAAGAAGGCCTGACTCGCACCCAGGGTGTCGAAATCACCGTGCGTGAGGACGATGGCAGCATGCGTGCCTATGTGCAGGCTGTGCAGCAGAACGAGATCTTCCGCGTTGGCGACCGCGTGCGCATCATGACCGTCGACGGTACCAGCCGCGTCTCGCACTGACCGTAGCGCAATAAAACAAAACCCCGACATGGCGCTCGCCAGTCGGGGTTTTTTCATGCTGTGGCCAAGTCAGTCGTTGCTGGGCTTGCGGCTGGCCATGGCGGTTACCGCATAGCCGATCACGGCGGCGAAGAACGAACCGGTGAGAATACCCATGCGGTCCATCCCGGCGAAATCACTGCTGCCCGGCACAAAGGCGAGTGAGCCAACGAACAGGCTCATGGTGAAGCCGATACCGCAGAGTATCGCCACACCCAGCAATTGCCCCCAACTGGCACCGACAGGCAGTGCGGCCAGGCGCAGTTTGACCGCGATCCAGGTCAGGCCGAAGACACCCACGGTCTTGCCCAGCAGCAGCCCGACGGCGATGCCCAGCGGCACCGGGTGGGTGAAGCTTTCTACGGTCATGCCTGCGAGCGATACACCGGCATTGGCGAAAGCGAACAGCGGCAGGATGGCGTAGGCGACCCACGGATGCAGGGCGTGTTCCAGGGCGAGCGACGGCGAGCGCTCGGCATGGCGTGTGCGCAGCGGGATGCACAGCGCCAGGGCAACGCCAGCGAGGGTGGCATGCACGCCGCTCTTGAGCACGCAGACCCACAGGATCAGGCCAACGACCATGTACGGCCCAAGCTTGACCACGCCAAGCCGGTTCATGGCCACCAGCACGACCAGGCAGGTGGCGGCCAGCAGCAGTGACACGCTCGACAGGGTACCCGAGTAGAACAGGGCAATGACGATGATCGCACCCAGGTCGTCGATGATCGCCAGGGTCATCAGGAACAGTTTCAGTGACACCGGCACGCGCTTGCCCAGCAGGGCCAGCACACCGAGGGCGAAGGCGATGTCAGTGGCGGTCGGGATCGCCCAGCCGGCCACGGCCGCGGGGTTGTCACGGTTGATGAACCAGTAGATCAGTGCCGGTATCACCATGCCGCCCACTGCGGCGGTGGCAGGCAGGATTACCTGGGAGGGCTTGGACAGGTGGCCGTCGACCACTTCGCGCTTGACCTCCAGGCCGATGAGCAGGAAGAACAGGGCCATCAGGCCGTCGTTGATCCACAGCAGCAACGGTTTGGCGATGTGCAGTGCGCCGACCTGGACGGCGACGGGAACGTCGAGCAGGCCGCTGTACAGGTACGACAGCGGTGAATTGTTGATGACCAGGGCCAGGATGGCCGCAGCAATCAGTAGCAGGCCGCTGGCGGCTTCGAGCTGGATGAAACGGGTTAACAGGCTACGCACGGGCTATAGGCTCTCCATGAGCAGTTTACGATTGGAGCGGGCTTACACCCTAGCCTGTGACGATATGCTTTAAAACAAAAACTATATTCGTTTTTGTTATATGTTGTTGCCGGCTGGGCTGAGGCAAGCCTAGATGTAGTTGGGGAAGGATGGAGGAGGGGAAGTCTGACGTTGGTTGTGGATTTTTCTGATGCCTGTCAGGGCCCTTTCGCGGGCACGCCCGCTCCCACAGGTACTGCACGGTTTTCAAAGGCTGTGCTGTACCTGTGGGAGCGGGCGTGCCCGCGAAAGGGTCGATGCAAAATTACAGGCCGAGCATATCCCGCGCCACCGCCTCGGCAATGCGAATCCCATCGACACCGGCGGACAGGATCCCGCCCGCATACCCGGCCCCTTCACCCGCCGGGAACAGACCCTTCAGGTTCAGGCTCTGGAAGTCCTCGCCGCGGGTAATGCGCAGCGGCGACGACGTACGGGTCTCGATCCCGGTCAACACCGCATCATGCAGGTTGTAGCCTTTGATCTGCCGGTCGAACGCCGGCAGCGCTTCGCGAATGGCCTCGATGGCGAAGTCCGGCAGGCTCGGCGCCAGGTCGCCCAGGGTCACGCCCGGTTTGTAGGACGGCTCGACACTGCCCAGCGCAGTCGACGGCCGGCCGGCGACGAAGTCACCCACCAGCTGCGCCGGGGCCTGGTAGTTGCTGCCGCCCATCACATAGGCGTGGGCTTCCAGGCGTTCCTGCAGCTCGATGCCGGCCAGCGGGCCGCCCGGGTAATCGCGCTCGGGGTCGATACCTACGACGATGCCGGAGTTGGCGTTGCGCTCGTTACGCGAGTACTGGCTCATGCCATTGGTAACCACCCGGCCCGGCTCGCTGGTGGCGGCGACCACGGTGCCGCCCGGGCACATGCAGAAGCTGTACACCGAACGGCCGTTCTTGGCGTGGTACACCAGCTTGTAGTCGGCGGCACCGAGTTTCGGGTGGCCGGCGTACTTGCCCAGGCGCGCCTTGTCGATCAGTGTTTGCGGGTGCTCGATACGGAAGCCCACCGAGAACGGCTTGGCTTCCATGTACACGCCCTTGGCGTGCAGCATGCGGAAGGTGTCGCGGGCACTGTGGCCCAGGGCCAGAACCACATGGCGCGAGTGCAGCTGTTCGCCGCTCTCCAGCACCACGCCGGTCAGCTGGCCATCCTCGATCAGCAGGTCGGTGACCTTCTGCTGGAAGCGCACTTCGGCACCGAGGGCGATCATGTCCTGACGCATCTGCTCGACCATGCCGGTGAGGCGGAAGGTACCGATGTGCGGCTTGTTGATGTACAGGATCTCGTCCGGCGCACCGGCCTTGACGAATTCTTCCAGCACTTTGCGGCCGTGGTGCTGCGGGTCCTTGATCTGGCTGTACAGCTTGCCGTCGGAGAAGGTGCCGGCGCCGCCTTCGCCGAACTGCACGTTGGACTCGGGGTTGAGCACACTCTTGCGCCACAGGCCCCAGGTGTCCTTGGTACGCTGGCGTACTTCCTTGCCGCGCTCGAGAATGATCGGCTTGAAGCCCATCTGTGCCAGCAACAGGCCGGCGAAGATGCCGCACGGGCCGAAGCCGACCACGATCGGGCGCTCCTGCAGATCGGCCGGGGCCTTGCCGACGAACTTGTAGGTTACGTCTGGTGCCGGGCCGATGTTGCGATCGTCGGCGAACTTGCTGAGCAGCTCGGCTTCGTTGCTGGCTTCCAGGTCGATGGTGTAGATGAACAGCAGTTCGCTGTTCTTCTTGCGCGCATCGTAGCTGCGCTTGAACAGGTTGAAGCTGAGCAGTTGCTCGTCGCGGATGCCCAGGCGCTGGACGATGGCTTCACGCAGGGCTTCGTCGGGATGGTCCAGGGGCAGCTTCAGTTCGGTGATTCGTAGCATGGCAGGGTCCAGTATCCCGGCCATGGGCGGCCGGCGGCTTTACACAAACCGCCAAGTATAAGCTGTTAGCCGCCTCGACTGGCAGGATAAAAGCGCCCGGCGATCAGTTGTCGCGCGCACCGCCGTAGTAACCGCAGCCCTGCAGGGTCTTGCCGTCGATGCGCAGTTCGGCGCGCAGGTGGTGGATGGCACCGGTGGCGGTGTCTACGCAGCGTTGTGGCGCAACCCACAGCTCCACGTGCTGGCCGTTGGCTTCGCTGGTCAGGGTCAGGCCGCCGCCGGGCACTTGTTCTTCCAGGAAGGGCAGGGGCAGGGGTTCCTGGCCGACGCGGTTGAGCACCATGCCTTTGCCGCTGGCCTTGATGTCCCAGTCTGGCTCGTGGCCGTTGGCACGCAGGGTCAGCTGCTTGAAGTTGGGGTCTTCGCAAGCGCGGGTGGAAGGTTCCAGGCGGTACAGGCGACGAACTTCCAGCTGGCCGTCGTTGTTGGCCTGCTTGCTGCCGGTGAGGCGGCCACGGACGTCGGCGAACAGCTTGTCGTTGGCGTCCTTGGCGAGGTTGGCGGCTTCCTGCAGGATGCCGGTAGCGGCGACGTCGTTGATCACGAAAGTGCGGTTTTCACTGCACGGCTTGAACAGCAGCTGGCCACCGGCAGCACGCAGCTCGCCCTGCATGCGCGTGGTGCCGATGTTCGGGTCGCTGGGGGCGTCAGCCATGAGCTGGCAGCCGGCGAACAGGGGCAGCAGGGCGGTGAGCAGCAGGGTGGGGGTGAGGCGCATGAGGCGGGCTCCGGGGGATCTTTGCCAAAGAGCTGGCCACGTTACTCAGGCTCGGCGGGGATCACAAGCCTTTGGTAAACCTGTGCCGGCCTCTTCGCGGGCTTGCCCGCTCCCACAAGTTCGGCACAGGCTTCGAATACTGTGCGATACCTGTGGGAGCGGGCAAGCCCGCGAAGAGGCCGATACAGGCGATACAAAATCCGGCAGGCAGAAAAAAGGGCCCGAAGGCCCTTTTCCCGATCAACCCCCCAGGTACGCGTCGCGTACCTTCGGGTCAGTCAGCAGTGCCTCACCGGTACCCTGCATCACCACCCGGCCGTTCTCCAGCACATAGGCCCGGTCTGCGATCTTCAGCGCCTGGTTGGCGTTCTGCTCCACCAGGAACACCGTCACGCCATCACGACGCAGCTGTTCGATGATGTCGAAGATCTGCTGGATGATGATCGGCGCCAGACCCAGCGAGGGCTCGTCGAGCAGCAGCAGTTTGGGCTTGCTCATCAACGCCCGGCCAATCGCGAGCATCTGCTGCTCGCCACCGGACATGGTGCCGCCACGCTGGATATAACGCTCCTTCAGGCGCGGGAACAGTTGCAGTACCTTGTCCAGCTGCTCCTGGTAATCGCCCTTGTCGGTAAAGAAGCCACCCATCGCCAGGTTTTCCTCGACGGTCAGGCGGGAGAACACACGGCGCCCTTCCGGCACCACCGCGATGCTCTTGCGCATGATGTGCGAAGACGGCTGGCCGACCAGTTCTTCACCCAGGTACTTGATGCTGCCGCTGTGCGCCTGCGGCGAGCCGCACAGGGTCATCAGCAAGGTCGACTTGCCGGCACCGTTGGCGCCGATCAGGGTAACGATCTCGCCCTGGTTGATCTCCACATTGACGCTGTGCAGCGCCTGGATCTTGCCGTAGAAGGTGGAAACGTTCTCGAACTTCAGCATTTACGCTTCCCCCAGGTAGGCTTTGATCACGTCAGGGTTGTCGCGGATCTCTTCCGGCGTACCGTGGGCCAGGGGGGTACCCTGGTTGATCACCACGATATGGTCGGAAATGCTCATCACCAGCTTCATGTCGTGCTCGATCAGCAGCACGGTGACGTTGTGCGACTCACGCAGGTAGGCAATCAGCGCCTTGAGGTCTTCGGTCTCCTTCGGGTTCAGGCCCGCTGCCGGTTCGTCGAGCATGATGATGCGCGGCTGGGTCATCATGCAGCGGGCGATTTCCAGGCGGCGCTGCTGGCCGTAGGCGAGGGTGCCGGCGGTACGGTTGGCGAACTCGGTCAGGTGGACCTTCTCCAGCCAGTACTGCGCGCGTTCCATGGCCTCCTTCTCGCTGCGGCGGAAGTTCGGGGTCTTGAACAGGCCGGCGAAGAAGTTGGTATTCAGGTGGCGGTGCTGGGCGATCAGCAGGTTTTCCAGTGCGGTCATTTCCTTGAACAGGCGCACGTTCTGGAAGGTCCGCACCACGCCCTTGCGGGCGATCTGGTGCCCGGCCAGGCCCTGGATCGGCTGGCCATCGAGCAGGATGGTGCCGCCGCTGGGCTTGTAGAAGCCGGTCAGGCAGTTGAACACGGTGGTCTTGCCGGCACCGTTCGGGCCGATCAATGCCACCACCTGTTTTTCCTTGACGGTCAGGCCCACGCCGTTGACCGCCAACAAGCCGCCGAAGCGCATGCTCAGGCCGCTGACTTGCAAAATTTCGCGGCTCATCGACGCAGCTCCATGTGTGGACGTTGCATAGGCAGCAGGCCTTGCGGACGCCAGATCATCATCAACACCATCAGCGCACCGAACATCAGCATCCGGTATTCGCTGAACTCACGCATCAGCTCGGGCAGCAGGATCATCACGATGGCCGCGAGGATCACGCCCAGTTGTGAGCCCATGCCGCCGAGCACGACGATGGCGAGGATGATCGCCGACTCGATGAAGGTGAACGACTCCGGCGTCACCAGCCCCTGGCGCGCAGCGAAGAAGCTGCCGGCGAAACCGGCGAAGCAGGCGCCCAGGGTGAATGCCGACAGCTTGATCACGGTCGGGTTCAGGCCCAGGGCGCGGCAGGCGATTTCGTCTTCGCGCAGGGCTTCCCAGGCGCGACCAATCGGCATGCGCAGCAGGCGGTTGATCACGAACAGCGCCAGCAGGGCCAGCAGCAGGGCCACCAGGTAGAGGAAGATGACCTTGTTGATCGAGTTGTATTCCAGCCCGAAGAACTCATGGAAGGTCTGCATGCCCTCGGCGGCACGGCGTTCGAAGGTCAGGCCGAAGAACTCCGGCTTGGGGATGTTGCTGATGCCGTTGGGGCCGCCGGTCCAGTCGGTGAGGTTGCGCAGGAACAGGCGGATGATCTCGCCGAAGCCAAGGGTCACGATCGCCAGGTAGTCACCGCGCAGGCGCAACACCGGGAAGCCGAGCAGGAAGCCGAAGGTAGCGGCCATCAGGCCGGCGATCGGCAGGCAAACCCAGAAGCTCCAGCCCAGGTAGTGCGAGAGCATGGCATAGCTGTAGGCGCCGACGGCATAGAAGCCGACGTAACCCAGGTCGAGCAGGCCCGCCAGGCCGACCACGATGTTCAGGCCCAGGCCCAGCAACACGTAGATCAGGATCAGCGTGGCAATGTCGACCGCACCGCGCGAGCCGAAGAACGGCCACACCAGTGCCGCGACGATCAGGCCCATGATCACGTAGCGTTGGGTCTTCGGCAGGGTCAGGTAGTTGCTGACGGCCGGCGGGATCAGCTTGCGATCCGAACGGCGGCCCATTACCGAACTCCACTGCTTGTCGAACAGCACGCGCAGGAACATCAGCACCGAGCACAGGGCAATGATGCTGAGGTTGAACGAACCCTGGCTGTGCACGGACAGGCTGATGCCGTCGATGCTCAGTTTCAGGCCCAGTACCGGGAAGGCCACGGCCCATACCAGCAAGGCGCTGAAGAACGCCTGTTTGAGATTTCTGTTCATACTTTTTCAACCTCCGGGCGGCCCAGGATGCCGGTCGGCCGGAATAGCAGGACAAGAACCAACAAGCCGAATGCCACTACGTCCTTGTACTGGTCGCCGAAGATGTCGGCACCGAACGCTTCGGCCACGCCGAGCACCAGCCCGCCGAGCATGGCGCCCGGGATGCTGCCGATGCCACCCAGCACCGCCGCGGTGAAGGCCTTCAGGCCCACCAGGAAACCGGCGTTGGGGTTGATCACCCCGTACTGCATGCTCAGCAGCACGGCCGCCACTGCCGCCAAAGCGGCACCGATGACGAAGGTGAGGGCGATGATGTTGTTGGTGTTGATGCCCAGCAGGTTGGCCATCTTGATGTCCTCGGCGCAGGCGCGGCAGGCGCGGCCCAGGCGGGAACGGGAGATGAACAGGGTGAGGCAGGTCATGGCTATCAGGGTGACCACGAACACCAGGATCTGCATGTAGCTGATCAGTACTTCTTCAGCACCGCCCGGCCCGAACGAGAAGCTGCCGGGGATCAGGTTGGGGATGGACTTGTCCTTGGAGTCTTGCGACAGCAAGACGGTGTTCTGCAGGAAGATCGACATGCCGATGGCGGAAATCAGCGGGATCAGGCGGTTGCTGTTGCGCAGGGGGCGGTAGGCAACCCGTTCGATGCTGTAGCCATAGGCACTGGTGACGAAGATCGTCGCGACGAAGGCGACTGTCATCAGGATCGGCAGCGAATGGATGCCCATCATGGCCAGGCCCGCCAGGGCGATGAAGGCCACGTAGGAACCGATCATGTACACCTCGCCGTGGGCGAAGTTGATCATGCCAATGATGCCGTACACCATCGTGTAGCCGATGGCGATCAAGGCATAGGTACTGCCGATGGTCAATCCATTAACCAGTTGTTGGAAGAAATGGTAGATCTCAGGCATTACAGCGCTCCTAAAAACCTGATTTGCATTTCGCTGGCGGGGGTAGGCCAGGAAACCGCGGGTGACGGTTTTAAGATTTTCAGGTGAGCCGGCCCCCGGATCGCGGGGATCAGGCCCATGAACCTCGTAAAACAAAGCCCACTGCTCGCACAGTGGGCTCCTAGGTCAGCTATTAGTCACGCAGTTACTGAGGGGAGACTTCGGTCTTCGGCTTGCCGAAGTGCCATTCGTAGACCACGAACTTGAAGTCTTTCAGGTCGCCTTTGGCGTCGTAGGACAGTTCGCCCGTCGGAGTCTTGAAGGTGCCGGCGTGGATGGCCTCGGCCACCTTCTCGGCGTCTTCGGACTTGGCTGCCTTGATGCCCTGGGCGATCAGCTCGACAGCCGAGTAGGCCGGGAACACGAACGGGCCGCTTGGGTCCTTGCCGTCAGCCTTGATGGCGTCGACGATCTTCTTGTTCGCAGGGTCGGCGTCGAACGACTTTGGCAGGGTTACCAGCAGGCCTTCGGAGGCGTTCTGGGCGATCTGCGAGATGGAGTCGTTGCCCACGCCTTCCGGGCCCATGAACTTGGCTTTCAGGCCTTTTTCCTGAGCCTGGCGCAGGATCAGACCCAGTTCTGGGTGGTAGCCGCCGTAGTAGACGAAGTCGACGTTGTTCTGCTTGAGCTTCTGGATGATCGAGGAGAAGTCCTTGTCACCGGCGTTCAGGCCTTCGAACACGGCAACCTTGGTGCCTTTGCCTTCCAGGGTCTGCTTGACCGCGGTGGCGATGCCTTCACCGTACTGCTGCTTGTCGTGCAGGACGGCGACCACCTTCGGCTTGACGTGGTCGGCGATGTAGTTGCCGGCGGCCGGGCCCTGGGCGCTGTCCAGGCCGATGGTACGGAAGATCAGCTTGTAGCCACGGGCGGTGATTTCCGGGGAGGTGGCAGCCGGGGTGATCATGATCACGCCTTCGTCTTCGTAGATGTCGGACGCAGGCTGGGTGGAGCTGGAGCACAGGTGGCCGATGACGAACTTGACGCCGTCGTTGACCACTTTGTTGGCGACTGCTACGGCCTGTTTAGGGTCGCAGGCGTCGTCGTATTCCTTGGCTTCGAGCATCTTGCCATCTACGCCGCCCGCGGCGTTGATATCCTTGATGGCTTGCTTGGCGCCGATGAACTGCATGTCGCCGTATTGGGTCACAGGGCCGGTCTTGGGGCCCGCGATCCCGATCTTGATGGTATCGGCGGCAAACGAATGGCTGGCTACCCCGGCCAGAACCATTGCGGCGAACAGCTTGGAAATCTTGATCATAGTGCTCCACTCATTCTGTTGTAATTCTTATAGTCCTGGCGGCCAGGGCTACAGACCGGGCGGGATTTGCGGCGTGGCCATGCCAACGCGCAAGCCCACCGTCCCCCGGAACATGTCCCGGAACTGTACCGGTGCAGTGTAGAGCGCTGTTCGAGCGCTTGAAAAGCGGTCGAAAAGTGCCTGCTTCCTGGGTTGTCGCTTGGTCGACACAAAAGTACAGAAAGGCGCCATCAAACTGCCTGCATCTGCGACTCCATCCCGCAACTTCGGGATGATTCGACCAAATTACATATTTGAATCCGGGTTTTTCTGCAAAAATGCCGGCCTTTTCATTGGCCGATTTTTGTGGATACCACCCATGAGTGATCAAACAAGCACCCTCTATGCCAAATTGCTTGGCGAGACGGCAATCATCGAGTGGAAAGCGCTGGAGCGTTTCTGGGCCAAGGGTGACCTGATTTGGGTCGACCCAACCCTCGACCTGATCGCCGTTGCTGAGGCGATGGCCGAGAATCGCAGCGAGATCTTCGCCAAGTGGCGTAGTGATGGCACCGTTGGGCCGGTGACTGCCGAGCAGGCCCTGGATCTGCAAAGCCGCGATCCAGAGATCTGGGCGGTGGTGGTTTCGCCGTTTATCGTGATCCAGGTGAAGCGCACCGCAGAGGCATGATCGTTTTTGGTGCGCGAAAATGCGCAACAGGCCCATTTTGGTGCTTGATGGCGCTCAAGGTGGGTAGAGGGAAGTAACAATTCGGCGTGGCGGTAACAGTTTACGGGATGCGTAATGCCCCACCGTCTTCCAGGCGACGCGAAACCCTGTGGGAGCGGCCTTGTGGTCTGCCTGGAAAATGTTCGAACCAGTCAGGAGTAATCGATGAGCACTGCACTACCTTCGCTTGGATTTGCCGGCATCGGCCTGATGGGCCTGCCCATGTGCCGGCGCCTGCTGGCAGCGGGCTACCCGCTGACCGTGTGGAACCGCAGCCCGGACAAGTGCGCTGCGCTGGTCGCCGCCGGCGCGCGACTGGCCAGCAGCCCTGCCGAACTGTGCCGCGACAGCGACATGCTGCTGCTGTGCCTGGCCGACACGGCCGTGGTGCGCGAGGTGGTGTTCGGCGAGCAAGGCATTGCCCAGGGCGGCCGCAGCGGCCAGTTGCTGATCGATTTTTCCAGTCTCGAACCCACCGCCACCCGTGAAATGGCTGCCGAGCTGGCGGCACTGTGCGGCATGGCCTGGCTGGATGCGCCAGTGTCCGGTGGCACACCCGGGGCCGAAGCCGGCACCCTGGCGATCATGGTCGGTGGCGAGGCGGCCGACCTGCAGCGCGCCCGCCCGGTGCTGCAGGTACTTGGCCAGCGTGTGACGCACATGGGGGCGGTAGGCGCGGGCCAGGTGACCAAGGCCTGCAACCAGATGATCGTGGCCTGCAATGCCTTGGTGATCGCCGAAGTGGTGGCCTTGGCTGAACAGTCCGGTGTCGATGCGACGCTGATCGCCGAAGCGCTGGCTGGCGGCTTTGCCGACTCCAGGCCGTTGCAGATCCTCGCGCCGCAAATGGCCGAGAGCCGCTTCGAACCGATCAAGTGGCACGTGCGCACGCTGCTCAAGGATCTCGATGGCGCGGTCAAGTTGTCCCGCGAGCAAGGCTCGGCGACGCCGCTCAGTGGCCTCGCTGCGCAATTGATGCGCCTGCACGCAAGCCAGGGGTACCTGCAAAAAGATCCGGCGACCCTGGTTGAACTGTACCGCAGCAAGGGTTGAACACACCGCTCTGGTGCTGCAGCCGCTCCAGCAGCGGCCGCAGTTCGGCCAGCGGCTCCGGGCGGCCCAGCAGGTAGCCTTGCAGGTAGTCGCAGCCGTGAGCTTCGAGGAACGCCAGCTGTTTGGTAGTCTCCACGCCCTCGCTGATCACCTGTAAATGCAGGGTATGCGCCATGACGATGATCGCCTGGACGATCTCGCGGTCCTTCTGGCTAGCCGGTACATCCTGCAGGAAGCTGCGGTCGATCTTCAGCACGTCGAGCGGCAGGCGCTTGAGGTAGGCCAGTGACGAGTAGCCGGTGCCGAAGTCATCGATTGACAGTGCCACGCCCAGAGCGCGCACGCGCTTGAGCAGGTTGACCGTGCGCTGGATGTCACCCATCAGGGCGTTCTCGGTCACTTCCAGTTCGAGCTGCCAGGGCGCGAGCCCGGCGTGGAACAGTGCCTTCTCCACTTCATTGGGCAGTTCGTCGTGGCTGAGGGTGACGGCCGAACAATTGACCGTGACCTTGAGGCTGCCATAGCCGTGCCGCTGCAGGTAGGCCAGGTCGGCGCAGGCGTGGCGCAGCACCCACAGGTCGAGGTCGATGATCAGGCCATTGGCTTCGGCGATCGCGACAAAACGCTCGGGCCCGAGCAGGCCGTGTTGCGGGTGTTGCCAGCGCACCAGGGCTTCCAGTTTGGCCACTTGCCTGCTGCGCAGGTCGAAGATTGGCTGGTAGTGCACACACAGCCCATGCTCCTCGAGCAGGGCCAGGCGCAGTTCTTCTTCCAGTTGCAAGGCAATCGAGGCCCGGGTCTTCAGGCTGTCGTTGAAGAAGTTCAGGCTGTTGCGTCCGCCGCCCTTGGACTGGTACAGGGCGAGGTCGGCATGCTTTAGCAGCTCTTCGGCGGTGGTGCCGTCGTCGGGGAAGACGCTGATGCCGATGCTGGTGGTCATGACCATGCGTCGGCCACCCAGGTCGATGGGCTCTTTCATCCTTTGCATGATGCGCTGGGCCAGGTGGCGGGCTTCGTCGCGGCTGTTGAGGCTGGTGACCACGCAGAACTCGTCGCCACCAAAGCGCGCGACCAGGTCGTGGTTGCGGGTGGCGGCCTTGATGTGGCTGGCGATCACTTTGAGCAGTTCGTCACCGGCGTCGTGGCCGAGGCTGTCGTTGATGCGTTTGAAATGGTCGATGTCGAGAAACATTACCGCCAGGCGGCTCTCTGTGGCCTGGTGTTCGGCCAGGCGTTCGGCGAACACCTGGTTGAAACCGCGGCGGTTGACCAGGTTGGTCAGGGCATCGTAGTGCGCGGCCTGCTGCAGCGACGCGCGGGCCTGGTCCAGCTGGCTGAGCAGCACGCTGACCCGGCGCAGGTCGTGCTCCTTGCTTTGCAGCTTCTTGTCGGCCAGCGCGCTACTGATGCTGGCACCACTGATCAGCAGGGTGATGAAGCCGATGCCCAGCCCCAGTTGCAGGCTGTTGTCGCCAGAGGGCAGGCGCAGGGCGGTGTCGGCCGGGATGACCAGGGTCATGGCGGACATCGCGGTGAAGTGGGTGGCGACGATGCCGCCGGCCATCAGCAGGCTGGCGCCGTATTTCATGGCCTGGTGAAGGGTACCGCTGCCATGACGGAAGTAGCGGGCCAGGCAAAGCGCCGCCAGGCTGGTGAGCATGGCAATGGCGGCAGAGGCCAGCAGCAGGCCGGTCTGGTAGTACTGGCGGGCGCCGGTTTCCAGGGCGGCCATGCCGACGTAGTGCATCAGAATGATCCCCAGGCCGATCAGCACTGCACTTGGCAGGTAATGGTGTGCGCGCATATGCCTGCGGTCGAGGCTGTGCATGGCCAGCCAGGCGACGGCCAGGGCGATGAGCAGCGAAAGGATGGTCAGGGACGCGTCGTAGTGCACTTCCACTGGTGCCTGGAAGGCCAGCATGCTGATGAAGTGCATGGCCCAGATACCACCGGCCAGGCAGCAGGCACCGAGCATGTTCCATTGTCGGTGGGCGGTGGGGTCTTCGCTGTGGGATTGGCGCTCGGCCATGTCCAGTGTGGCGAAGCAGGCCGCACAGGCGACGAAGTAGGCGAGCAGAACCAGGAACGGGTCATGTCGGCAATCGATGACGATGCGCCCGGTTGCCGGCAGGTCGGCGAACAGTTGCAGCCCCAGCCATTCCATGGAATGCCTCATGATCGAGTTTTCACTCGTCTGCGCTACAACCCTGTGCAGACTGTCCAGAGGCAGTATAGGAAGAGGTGTTTAAGCCTTCCTGACTAATAGCACATTGATTTCTACGATTTGGTTATGAACCTGATCGCAGCCTGGAATATGTACGTGGGTTCTGAAAATTGGCCCCCTGTGGGAGCGGCCTTGNNGGGCTGCAAAGCAGCCCCGGCAATTTCAACTATTGCGCTTCAATTCTGGGGCCGCGTTGCGGCCCTTTCGCGACACAAGGCCGCTTCCACAAAGGCGGCGGTTTCTGAACTGTATTAGCCAGCCACCAGCACGCGAATGGCTTCCAGGCGCAGTGCGGCCTTGTCCAGCATCGCCAGGCCCTCTTCGCGCTGCTTGCGCAACGCTTCGATCTCGCTGTCGCGCACGCTCGGGTTGACCGCTTGCAGCGCGACCAGACGGGCCAGTTCTTCGTCGGCTTCCGCTGTCAGGCGGCGCTGGGCTTCGGCCACGCGCTCGACGTGGGCCGGCATGACCTTGGCCTCGCCACTGCCAATGCGCTGGGCCAGCACGTCACGCTGGGCCTGGACGAACTTGTTGGCGCTGGCGCGCGGCACGCTTTCCAGCTGGTCGTTGAGGGTTTCGAAGGCCACGCGGGACGCCAGGTCGTTGCCGTTGGCATCGAGCAGGCAGCGCAGTGCCGCCGGTGGCAGGTAACGGCCCAGCTGCAGGCTACGCGGTGCCACCACCTCGCTGACGAACAGCAGTTCAAGCAGCACGGTGCCGGGTTTGAGCGCCTTGTTCTTGATCAGCGCCACGGCGGTGTTGCCCATCGAGCCGGACAGCACCAGGTCCATGCCGCCTTGCACCATCGGGTGTTCCCAGGTGAGGAACTGCATGTCCTCGCGCGACAGCGCCTGGCCACGGTCGTAGGTGATGGTCACGCCTTCGTCGTCGCCCAGCGGGAAGCTGGCGTCGAGCATCTTCTCGCTTGGTTTGAGGATCAGGGCGTTCTCGGAATGGTCTTCGCTGTCGATGCCGAAGGCGTCGAACAGGGTTTCCATGTAGATCGGCAGGGCGAACTGGTCGTCCTGTTCGAGAATGTCCTCGACCAACGCCTGGCCTTCGCCGGCACCGCCGGAGTTGAGCTCCAGCAGGCGGTCACGGCCAGTATGCAGTTCGGCTTCCAGGCGTTCGCGCTCGCTGCGGGCGTCGGCCACCAGGGCTTCCCAGGCCTTGCTTTCGCCACCTTCGAGCAGCGGCAGCAGGCGCGGGCCGAACTGGTGCTGCAGGGCGTTGCCGGTAGGGCAGGTATTGAGGAAGGCGTTGAGGCCTTCGTGGTACCACTGGAACAGGCGTTCTTGCGGGCTGTCCTGCAGGTACGGGATATGCAGCTGGATGGTGTGCTTCTGGCCGATACGGTCGAGGCGGCCGATGCGCTGTTCGAGCAGGTCCGGGTGCGCCGGCAGGTCGAACATCACCAGATGGTGGGCAAACTGGAAGTTGCGGCCTTCGCTGCCGATCTCGGAACAGATCAGCACCTGCGCACCGAACTCTTCGTCGGCGAAGTAGGCGGCGGCGCGGTCGCGCTCAAGGATGCTCATGCCTTCATGGAATACCGAGGCCGGGATGCCGGAGCGCACGCGCAGGGCATCTTCCAGGTCCATCGCGGTTTCGGCATGGGCGCAGATCACCAGCACCTTGGTGCGCTTGAGCATCTTCAGGGTGTCGATCAGCCAGTCGACGCGCGGGTCGAAACGCCACCAGCGCTCGTCCTCGGCCACCTCGCCCTGGGCCTGGAAGGCAACTTCCGGGTACAACTCGGCATGTTCGCCTGCTGGCAGGTCGCGGTACTGCTCGGGCATGGCCAGTGGGTAAGGGTGCAGCTGGCGCTCAGGGAAGCCCTGGATCGCCGCGCGGGTGTTACGGAACAGCACGCGGCCGGTGCCGTGGCGGTCGAGCAGTTCACGGATCAGGCGCGCGCTGGCCTGGGTATCGCCGTCGTTGACCGCGGCCAGCAGGGCTTCGCCTTCGGCACCCAGGAAGCCCTGGATGGTGGCGTGGGCCTTGGGCGACAGGCGGCCTTCGTCGAGCAGTTCCTGTACGGCTTCGGCCACCGGGCGATAGTGTTCGCTTTCGGCGCGGAAGGCGGCAAGGTCGTGGAAACGGTTGGGGTCGAGCAGGCGCAGGCGGGCGAAGTGGCTGTCCTGGCCGAGCTGTTCGGGGGTGGCCGTGAGCAGCAGCACGCCCGGGATCACCTGGGCCAGCTGTTCGACCAGGCCGTATTCGGCGCTGACCTGGTCTTCGTGCCAGACCAGGTGGTGGGCTTCGTCCACCACCATCAGGTCCCAGCCGGCGGCGAACAGCGCGTCCTGGGCCTTTTCGTCGTCGACCAGCCACTCCAGGGCCACCAACGCCAGCTGGGCATCCTCGAACGGGTTGCTGGCGTCGCTTTCGATGAAGCGTTCGGCGTCGAACAGGGCCACCTGCAGGTTGAAGCGGCGGCGCATTTCCACCAGCCACTGGTGCTGGAGGTTTTCCGGCACCAGGATCAGTACGCGGCTGGCGCGGCCAGACAGCAGTTGGCGGTGGATCACCAGGCCGGCCTCGATGGTTTTACCCAGGCCCACTTCGTCGGCCAGCAAAACGCGCGGCGCGCTGCGGTCGGCGACTTCGCGGGCGATGTGCAGTTGGTGGGCGATGGGTTGGGCACGGCAGCCGCCCAGGCCCCACAGCGCCGACTGCATCTGCTTGCTGTTGTGCTGCAGGGTGTTGTAGCGCAGGCTGAACCACGACAGCGGGTCGATCTGCCCGGCGAACAGGCGGTCGCTGGCCAGGCGGAACTGGATGAAGTTCGACAGCTGGGTTTCTGGCAGGGTGCGCGGCTGGTTTTGCCCGTCCAGGCCGTGGTAGACCATCAGCCCGTCGATGTCCTCGACCTCGCGCACGGTCAGCTTCCAGCCTTCGAAGTGGGTGATCTGGTCACCTGGCGAGAAGCGCACGCGGGTCAGCGGCGCATTGCGCAGGGAATACTGGCGGGTGTCGCCAGTGGCCGGGTAGAGCACGGTCAACAGGCGGCCATCCTGCGCCAGGATGGTACCCAGGCCGAGCTCGGCTTCGCTGTCGCTGATCCAGCGTTGCCCCGGTTGATACTGCTGCGCCATACTGCCTGAACTCCCGCGATGAAAAAGCCGATTATGTTAACGGATCGGCCGGTCAGACCAAAGTGCCGAGCGCATCGAAAGGTGCCGAAGTGCGAAAGCTAGTGCAACAGTCTAGCCGCTTCATCGCCCCCCACCGTGCTGCCGACGAGGGCCCCGGATCAACATGTCTGCCAAGCACCGCTGGATCAGCACTTCGATGGCCGTGGGCAGCCTGTTGCTGCTGGCCGCCTGCGAGCAGAAAAACTTCGAGACCTTGCCCGCCATCCCGATGGAGCAGCTTGAGGTACTGGGCGTGCAGACGCCGATCAAGAGCGTGCACTTTCGTGACCGCGATGGTGAAGGCTTGCTGGTATTGAGCCGCAGCGATGGCCAGGCCAGCGACCCGGAAAGCGAGCAGGAAGTGGACAAGGTGGTACTCAAGGCCACGCTGTACGGGCGCACCGCCGAAAGCGACGCGTTCAAGGCGCGCTGGCAGATCGAGCAGGAAACCACCTGCCCGGGCCTGGACCTGGATGTGGACTTCTATAACGACGTCAGCGATGTCGGCGACCTGAACAAGGATGGCGTCGCCGAGGTGACGGTTGCCAGCCACGCCTTCTGCGGCGGCGGTATCGACCCGCACGACATCGTCATCGAGATGCGCGAAGGGCAGGCCAGCTACAGCATCACCGGCCAGTCGCTGATTACCCCGGCAGGTGAAGAGCCGATCGGTGGTGAGCGCGAGGACAGTGCCTCGCTCAAAGGCGCGCCGCAGGTGCTGCGCGAGCACATGGACGCGGTCTGGCAGCAGGTGTACAAGCGGCCCTGGAGCGAAGCCAGCCCGCCAAGCGACGACGACCCTGACGAAGAAGCCGAATAAGTGTCGTGCGTACCATCAAGGTAAACCCGCGCCTGCCGATACAGGGGGCATAGGAGAACGTCCATGCTGCCGCCGATCATTCCGCTCAGTGCCGCCCCGGTGACTTCGCAACAGGACCCGGTCAAACCGACCCCCGACATCAAGCCGGTGGTGCCGACGCAGCCTGCATCCGGTGAAAGTGCCATCGACCTCAAGCACCAGCGTGACCCGCAGGAGCAGACGTTGCTGCTGCGCGATGAGCAGCGCCGCCAGCAGCAACGCCGGCAGAAGGGCGACGACGAACGCTACACGGCGATGCCGGGTGACGAGGTCAACGCCGACAACACCGTGCCGGTGGCACCGTTGATGGGCGAGCATGTCCGCCAGGGGCTGCTGGTAGACATCGAAGTCTGACGCGGGGCTGGTCAGCGCCTGCGCCTGGCTTCATCATGCAAGTCTCAGTTGATCGTCGAGCCCACCCATGAGCCAAGACAACCTCATCGATTTCGATGCTGAACGCGCCAAGCGCGTCCATGACCTCAAGGAAAAGCGCCTGAACGAAATGCGTAATGCGTTCGAGCAGGCCCTGCCGTTGAACACCGCCAAGAAAAAGAAGCCCAAGGGCAAGCCGAAGAAGCGCTGAAATTTGACGCAGGTCAACCCTGCACCCGCCTCGCGTGCCCGGCCCCGGGCACCATTGACACCGATCAATTTTTCCCGCCCCCACATTGGTTAACTTGCACCCATCGGACAACGGCAAACGAATGGGGAGGCCAGCATGTTCTTCGACAACGTGGTTATCGCCGGAGTGGTAACGGTCGGGTTGATGGTCGCCTTCTTTGCCGGTCTGGGCATTTTCATCTGGAAGGACTCGAACAAGCGCAAGCCGCGCTGACCTTCCGGGTACACGAGCACGCAAGGCATTTAGGGCGACTTCGGTCGCCCATTTTTTTTGCCTGAAATTCTTGTGTTGCCTGTAGCGACCCCACAGGGTTCGGATTTCGCGCGATCGCTTGCGGGAGCAGGGGGGGCCCGCGAAGAGGTCCGCACAGGAGGACCTGTCGATCATAAAGATGATTAGCTAGCTAATTAATCGTCTCTGCTTTATCCTTCCCATCATTGTCTATCTTTTCTACAAGAACATCCCCGCAAGGTCCGCCTCGTGCCCATCACCCTCCAGGCCCTGTTCGCCCCCAGCAGCCTCGCCCTCAAGTTCGCCATCAAGACCCTGCTCGGTGGTGGCCTGGCGCTGTGGCTGGCGATGCGCTGGGGCCTGGAGCAACCGTCCTGGGCACTGATGACCGCTTTCATCGTCGCCCAGCCACTGTCGGGCATGGTGGTGCAGAAGGGCTTGGCGCGGCTGGCCGGCACCCTGGTCGGTACGTTTGCGTCGGTGCTGTTCATCGGCCTGTTCGCCCAGACCCCATGGCTGTTCCTGCTTACCTTGGCCCTGTGGCTGGCCCTGTGTACCGCCGCCTCCACCCAGCTGCGCAGCGCCTGGGCCTATGCCTTCGTGCTGGCTGGCTACACCGCGGCGATCATCGCCCTGCCGGCTATCAACCACCCTTTGCAGGTGTTCGACCAGGCTGTGGCGCGCTGTACCGAGATCTGCCTGGGTATCTTCTGTGCCACCGCCAGCAGTGCCTTGCTCTGGCCCATGCGGGTAGAGCAGCAACTGGGTGGGCAGGCCCGCCAGGCCTGGCAGAACGGCCTGCAGGCCGCCAGTGCCATGTTGGGCGGCGAAGACGAGGCGCGCAAAGGCTTGCTGGAGAGCCTGGGGCGTATCGTTGCCATCGACAGCCAGCGCGAACACGCCTGGTTCGAAGGCACCCGCGGGCGCCAGCGTGCCCGCGCCATTCGTGGCCTGAGCCAGAAACTGATGGTGCTGCTGCGCATCTCCCGCTCGGTGCGCCGGCAATGGCGGCAACTTGATGAGCGCGAAGCCGAACGCCTGGCGCCCTGGCTGGAGGAGGTGCGGGCCCTGCTGGGCAAGCCCGACCAGCCCAGCCTGTTGCTGTTGCGCCAGCGCATCTGGGATGCCGCCCACGATGAACAGATCAGCCCGGCGGAGCACTTCTGCCTGGCGCGCATGGCACTGCTGCTGGATTACGCCATGGCCGCCAGCCAGGCGCTGGAGGATGTGGAAGCGGGCAGGGCGCCCAAGGATGTGTCCCAGGGCCTGGCCGCGCACCGCGACTGGTCGCTGGCCTTGCTGTTCGGCTCACGCAGTGCGCTGGCCTTTCTGGTAATGAGCGGCTTCTGGCTGGCCACCGCCTGGCCTTCGGCACCGGGGGGCCTGGTGCTGACCTGCGTGGTCTGCAGCCTGTTCGCCAGCCGCGAGAACGGTGCGCAGATCGGCCTGAGCTTTTTGCGCGGGATCTGCCTGGCGATACCCGCGGCGTTTCTGGTCGGGCAGATACTGCTGCCGCAATGGAGCAGCTTTGCCATGCTCTGCCTGGGCATGGGCGTGCCGCTGTTTTTTGGGGCACTGGGCATGGCTCACCCACGGACCGGGGCCACGGCCACCTCCTATTGCCTGCACTTCATCGTGCTGGTGTCGCCGCTCAACGCCATGCAGTTCGGCGTGGCCAGCATGCTCAACAGTGCCTTGGCCATGCTGGTGGGAGTGTCGGCGGCGGTGATGGCCTTCCGTTTGTTGGTGTTTCGCCACCCGGCCTGGCTGGGCCGGCGCCTGCGCGCGGCGACCCAGAGCGACCTGGTGCGCCTGACCCGGCGCGACCTGCGCGGGGCCGACAGCTGGTTTGGCGGGCGCATGGCCGACCGCCTGATGCAACTGGCGCGGCATGCCGGCGAGCTACCCGAGAGCGAGCGCCAGCGCTGGGACGATGGCCTGCACGGCCTGGATATCGGCGATGAACTGGTGCACCTGCGCATGTGCCTGGCGGTTGCCCAGGCCCCGTTGGGGCGGGCCGAGCGCGAGTACCTGCAGCAGGTAGAGGCAGTGCTGGCCAAGGGGCCGGCGCCCGGGCGTGGTCAGCGCCTGGATGCTGCCAGCGAACAGTTCATTGGCGCCTTGCGCCGGCTACCCTCAAGCGATCCGCTGCGGTTGGCCGAAGGGGCGGTGCTGCAATTGCAGAAAAGCTGGGGCAAGTGGTGCCGCTGGCAGGAGGAAGCCCATGGGGTTGCGTGAGTGGGAAGTGGGCGGCGTGCTGTTCAGTCCCTTTCTGGTTTATGTGTTGCTGGCGCTGGTGCTCACCGGGTTGCTGCGTCTGCTGGTGCAGGCCACGCCGTTGGGGCGCTGGATCTGGCATGAGGCGCTGTTCGACGCGGCGCTGTTCGTTTGTGTGTTGTTCCTGGTGGTGCGACTGTTGGGAACCTTATAAAGGAGTGTTTCGATGCGTGCGGCCGTACGTACCCTGGTCACCTTGTGTGTGGTGGCCCTTGCCGTGTTCGCCGGCTATCAGCTGTGGCAGTACTACATGCTCACCCCCTGGACCCGCGATGCCCGTGTGCGCGCCGATGTGGTGGTGATCGCCCCCGATGTGTCTGGCTGGGTGCGCGAGCTGAAGGCCCGTGACAACCAGCAGGTCAAGGCCGGCGACCTGCTGATGAGCATCGATCGCGAGCGCTTCCAGGCGGCCTTCGAACAGGCCAGCGCCGTGACCGAGACCCGCACCCAGCAACTGCACCTGCGCGAGCGTGAAGCGGCCCGGCGTACCGCCCTGGGGCCGGAGGCGATCAGTGCCGAATTGCGGGAAAATGCACAGATCAATGCGGCCATAGCCCGCGGTGAGCTGCACGAGGCCCAGGCGCAGTTGCAGGTTGCCAGGATCAACCTGGCGCGCAGTGAAGTGCGGGCACCGCGCAGCGGGCATATCACCAACCTGCGCCTGGCCGAGGGCAACTATGTGAACACCGGGGAGTCGGTGATGGCCTTGGTGGACGATTCAACCTTCTATATCCAGGCCTATTTCGAGGAAACCAAGCTGCCGCGCATTCGCGTGGGGGATGCGGTGAAAGTCTGGCTGATGGGCGCGGGCGAGCCGATGCAAGGGCATGTTGAGAGCATCAGCCGCGGTATCACCGACCGCAACAGCAACCCGGACAGCCAGTTGCTGCCGGAGGTTGAGCCAACCTTCAACTGGGTGCGTCTGGCGCAGCGCATACCGGTGAGGATTCGCCTGGACCAGGTGCCGGAGGGAGTGACCCTGAGTGCGGGGATGACCGCCAGTGTGCAGGTGCTTGAGCAATGAGGCAGGGGGCCACTCCGTGGCCCGATCGCCGGCAAGCCAGGCTCATGCGATGGGCCGCAAAGCGGCCCCAGATTCTCGATTTCAGAGGAACATCCCGCCCGAAACCTCCAGCCGTTGCCCGTTGATCCAGCCATTGCCATCTTCCAGCAACAGCGCAATCGCTGCCCCGATATCATCCGGCAAGCCCACGCGCCCCAGCGCCGTGTTGCCGGCAATGTATTCATTCACCTGGCGGTTGTCCCGCACCACACCGCCGCCAAAGTCCGTCTCGATCGCCCCCGGCGCCAGAATGTTCACGCGAATACCACGCGCCCCCAGTTCCTTGGCCTGGTAGCGGGTCAGCACCTCCATCGCCCCCTTCATCGCGGCATAGGCGGCATACCCCGGCAGCGCAAAGCGCGCCAGGCCAGTGGAAATGTTGACGATGCGGCCATTGTCGACCAGCAGCGGCAGCAGGCGCTGGGTGAGGAAGAACGGTCCTTTCAGCTGGATGTTCAGCAACTGGTCGAACTGCGCTTCGCTGGTTTCGGTGTATGGCACGTTCAAGCCGATCCCGGCATTGTTCACCAGAAAGTCGAAACGCTCGCGACCGAAGTGTTGCTGCAAGGTTGCCCCCAGGCGTTCGGCGAAGCCGGCAAAGCTGGTGCTGTCGCTGACGTCCAGTTGCAGCATGGCGGCCTTGACCCCCGCCTGCTCCAGCCGCGCGGCCACGGCCTGGGCTTCCTCGGCCTTGCTGTGGTAAGTGCCGATGACATCGATGCCGCGTGCGGCCAGGTGTTCGGCAGTGTTGCGGCCCAGGCCGCGGCTGGCGCCAGTGATCAGGGCAATCTTGCGGGTCATGGTGAAAACCTCATGGTGGGCTGATGAGCACAGGTTATTGGTCGGTGTTGTGCTGATAAATCCAGAAAATATGGAAATACTGTTCGGTAAAACCGGATAGACGAGGTTCAAGTGAACAAGCTGGAGTTGTTGCGCACCTTTGTGCGGGTGAGCGAGGTCAGCAGTTTCACCCTGGCTGCCGAGAGCCTGGGGCTGCCCCGTTCGACCGTGTCGGAGCAGGTCAGGGCGCTGGAGCGTTTGCTGGGTACACAGCTGTTCAACCGCACCACCCGCCGGGTGCAGGCAACCCAGGATGGCGCCTTGCTGTACGAGCGCAGCAAGGACCTGCTGTCGGGCATGGACGAGATCGAGAGCCTGTTCTGCGCCGACGATGCCGAGCTGGCCGGGCGCCTGCGGGTCGACTTGCCGACCATGATGGCCCGCCGGGTCATCATCCCGGCGCTGCCGCAGTTTCTGCAGCGCTTCCCGCGCCTGGAGGTGGAGCTCAGTTGCACCGACCGCCAGGTCGACCTGCTGCGTGAAGGCTTCGATTGTGTGATGCGCATTGGTGCCCTGCATGACCTGGACGTGGTGGCGCGCCCGGTCGGGCAACTGAGCATGCGCAACTGTGCCAGCCCTGGCTACCTGGCCCGCCATGGCGTGCCGCGCACGCTGCAGGACCTGGCCGAGCACCACCTGGTGCATTACGTGCGCACCCTGGGGGGGCGCAGTGCCGGTTTCGAATACCTGCAGGGCGGTGAACTGCGCTTCCAGGCCATGGCCGGTGTGGTCACGGTCAACAATGCCGAGGCCTACTCGGCGGCCTGCCTGGCCGGGCTGGGGCTGATCCAGGTGCCGGCGGTGGGCGTGGCCGAGCACCTGCAGCGCGGCGAGCTGGTTTCGGTACTGGAAGGCTGGCAGGCCCCGGCCATGCCCGTGTCACTGCTGTATGCCCGGCAACGGCACGTGCCACGCCGGGTGCAGGCCTTCATGCAGTGGCTGGGCGAGGTGCTGCATTCGCAGGTTGACGGTGGCCGCTGATCGATGAAAAGCGTGGCACCTGTGCGACGGCTTGCGTTAGGCTGCCAGTCACGAGTTGCCCGGTAGAGGCAACCACCCCCGCCTGGCGTGCGTATCTTCCGATTTCATTGCGAGGTTACGTCATGGCCATCACTTCCCAGGACATCTGCAACGCTGCCGACCAGCTCAAGGGCTTTGTCGGTTTTCATGGCAAGCGCGGTGTGCATATCGTGCGTTTTTCCGAAGATTCGTTCGGCATGGACGTGGCCGACGCCAGCATTACGCCCTGCAGCGAGTTTGTCTGGCGGCCCGAGCAAGGGCAGCGCATGGCCCTGTGCCGTGAACGGCTGGCGCTGTTGCTGGAGCAGCATGTGGATGACCGTTTGAACATCGGTGAACCGCTACGCACCTACCTGCGCCGGCGCGACCTGCCGGAAATCGTGGCTGAGCGCAGCTTGCGGCAGCTGTGCTGAAAATCCCTGTGGGAGCGGGCGTGCCCGCGAAGAATGCAACTCGGTGGATGGCACCGGCNNGCGGCGGTTCGACGCCTCGACGCGCCCGCTCCCACAGGGCCTGCGCAAGCCTTCAAACTACGCTACGGGTAGGGTGCCGAGCGCTGGGCTGCCTGCTGCAACAACGCCTCCAGCCCGGCACTGTCCAGCGGTCGGCTCATGTAATAGCCCTGCACTTCGTGGCAACGGTCCTTCGCCAGCGCCCTGAGCTGCTGCTCGCTCTCCACCCCTTCGGCCGTCACCGTAAGCCCCATTGCTTCGCCCAGGTTGATGATGGCCTGGACCACGGCGCGGTCGCTGCCACCGGTGTTGTTCAGTCCGCCGATGAAGCGTTTGTCGATCTTGATGCTGTCGAACGGGTAGGTGCGCAGGTAGCCCAGCGACGAGTAGCCGGTGCCGAAGTCGTCCATGTTCAGGCGTACGCCCAGCTCCTTGAGCGACAGCATGGTACCCAGCGCACCTTCAATATCGTTGAGCATCACGTTTTCGGTAATTTCCAGCTCCAGACGCTGGGCTGGGAAGGCGGTTTCCAGCAGGATCTCGCGTACATCAGCCACTACATCGCTGCGCAGGAATTGCGCAGGTGACAGGTTCACCGAAACCAGCATGTCGGCAGGCCAGTCGTGGGCGGTGCGGCAGGCTTCACGCAACACCCAGCGGCCCAGTGCGACAATGATGTCGCTCTGCTCGGCCAACGGGATGAAGGTGTCCGGCCCAAGCAACCCCTCCTGCGGATGCTGCCAGCGCAGCAAGGCCTCGACCGCGACGATGCGCAGGTCGCTGAGGCGGTAGCGCGGCTGGTAATACAGCTCGAACTCCTGGTTGCGCAGGGCCCGCCGCATGTCGTTCTCCAGCTGGCGGCGGTACTGGATCTGCTGGTTCATTTCGGCAGCGAAATAGCGCCAGGTGTTCTTGCCGTCGGCCTTGGCCTGGTACAGGGCGATGTCGGCGCAGCGGATCAGCTCGCCGGCATCGAAGCCCTGGGTGCGGGTCTGGGCGACCCCGATGCTGGCGCCAACGTGCAGGGGCTGGCTATCGAAGACGATCGGTTGCTGCAGCAGGCTGATCAGGCGCGCACAGAAGCGGTCGATCTCACTGCGGTTGTCCATGCCGCTGAGCACCAGGAGGAACTCGTCGCCGCCCAGGCGCGCGACCATGTCGCCATCGCGGGTACTGTCGCGCAGGCGCGTTGCTACCTCCTGCAGCACGGCGTCACCGGCGGCATGGCCGAGGGAGTCGTTGATCGGCTTGAAGTTGTCCAGGTCCAGCAGCAGCAAGGTCAGTGGCGGCGAATCGCTGCCGCGCAATAGTGCCTGCTCGAGATGCCGGGCGAGTTTGTTGCGGTTGGCCAGCCCGGTCAGCGGGTCGTGCAGCGAAAGGTGCTGGATGCGGGCATGGGCGTCGACCTCGTCGGTGATGTCGCTGGCGGTGCCGCGATAACCGACGGGCTTGCCGTCGTACCAGATGGCGCGGGCCGAAATCCGGCAGTAGCGGTTCTGGCCATTTTGGTCGCGGTAAGTGCAGCGCAGGTTGGCCAGTTGTTGCGGGTCGGCCGCGGCCAGGGCATCCAGCCACGGCGAGAGCGGCGTGGTATCGCAGGCCAGTAACTGATTGAGCGGTTGACCGAGCCAGTCGTCCACCGGGTAGCCGGTGACGTTGACAAAGCGTTGCGACAGGTAGGTCAGGCGTTGGTGCCGGTCGGTTTCCCAGATCCAGTCGGAGGCCGACTCGGCCACTGCGCGAAAACGCTGCTCGCTGGCCTCCAGGGCCTGGTTGCTCTGCTGCAGATGGGCGAGCGTGAGGTCGATCGCCCGCGAACTGCGCAAGGCATGACGGAACAGGTACAGCATGATCAGGCCGAGTATCAGCAAGGCACCAGCCAGTGGCGGCAACACTGCCCGCAACAACTGGTGCCCAGGCAGCGGGCTGCTCCAGGACAGGTGGTAGCCGGTATCGCCGAGGTCGATGCGCAAGTGGTCGTGCTCACCCACATCATTGTTTTCCACGTGCATGCCGGTCAGGCCGGCAGCGCTGCTCAGCTGTGCCAGCTTTTCCTCGGTGAGCTGGTCGACGAACAGCATCACCGGCGCCTGGCTCACCTCGCTATCGGTGACATCCCGGTCAGGGCGCACCGCCGCGGCACTGAGCACGGCCGGCCAACCGTTGAACAGGACGAAACGGGTAATCTGTTCACGTGGGACGGCCGCCGCCCGGGCCTGGTCGATGATTGGCTGAAGCGCCGCATTGATATAGGTATTGGCCGCTGCCTGGGTAGGCCGGCCTTTGAACAAGGCATAGGTGGTGCGCGAGTCCTCCACTACGAACACCCCTTCATAGCCGCTGGCGCTGTACAGCGACTCGCCCACGTTCTTTTCTTCGTAGGCCCATTTCCAGTCGGCCTGGCTTGCCAGGTGCTCGAAGGCCGCATCCCAAACGGCGTAGCTGGACAGGAACTGGCGCGAGGCGAGCAGCCTTTGTTCCAGCGCCTTGGTCGCCTGCAAGGCACTGCGCTGGCGCTCCTGGTGGTCAAGAGTGCCCGCGATATTGAACAGGGCGCCGAGGATGACCAGACAGACCAGGCCGAAAACTGCGCTGAAGCCGGCAATGAGGCGACGCACCTGGAAACGCGGTGTAGGGCTAGCGGGTGGAGGGTTGGCGGTCCTGGCCATGCGCGAGCGGCTCCTTCAGGCAGCCTCCCGCCAGGTAGTCAGGAAGGAGGTTCAATCAGGATAGGCCAGCCTGAGCGCCGCGGCGTCGCTGTGGGCAAAAATTGACCTGGTCGCGGCCAGCATGCTTGGCGGTGTATAGCGCCTTGTCCGCCTGTTCGAGCCAGTGCTCGGGTGACGCCAGGTCGGCCTCGAATGCCGACAGGCCGATGCTCAGGCTGATGCGCAGGTGTGGCAACTGCGGGTTGCGGTAGCTGGCGACCCGCTCGCGCAGGCGCTCCATGGCCTGGCAGGCCTGGGCCTCGCTGGTGTCCGGCAGGATCACGCAAAATTCGTCACCGCCGTAGCGCCCGGCCTGGTCGCCTTCGCGCAGGTTGCGCCGTAGCTCGGCGCTGAGCTGGCGCAACACGCAGTCGCCGACCACGTGGCCGAAGGTGTCGTTGATGGTCTTGAAGTGGTCGATGTCGATCAGGGCAATCACCGCGTGCCCTTGTTGCTGCTGGCAGGCCTGGAACTTCAGCAGCAGCAGGTCTTTCCAGGCGCCATGGTTGAGCAAGCCGGTCAGGCTGTCGGTGAGGCTCAGGGCGCTCAGGCGGCGCTTGTGGTCGGCGAGCTTGATCGCCAGCTGGTAGCAGACCCAGCCCAGCGCCAGCGGGTAGAGCGTCAGCATCGGCAGGCAGGCATAGACCTGCAGAGGTGTGGCGTTCAGTTGCAGGCCGGGGCCGAGCAGCAGGATGGCGACGAGCATGCCGGCCAGCTGGGCCAGCACCCCGCGAAAGACCATGCGTTTGCCGCCGGCGGCAACGTTGTTCATGGTCATCATCGACAGCACGGTCACGCTGGGCAATGGGTTGAAGTGCATGGCGGCGGTCCAGAACCCACCCATCAGTGAGTCGAGCACCAGGTTGCGCTGTTCTGCATGGTAGGGTGCGGCCGAACGAGAGGCCCACAGGTAGGCCACATGCGGCCACAGCAGGCCGTTGAACAGCACCAGCAGCCACGCCCAGGTAGGCGGTGACAGCGGGGCCATGGCGGCCATGACGCTGAACAGGCCGATCCCCAGGCCGATGACACGCGGCAGGTAGATGCGTTTGACGAATGAAAGGCCTTTGCCGCTGCGTTTATCCATCTTGGTCATCGTTCTTCTGCCGGAGCGCCGTTTATCGCATAACTCGCATGAATATTGTTGAACAGTGTTTCATCGACGACAAATGACCTTACAAGCCAATTCACGGTTGATCCGATCACTGTGGGGTAACATGAAGGCTTTCCTGTTGCTCGGAGTGTTGCTGATGGTCCCTTTGGCCAACCCCGCAGGCGAGCCGGCGCCCCAGCGGGAAGGACGTTTTCACAACCAGGCGTTGTTGCCACAGGATGGCGTATTGAAGAAGCTGCGCATCGGGCTCAAGTACCTGTTCCTGCGCAAGCCGCCGGAAACCCGGCCGGCCACACCGGTGAGCCTCCAGCCCATGACCCGCCAACAGGTGCTCGACGCACCTGATCGTAGCCTGTGGCGCCTGGGGCACTCCACGGTATTGCTCAAGTTGCGCGGGCGTTTCTTCATTACCGACCCGGTGTTCGCCGAGCGCGCCTCGCCGGTGCAGTGGGCCGGTCCGCTGCGTTTCCATGCGCCGCCTCTGGCGCTGGACCAGTTGCCGCCGTTGGCTGCGGTGGTATTGTCCCACGATCACTTCGACCATCTGGACGAACAGGCCATTCGCCAACTGGCACCACGCACGGGCGTGTTCCTGGCGCCGTTGGGCGTAGGCAACCGGCTGATGGCCTGGGGCGTAGCATCGGCGAAGGTGCGGCAGCTGGACTGGTGGCAGGAAAGCGAGGTCGAGGGCGTACGCTTCGTTGCCACCCCGGCGCAGCACTTTTCCGGGCGCGGGCTGCTGGACAGCAACCGGACCTTGTGGGCGTCATGGGTGATCGTCGACGAGGATGTGCGGGTATTCTTCAGTGGTGATACCGGCTACTTCGATGGGTTCAAGCAGATTGGCGAGCGCTTCGGGCCATTCGACCTGACCCTGATCGAGACCGGAGCCTACAACGTCGCCTGGCCCGATGTGCACATGCAACCGGAGCAGAGCCTGCAGGCCC
This sequence comes from Pseudomonas sp. SF2, assembly GCF_036858055.1. Taxonomy (NCBI): domain Bacteria; kingdom Pseudomonadati; phylum Pseudomonadota; class Gammaproteobacteria; order Pseudomonadales; family Pseudomonadaceae; genus Pseudomonas; species Pseudomonas sp. SF2. The sequence continues at coordinate 423 of NZ_JAMBDI010000039.1, read as the reverse complement.
ATCTGGATTTGCGCGGGCGCTGGCTGTTGCCGATTCACAACGGTACCTTCGACTTGTCCATCCATGGCTGGCAGGAGCCGTTCGAACGCATCCTGGCACTGGCCAATCAGGCGCAGGTGCGCTTGAGCACGCCGCAGATGGGGGAACGGGTCAGCCTTGTCTCTCCGCACGCCGGGCAGAACTGGTGGCAGCCGCGGCCCGTGCGTCAGCGGGGGCAGGCGAATGAGCGCGTGGTAGCGACGCGCTGAGGGTCAGCGGTTGTGAAAGGTGCCTGCCTTTGTTCTTCTGGTGCCTGTGAGATCGAGCGCCGCCTGCGCGGTGCTTCGCGAGTGTTCGCCTTGACGCTTTCTGCGCCTATGAAATCGAGCGCCGCCCGCGCGGCGCTTCGCGGGACAAGCCCGCTCCCACATTTGTTGCAACGTG
>NZ_JAMBDI010000038.1:7476-7792 GCF_036858055.1 Pseudomonas sp. SF2 | reverse complement strand
GCGCTCGATCTTCCAGGCACCACATAACCCAAGGCAGACACCTGCACGCCCCAATACAATCTTGAACTAGCCCCCACCCTCACAACGCAGGCCCTTTCAACATCAAGGGCAACCCTGCCACGGTCAGCACCACACGCTGACAGCGCTCGGCCACGGCCTGGTGCAGCCAGCCGGCCAGGTCGACATAGCGTCGGGTCAGCTCGCCCATGGGCACGACGCCCAGGCCGGTTTCGTTACTGACCAGGATGACCGTGCCCGGCAACTGTTCCAGGCAGGCCAACAGCGCATCACGCTCCTCGGCCAGGCGCTGGTCGTC
>NZ_JAMBDI010000038.1:217-7410 GCF_036858055.1 Pseudomonas sp. SF2 | reverse complement strand
CAGCAGCACCCGCTCGTTCATTTCACCATCCAGCGGCTGGCTGGTGGCGATGTAGGTCACCGGCAGGCCACTGGCGCTGGCCAACTGTTCGGCCAGCCGGCTCTTGCCCGAGCGGGCACCGCCGAGGATCAGGTTGCGCATGTCAGGCCACCCCACAGAGCTGGCGCAGGCGCGCGGTGTCCAGGTGCTTTTCCACCAGGTCGGCCAGGCGCTCGATGTCGCGTTCGCGCAGGGCCTCGTAATCAATGACCTGCACCTCCTCCAGGCCAGCCCAGCGCAGCAACGCCGCGCACGACTGGCTGCCTTCGAACAGGCCGTGCAGGTAGGTGGCAAGTATCTGGCCATCGGCACTGACAGCACCATCGCAACGGCCATCGGCAAGTTGCACGGCAGGCTGCTCCAGGGCTGGCCCCGTGGTGACGCCGGCATGAATTTCGTAACCGGCAATCGGTACTGCTTCGAGGTTCAGGGTGCCGGCAACGTTGCGCAGTTGCTTCTCGGCTTCGAGCACCGTGGCGTAATCGAACAGGCCAAGCCCCGGGCTGGAGCCTGCGGCCCCTTCAAGACCAAGCGGGTCATGCACTTCGCGGCCCAGCATCTGCAGGCCACCGCAGATGCCGATCAGCTTGCCGCCATAACGCAGGTGCCGGTCAATGGCCTGGTCCCAACCGCGCTCACGCAGTTGTGCCAGGTCGCCGCGCACACTCTTGGAGCCCGGCAGGATGATCAGGTCGGCAGCCGGAATCGCCTGGCCCGGGCCGATGAACTGCAGGTCCACCTGCGGGTGCAGGCGCAGTGGGTCGAAGTCGGTGTGGTTGCTGATGCGCGGCAGCACCGGGACGATCACCTTGAGCACGCGCTCGGCCTTTGCCCCTTGGCGCGCGTCGATGCCGTCTTCGGCTTCCAGATGCAGATCGGTGACATATGGCAGCACGCCCAGCACCGGCTTGCCGGTGCGCTGCTCCAGCCAGTCCAGCCCCGGCTGCAGCAAGGCGATGTCGCCGCGGAAGCGGTTGATGACAAAGCCCTTTACCCGCGCCTGCTCACTGGGTGACAGCAGCTCCAGCGTGCCCACGAGGTGGGCGAACACGCCACCGCGATTGATGTCGGCGACCAGGATCACCGGGCAGTCCACCGCTTCGGCAAAGCCCATGTTGGCGATGTCACCGGCACGCAGGTTGATCTCCGCCGGAGACCCCGCGCCTTCGACCATGACCACCGGCCAGGCAGCGCTCAGGCGCTGATGCGAAGCCAGCACCGCCTGCATGGCGATAGCCTTGTAGTCGTGGTAGGCCACTGCGTTCATGCTAGTGACGGCACGGCCATGGATGATCACCTGGGCGCCGGTGTCGCTGTTGGGCTTGAGCAGCACCGGGTTCATGTCGGTGTGTGGTTCCAGCCGGCAGGCCTGGGCCTGCACCGCCTGGGCCCGGCCGATTTCACCGCCGTCAGCGGTCACCGCGCTGTTCAGCGCCATGTTCTGCGGCTTGAACGGGACCACGCCGACACCCTGGCGCAACAGCCAGCGGCACAGCGCGGTCACCAGTGTGCTCTTGCCCGCATCGGAGGTGGTGCCTTGCACCATGAGGGTGGTCATGCCGTTTCCTTTTGATAGGCCGCCAGAGCCTGGGCCAGGCGCTGTTCGTCCGCCGCACAGGCCGGCAGCCCAAGGCGTAGCGCCGGCGGCTGCTCGAACAGGCGCACCAGGATGCCGCGGCGAGCGAGAAAGTCATGCAGTTGCGCAGCATGCTCGCTGCGCACGTACTGGAACAGGTCGCAACCGCCGCTGGACGCCAAGCCAGCGCTGCGCAACAGCATAGCCAGCCGCTGGCTGGCGGCAGCACAGCGTTCGACCTGCACACGCTGGGCGGCGTGGTCGGCCAGGCTGGCCTGGGCCAGCACCCGGGTCGGGCCATTGACGGTCCACGGGCCAAGCAACTCGGCCAGGCGCAGCAGCAGGCTGCGTTCGGCGGCAACGAACCCCAGGCGTACGCCGGCCAGGCCGAAGAACTTGCCGAACGAGCGCAGCACGATCAGCCCCGGGCGCTCGGCACAATCAACCACGCCATCCGCCGGGGTGTTGTCCATGAACGCTTCGTCGACCAGCAGCCAGCCACCACGGGCGGCCAGGCGTGCGTGCCAATCCAGCAGGCGTTCTCGCGGCACCCGGCGGCCGGTGGGGTTGTTGGGGTTGACCAGCACCAGCACGTCGAGGCTGTCGAGCGTCGCCTCGACCTGCGCTTCGTCCAGCTCCAGCAACTGGTGCCCCGCCCGTTGCCAGGCGTATGGGTGCTCGGCATAGCACGGCGTCAGCACCCCAACCCGGCCGGCTGCGCGCAACAGCGGCAAAGCCTGGATCGCAGCCTGGGAACCGGCCACCGGCAGCAATTGGCGGGCGCCGTAATACGCGCGCGCGGCGTCCTCCAGGCCATCCTCCGTCTCCGGCAGGCGAGCCCAGGCCTCCATGGGAATCGGTGGGATCGGGAAAGGCCATGGCGCAATGCCGCTGGACAGATCGAGCCACTGCTCACGGGCGATGCCGTATTGCCGTACCGCCCGCAGCAGGCGGCCTCCGTGTTCAAGCATTGATATAGGCCCCCAGGCAGATCACCAGCAGCCACAGCCACACGCCGCGCTGCACTAGGCTCCAGCCACGCTCGATGGCGTCGGCGTCGGCCATGGGCCCGTCACCCAGGCGTGGCCGCTCATGCAGTTCGCCGTGGTACACCGCCGGGCCACCGAGCTCCACCCCCAACGCGCCAGCACCGGCGGCCATCACCGGCCCGGCATTGGGGCTGTCCCACAGTGGGCCCTGCTTGCGCCAGCAGGCCAGGGCCAGGCGGGTCTTGCCCAGCAGCGCGTAGGTCAATGCCACCAGCCTGGCGGGAATATAGTTGAGCACATCGTCGACGCGCGCCGCGCACCAGCCGAAGCGTTCGAAGCGTTCGTTGCGGTAGCCCCACATGGCATCCAGGGTATTGCTCAGGCGGTACAGCACCACGCCCGGCGCACCGGCCAGCACGAACCAGAACAGCGCGGCGAACACCGCGTCGCTGCCGTTCTCCAGCACCGATTCGGTGGCCGCCCGGGCCACGGCGGGCTCGTCCAGTTCGCGGGTTTCGCGGCTGACCAGGTAGCCCACACGGCGCCGCGCTTCCTGCAGGTCGCCCTGGCGCAAGGCACTGGCCACCGGTAACACGTGTTCGCCCAGGCTGCGCAGCCCGACGGCGCAGTACAGTGCCAGCACGTCGACCAGCCAGCCGATGTACGGCAGCCAGGACAGGATCAGCACCACCAAAGTAAGCGGCACCACGGCCAGGAACCACGCGCTCACCCCGTGGCTGCGCCAGCCGCGCCCACCGGCATTCAGGCGGCGCTCGAGGTTACTGGCCATGTTGCCGAAGGCCACCAGCGGGTGGCGCCGCTGCGGTTCGCCCAACAGAGCATCCAGGGCCACGCCGGCCACGGTCAGCAAGGCCACGCTCATTGGCGTTCTCCCCATTGGTTCTCAAAGAGCATTTCACTCAAGGGCCGTTCCTCGGCCCAGTTTTCCAGCACCAGCATCGGTGCCGGGTAGAACTCGGTCACCGGCCCCAGGCACAGCACCGCGACCGGCTTGGCCCCGGCCGGCATGCCCAGCAGAGCCGCCAGCGCCTGCGGGTCGAACAGCGACACCCAGCCCATGCCTAGGCCTTCGCCACGGGCTGCCAGCCACAGGTTCTGGATGGCGCAGGCCAGCGAGGCCAGGTCCATTTCCGGCAGGGTGCGGCGGCCGAAGATATGCGGCTCGCGGTTGTCCATCAGGGCGGCCACCAGCAGTTCGGCGCAGTCGTTGATACCCTCCACCTTCAGTTTCATGAAGGCGTCGGAGCGCTCGCCCAAGGCTTCGGCGGTACGCACCCGTTCTGCTTCCACCAGGGCCTGGATACGGGCGCGCAGGTCGCGTTGGGTGATGCGGATGAAGCGCCAGGGCTGCATCAGCCCGACACTTGGCGCCTGGTGCGCGGCGGCCAGCAGGCGGCCCAGCAGTTCCGGGGCCACCTCGCCACCGGCGAAATGGCGCATGTCACGGCGTTCGCCGATGGCCCGGTAGATCGCGGCGCGCTCGGCGTCGCTGTAGGCGTGTTCACTCATGGTCGCAACAGCGCCGCCGCCGCATCCGGGTTGGAGGGGAAGTAGAAGTGCACGTAGGAAGCCGTCAACCGCCCCAGGCGGTACACCGCTTCGTTGCCGCGACCACCGTTGGGGCTCAGGCCACGGGCGATCGGTTCCAGTGCGGTACTGGTCAGAGAATGGTGATAGGTGTGACCGCGCAGGATGCCTTCCGGCATTTCCACCGCCTGCAGCGCCAGGGCCGCCAGGCGCTTCTGCATGGTCGCTTCACCCGGCAGCAGGCCGAGCAGCTCGGCACGCTCGCCGGCTACGTCAGTCAGGGCATCGAGCAGGTACAGCATGCCGCCGCATTCGGCCAGCAACGGTTTGCCTTGGGCGTGATGGGCGCGGATCGCTTCGCTCATCGGCGCGTTGGCGGCCAGGGCGTGGTGGTGCAGCTCGGGATAACCGCCCGGCAGGTACAGGCTGTCCACTGCCGGCAATTCGTGGTCATGCAGCGGCGAGAAGAACTCAAGCTGTGCGCCCAGGTTGCGCAGCAGGTCGAGGTTGGCGCCATAGGTGAAGGCAAACGCCTCGTCCCGCGCCACGCCGATGCGCACACCGGTCAACGACGCAGCACTGGCTTGCGGATCGGGTTCGGCAAAGGTCACTGGCGGCGGCAAGGCAGCATCGCAACTGGCACCCAGCGCCTCGGCAGCGGCGTCCAGACGGGCGTCCAGGTCGTTCAGCTCGCTGGCCTGGACCAGCCCCAGGTGGCGGCTGGGCAACTCGATACCGCGCTCACGGGACAAACCGCCATACCAGCGCAGGCCTTCGGTCAGGCTGCCTTCCAGCAGTTGTGCGTGGCGCAGGCTGCCTACCCGGTTGGCCAGCACACCGGCAAACGGCAGGTCCGCCTGGTAGCGTGCCAGGCCCAAGGCCAGGGCGCCGAAAGTCTGAGCCATGGCCGTGCCGTCGATTACCGCCAGCACCGGCACGCCGAAGTGACGCGCCAGGTCGGCGCTGGACGGCGTGCCGTCGAACAGCCCCATCACCCCTTCGATCAGGATCAGGTCGGCCTCACCGGCTGCTTCCCACAGCAGGCGGCGGCTTTCCTCGGCGCCGATCATCCACAGGTCGAGCTGGTACACCGGCGCGCCGCTGGCCCGCTCAAGAATCATCGGGTCGAGAAAGTCTGGCCCGCACTTGAACACTCGCACCTTGCGCCCGAGGTTGCGATGCAGCCGGGCCAGGGCGGCGGTGACGGTGGTCTTGCCCTGGCCAGAGGCCGGTGCCGCAATCAGCACGGCGGGGCAGTGGCGCGGCTGGCTCACAGTTCGACGCCCTTCTGGGCACGGATGCCGGCCTGGAAGGCGTGCTTGAGCATGCCCATCTCGGTCACGGTGTCGGCCAGTTCGATCATCTCGGGTTTCGCGGCACGGCCAGTGACGATCACATGCTGCATCGGTGGGCGGGCCTGGATGTCGGAGAGCACCTGGTCAAGGTCGAGGTAGCCATGCTTGAGGGCGATGTTCAGTTCGTCGAGCACCACGAACTGCACGCTCGGGTCTTGCAGCAACTGGCGCGACACAGCCCAGGCCGCTTCGGCGGCGGCGATGTCACGCTGGCGGTCCTGGGTTTCCCAGGTAAAGCCCTCGCCCATCACGTGGTAGCGCACCTGCTCGGGGAAGCGGCGGAAGAACAGCTCTTCGCCGGTGCTGTTGCGGCCTTTGATGAACTGCACCACACCGCACTGCATGCCATGGCCCAGTGCGCGCGCGAGCATACCGAAGGCCGAGCTGCTCTTGCCCTTGCCATTGCCGGTCAGCACCAGCAGCAGGCCGCACTCGTTGGGGGAATTGGCGATGCGTTCGTCGATGATCGCCTTCTTGCGCTGCATGCGCGCCAGGTGGCGTTCGTCGCGTTCGGTGGATTCGCTCATCAGGGTTCTCCGCTGGCTGGCGCCACGGCAACGCGAGGCGACAGGTAATAGGCGGGCAGACGGAGAACGCGCAGGGGCCGTGGCCGTAGGCCACGGTGCACCGCGCATCACCCTCCGTGATGCCGTTGGCAGTATCAGGCCGGTCTCCGGGCTTGTGAGCGGGCCTGGGCCCAGGCCTGCGCGCCTTCCCGGGTGCTGGCACCCAGTGGCCCTGCGCGGCCGCGACTCACCTACCGTTGCGGGGGCAGCGCCGGAATCGCGCCATGCTGGCACCCACCGGCTTCCCAGTTTCACCCTGCCCAGACGGGGCTGGCAGGACACCTGAAACACGCGCGAAGGTTAGAGGGTTGCACCGGGAGCGTCAATCGAAGCGGGCCGCTTTGCAGCCGAACAGTCACCGCCCGGGTAATGGCCAATTCACCCGGTTGTGCCACACTGGATACAGTGATATCACATAGCCATCACTTTCAGCTGAACGCGATCACAACGACAACAGGAGAGCGCAGCATGCGAGGCCAGATCATCAACAACCCGCGCCTGGAGTTTCTTGCCCCGGTGCTGGAGCGCTGGGGCGACTGCATCGACCGCTTCAACCAGTTTGCCGGCGATGCCGAAGCACCGTACTGGCATGGGGCAGCCGCCAATACCGGGTTGCTTGCCGCGGCGGCCTGGCAGGCCGAGCTGGCGGCACTGCAGCAGTTTGCCGGCAAGAAGCAGCGCGATGAAGGTGAATACGAAGGGCGCTGCGACCTGTTGCTCAGCAGTGCCGGTGAAGCGCTATACCTCAGTGCCAGCCAGCGCTGGCCGAAAATCGCCCGGCTGGACATGGCCGACGCCCTGCAGCAGACCGCTGCCCTCGCCCGCCAGGTGGCCTACCCCAGCCAGTTGAAGGCCGGAGCGCTGTTCATCAGCCCGTGGAAGGCCGGCCAGCACGCCAGTCCCGAGGAACTGCAGGACCTGGTCGACGATCTGCAGAAACATACCGCCTGTGCCATCGCCTGGTACTTCCCGTATGCCTACCGCAAGTTGCACAACGAGCTGGGGCAGTATTTCCCGGGGGTGGCGTTGTTGCTCAAGCAGGCTTGAAGCAACTTCGGCTCGGGCCGGGGCCGGAACGCGTTAGCAAGGGCGACGTGGCCTCTGTGGGAGCGGGCATGCC
>NZ_JAMBDI010000038.1:0-152 GCF_036858055.1 Pseudomonas sp. SF2 | reverse complement strand
TGCAATTTCAGTTATCTACGCAACAGCGCAGCCCCAAGGGTTGGGCCATCTCCCACAGAACGCCTGCTAAATCTTGCTCTTGATCTTGCTCTTGATCTTGATCTTGATCTTGCTCTTGATCTTGATCTTGATCTTGATCTTGATCTTCGCGA
>NZ_JAMBDI010000037.1:25088-26443 GCF_036858055.1 Pseudomonas sp. SF2 | reverse complement strand
GCAAGACAGTTGCTCCCACATGTGCTCCCGACAGACGTACGAGGAAGCCAGCCACCTTCCTCGACGTCGCCGTCACGGATTGACTATGATCCCGCCTTGAACGTTTCAGCATGTTTCAACAAGGATCCAGATGTCAGTTCAGGAATTACCCCCCCTCCCTAGCAAAAGCACCGTCGCAAAGATGGAAGCCGCCATGGCGCTGGGCAGCTTTGCGATCGGCACTGGCGAGTTCGCCATCATGGGCCTGATGCCCGACATCGCCAGTAACCTGCAATTGAGCGAGCCCCAGGTGGGCCATGCCATCAGCGCCTATGCGCTGGGGGTGATGGTCGGCGCCCCGACTCTGGCGATCATCGGTGCCAAGCTGTTGCGCAAGCACATGCTGCTGTTGCTGATGGCGCTGTATGCCCTTGGCAACCTGGCTACCGCCTTCGCCCCCTCGTTCGGTGGCCTGGTCGCCTTCCGCTTCATCAGCGGCCTGCCCCATGGCGCCTACTTCGGCATTGCGGCGGTGGTGGCGTCGAGCATGGTGGCCAAAGACCAGCGGGCGGGGGCCGTGGCCCGGGTGATGATGGGCCTGACCTTGGCCATGTTGCTCGGCAACCCGGTCGCCACCTTGCTGGGCCAGTATTTCGGCTGGCGCTCGGCGTTCGTATTGGTCGGCGCGATAGCCCTGTGCACCATAGCCCTGGTCTGGCGCTTCGTGCCCCAGCGCCACGATGAAACGCGCAGCGACCCGCGCAAGGAACTGCAAGCCTTCACCCTGCCGCAAGTGTGGATGGCGCTGGGCATCGCCTCGATCGGCTTTGCCGGCATGTTCTGTGTGTTCAGCTACCTGGCGCCGACGATGTTGCAGGTAACCCAGGTGTCGCCGCAGTGGATTCCGTTCGGCCTGGCAGCGTTCGGCGTGGGCGGCATCGTCGGCAACATCGCCGGCGGCAAACTGTTCGACCGCCTGCAGTTCCGCGCCGTGGGGCTGGTGCTGGTGTGGTCGATTGCCGTGCTGCTGTTCTTCAGCGTTGCCGCGCAGGCGCTGTGGAGCCTGCTGCTGGGCATTGGCCTGGTGGGGACCATGATTGCCCTGGCGGCACCGTTGCAGATCCGCCTGATGGACATTGCCCATGAAGCGCCAAGCCTGGCGGCGGCGTCGAACCATGCGGCATTCAACCTGGCCAATGCGCTGGGGCCGTGGCTGGGTGGCATGGCGATTACCGCGGGCATGGGCTGGACCAGCACCGGCTACATCGGCGCAGCGACGGCGCTGGTCGGGCTGGGGATCTACCTGGTGGCACGGCGGATGAAGGGCGGGCACTGAAACGGGGCTGCCATGAGCCCATAAGTCATTGAATTAGCAG
>NZ_JAMBDI010000037.1:0-25018 GCF_036858055.1 Pseudomonas sp. SF2 | reverse complement strand
CAGTTATCTGTGCGACAGCGCGGCCCAAAGGGCTGGGCAATCTCCCACAGAGACCGCACAATGCTTTAAATTTGTGCGGTCCCTGTGCGGCCCCTGATTCAACGATCAACGCGGCAGGCTGACCCTTGCCACCTCGGCAAAATAGCGGGCCCCGGTCGCCAGGATCGCATCGTTGAAATCATACGAAGCGTTATGCAACGGCGTAGCCCCCGCCTCGCCCTCGGTACCATTGCCGATGAACACGAAGTTGCCCGGCACCTGCTGCAGGAACGCACCGAAGTCCTCGGAAATCATCATCGGCATCACTTCGGCATTCACCGCCTGCGCCCCCACCACATTGCGCGCCGCCGTCACGGCAATTTCCGTGTTCGCCGCCCAGTTCACCGTCGGCGCAAACTCGTGGCTGTACTCGAACCGGCAGGTTGCACCGTGCAAGTGGCAGATACCCTCGCTGATCTCGCGCATGCGCTTCTCCAGCAAGCGTTGTACCTCGGGGCTGTAACTGCGGGTGTCGCCCTTGATCGTGACATGGGTAGGTATCGCATTTCGGATGCCATCAGTAATGAACTCGGTGCAGGAAACCACTGCTGAAAGGCTCGGGTCGACATTGCGCGCGACAATGGTCTGCAAGGCCAGCACGATCTCGGCACCGATCACCATCGGGTCGATGCCCATGTGCGGCCGAGCGGCATGGGTACCCTTGCCCTGGATGTGGATGACGAAGTTGTCCTCGCTGGCCATGATCCCGCCAGCCCGCGTGGCAATATGGCCAGCCGGCATGCCCGGCATGTTGTGCGCGCCATACAGGGCATCGACCGGGAAGCGCTCGAACAAGCCATCGGCCATCATCGCCTTGGCCCCGCGTCCATGCTCCTCGGCCGGCTGGAACAGGAAACGCACGGTACCGTTGAAGTTGCGCTCGCGGCACAGCAGGTCTGCGGCCCCCAGTACCATCGCCATGTGCCCGTCATGGCCGCAGGCGTGCATCTTGCCGTGGTTGCAGGACGCATGGGGCCGTTCATGCGCCTGTTCGGTGATGTTCAGGGCATCCATGTCGGCACGCAGGCCGATCACGCCCGGGCCGTCACCGACAGTGAGGCTGGCAACCAGGCCAGTGCCACCGATGCCTCGGTGCACCTCCAGGCCAAAGCTGGCCAGGATGCTGGCGACCTGTTCGGCAGTGTCGAACTCTTCGAAGCCGGTTTCCGGGTGGCGGTGAAACGCGTGCCGCCAGTGCTTGAGGCGCTGTTCGAATGCAGGGTCATTGCTCATGCTTGAAGTTCCTGTTGCTGGGCCAACGTCGGGCGTTGACCGGAAGGGCCGGTATAACCTGGCCCTCAAGGGGTGGATCAGGTGCGTACCCAGGTTTGCTGGCGTGCCAGTACCGAGCTGGCCGACTCGCCCAGCAGATCGGCGTAGACGCCAGGGGCGGTGGCGCCTTCGGTACTGATGAAGAGAATGCGGGCGTTGCCGTCGAGACCCAGGTCGGCAGCTGCGCCAGCATCCGTTACCAGGTGGGCAAGCCCGGCCAGGCCGGCGACGCTGGACTCACCCGCCACCAGTGGAATGTCGCGAGCGCTGCCAGCCGCCAGGCGGCGCATGGCGGCAACAGCCTGGTCATCGGTGATGGTCATGAAGTAATCGACGCTCGGCTCAAGGAATCGCCAGGCCAATGGCGATGTCTCGCCGCACGCCAGGCCCGCCATTACCGAGTCCACCGAACCGGTCGCCCTGGCCGGTTTGCCGAGCAAGGCACTCTGGTACAGGCAGTCCGCCTGCTCCGGCTCGACCATGACCATCAGTGGGCGTTGTGCGCCGTAGTGCTCCCACAGGTAGCTGACGATGCCAGCCGCCAGGCCACCCACCCCGCCCTGCAGGAACACGTGGGTGAAAGGCGACTGGCCGGCAGTGGCTTCGATGATTTCTGCGGCGATGGTGCCGTAGCCCTGCATCACATCACGCGGGATCACTTCGTAGCCCTCATAAGAGGTATCGGAAACCACGGTCCAGCCGTTGCTGGCCGCCAGCTCCGCAGCGTGCTGGACCGACTCGTCGTAATTGCCGGCAATGCGCACGATCCGCGCGCCATAGGCGGCAATCGCCTGCTCGCGCTCTATGCTGACGTTGGCATGCAGCACGATCACGCAGTGGCAGCCGATGCTTTGCGCGGCGGCCGCCAGGCCCTTGCCATGGTTGCCATCGGTGGCGCTGACCACGGTGAAGGGGGCCAGCAGGTTCGCGTACTGGCCTGCCAGCAAGCCGCGCGGGTCGAATTGCTGCGCGGGGAAGGTACGCAGGATCAGCCGCACCAGGGCAATCGGCGCGCCCAGCGCCTTGAAACTGCCCAGTTCCGAACGCACCGATTCGTCCTTCACCGTCAGCTGGGCAACGCCCAGCTCCGCGGCCAGGTCAGGCAGGCTGTACAGCGGCGTAGCACCTGCGTTCAAGCGCGCCCAGCCGGCCAGCCACTGGCGGCTTTCTTCAGCCTTGGCGATGCTCATCACCTCCTGCAACGCTTGCGGGTAAGGCTGGCGGCCAGCCTTGGGGTTGGAAACAAACATGCGGCACTCCTTTCTACAGGCAACATGAAGCCCATGCCGCTGAAACCAGGCTTCAGCGGGCGGGGCATTACAGTGGGGATCAGGCGTGGGTCAGGCGACGGCTGACGACATCCAGCAGCACCTGGGCGCCCTGAATCAGTTGTTCGTCATCGGTATGCTCGCGCGGGTTGTGGCTGATGCCGCCCTGGCTGGGCACGAAGATCATCGCGGCGGGGGCAATGCGGGCGATCATTTGCGCGTCGTGGCCGGCGCCAGAGGTCATGCGCCGATGGCTGAAACCGAAACGCCGGGCCGAGGCTTCGATGGCATCGGCCAGCCCTGCGTCGAAGATCACCGGCTCGAAACGCACCAGGCGCTCGGTGGTAATGGTGACCCCTTCACGCTCGGCGAGCGCCTCCAGGTATTGGCTCAGGCGGTTTTCGGCGTAAGCCAGGCAGGTTTCGTCGGGGTCGCGCAGGTCAACGGTGAAGGTGGCCTTGCGCGGGATGACATTGATCACGTTCGGCTCGAACTGCATGCAGCCGACCGTGGCCAAGGTCGTGCCGGAATCCACGGCCATGGCGCGCAACTCGGCGACGATGGCACTGGCGACGAAGCCTGCATCATGGCGCAAGTGGGTCGGCGTGGTGCCGGCATGGTTGGCGTGTCCCTTCACCTCTACTTGCTGCCAGGAAATGCCCTGCAGGTTCTCGACCACGCCGATCAGGGTGTTTTCGGCTTCGAGGACCGGCCCCTGCTCGATATGCAGTTCGAGGTATTCGTGCGGCACGATAGCGCCAGGCTCCAGCGTGCCGGCATAGCCGATGCGCGCCAGTTCATCGCCAAGGCGCGTACCGTCGGTGCCAAGGGTATCCAGTGCCTGTTGCAAAGGCAGGCCGCCGGCGTAAACCAGTGAGCCCATCATGTCGGGCTGGTAGCGCACACCCTCTTCATTGGTGAACGCGCCGACGGTGATCGAACGCTCAGGCAAGCGCCCGGCCTCACGGTACGCCCGAACCACCGCCAATCCGGCCAGCACGCCATAGCAGCCATCCAGGGCTCCGGCGTTGGTGACAGTGTCGATGTGCGAACCCATCATCAGCGGGCTTTGCTCGCCGCTGTCAGCGGCTGCGCGTAACGTACCGAAAATGTTGCCGATGCGGTCGACCTGCACGTCGAGGTCAAGCTCGCGCATCCAGCCGACCAGCAGGTCGCGCCCGGCCTTGTCGGCATCGCTCAGGGCGATCCGGGTGCGCCCGCCATGCGTGGCGTCAACACCTACCTGGCCGAGTGCACGGATCTGCTGCAGCAGCAAAGCGCCGTTCAGTTGCAGTGGGGTACTCGCATTCATCAACCGTTTCTCCATGGGTGAAAAGCCTTGGCTCTACACCGCCGTTCTTGTTCACGGGAAATTCTATTCGCTCGCCGCGTATGAAAATCTTGATTTTTGGCCAATTCATGCACTTTTATTACGCACTTTCGGCATTTACCGCTGTTCGCCTACGGAGCCCCTCCCATGCCCCTCGATCACTTCGACCTGGCCCTGCTCGATGCCGTGCAGCGCGACGCCGGCACTTCACAGCTGGACCTCGGTGCGCAGGTCAACCTGTCCTCGGCGGCGGTCAACCGGCGCCTGAAGAAGCTGACGGCCGACGGCGTGATCCGCGGCACGGTGGCACAGGTGAACCCGGAGCAGCTGGGGTACACGCTGACCGTGATCACCGAGGTTGAAGTGGAGAACGAGCGCCTGGACCTGCTGGACGAGATGAAACGCGCCTTCCTCGCCTGCCCGCAGGTGCAACAGTGCTACTACGTGGCCGGGGAATGCGATTTCGTGCTGATCATGCTGGTGCGGCACATGGAGCAGTACACCCAGCTGACCCGTGAGCTGTTCTTCGAGAACAACAACGTCAAGCGCTTCAAGACACTGGTGTCGATGAGCAATGTGAAGACTGGCCTGTTCGTGCCGACCCTCACGGATTGAAGCCTTTACTGCGAGCCGCTGTAAGAGCGCGCAAGTTGACAGTCAACTTGTCCAGGCTGGCCAGCCCCGAGGAAATGATTACAATGCGCGCCCCGACCTGAAATATGTTTTTCTCATGAAATCACTGCTTTACGCCGTATCCTTACTATTTTCCTTCACCCTCCCCGCCCTGGCCAACCCGCCGGCGACCTTCACCGAGGCCAAGGTAGTGGCCAAGCAGAAGGTGTACATGGACCAGGCCAGTAGTGCCATGGGCGACCTGTACTGCGGCTGCAAATGGACCTGGGTGGGCAAGTCCGGCGGGCGTATCGATGCCGCCTCGTGTGGCTACCAGACCCGCAAGCAGCAGAACCGAGCAGAGCGCACCGAATGGGAGCACATCGTGCCGGCCTATACCTTTGGCAACCAGCGCCAGTGCTGGAAGAACGGTGGCCGCGAGCATTGCGTGGATGACGACCCGGTGTTCCGCGCCATGGAGGCCGACCTGTTCAACCTGTACCCGGCAGTAGGCGAGGTCAACGGCGACCGCAGCAATTTCAACTACGGCATGGTTGCTGGCAATGCAGGGCAATACGGGCAGTGCAGCACCAAGGTCGACTTCGTGCAGCGTGCTGCCGAACCCCGTGACGAAGTGAAAGGCCTGGTCGCCCGCACCACCTTCTATATGTACGACCGCTACAAGCTGAGCATGTCGCGCCAACAGCAACAGTTGCTGATGGCCTGGGACAAACAGCACCCGGTGTCGGCCTGGGAAAAAGAGCGCGACCGGCGCATTGCCGCGATCATGGGGCATGCCAACCCCTTCGTGACCGGGGAACGCAAATGGACCGCCAACTACAAGCCGGTCGGCAGTGGCGTGGTGCAAGCGGTGCCGGCGAAGGCTGCCAAGCCAGAGGCCAAGCCGAGCCTGGCCAGTGCCGAGTCGGTAGGAGCGGTGCTTGGCAACCGCAACAGCCACGTCTATCACCTCTCCGTCGGCTGCCCGGGCTATACCCAGGTTACCGCGAAGAACCAGGTCACCTTCGCCACAGAGGGTGAGGCGCAGGCAGCGGGGTATCGCAAGGCGGGCAACTGCCGCTGATCGGCCCCCTTGCAATCGATCGGGCTGCACAGCAGCCTGATCGAATGACCATCCGTCGCCCAGACGGCACCCCACTCCCCGCCCCCAGCCCAACGAATGACAGATCATCCGCAAAGGAGACGTTCCATGATCCGCATTCGCCCACTCTCGCTGTGCCTTGCCCTTGCCCTGGCCGCCGCCACTGGCACCAGCCTGGCCGCCACCGACACCCATACCGACAGCCACCCGCAAACCGACCAGTCCGGTGGCAAGACTGCCGGTGAAGGTAGCAGCGTCAACAGCCCTGGCAGCAGCAAAGGCAACGACAGCAGCGACACCGGCAGCAACAGCGATGCCGCCGACGGCGCCGCTGGCGGCTCCAACAGCACCGGCGAAGCCACCGGTTCCGGCGCCGGGCGCACCGGCGGCACCGCCGAGGACCAGGACAGCCATTGAGCCCAGCCTGGGCTACACTGCGCCCGAACGCCCTGCCGAGGATTCACCATGAACCTCAAACCCTGGCTGCTTGCCGCCCTGCTGCCGTGCAGCACCCTGGCCGTCGCTGGCGGCCAGGGTGCGCTGTCGATCAGTTCGTCGTCGTTCACCGATGGTGGCGTGATCGCCCTGCAGCAGGTTGGCCCGGACCCGGCCTGCGGCGCTGGCGAAGAGCGCACCCCGCAACTGAGCTGGGACAACCTCCCCGCAGGCACCCGGTCGCTGGCCCTGATCATGTTCGACCCGGACGGCGGCAAGGGTATTGGCGTGGTCCACTGGATCGCCTACAACATTGACCCGGCCCAGGATGGGCTGAAGGAAGGCATCGCCGGGCTGACCGGGCCAGGCGTGACCGTGGGTCGCAACTCGCGGGGCACGCTCAGCTACCGAGGCCCCTGCCCACCCGCCGGTGACAACCCGCACCACTACGCACTGACGCTGATCGCCACCGACCTGCCATTGGGCACCCTGCCCGAGGGCCTGGACCGCAGTGGCCTGCTGCAACTGCTGCAAGGCCACGCGCTAGGGGCGCAGAGCCTGGTCGGGCGCTATGGCCATTGAACCATCCAGTACAAAAACAAATGATCGCCCCCATAGCATTTATCCATTGAATGGCCCGACCGAACTGAAGTAAGCTCGGGCTCATTCACTGGAGAGCAACATGCCAAAACACACCCGCAACCACGCCAACCACACCGGTCGCACCCTGCGTCCTGTGCTGGCCGTTGCCGGCTGCGTGGCACCTGCCAGCTATTACTTCGGGTATTGGTTTAGCCACTAGGCGCCGATACCCACACGGCGCCCACCTTCGAGGGGCCGCCGAACATGAGAATACTCAAACCCCCGGTCGGCTTCCCGACCGGGGGTTTTGCTTTTCAGGCCTTTGAACAACACCGATTCACATTGAGGACAGATTCATGAACTACGCCACCTATTACTACGCAAACACCTACGCCTGGCGATTTAGCCAATCCCGTTCGGGCCAGCCTGCCGCCTCCGTTCGGTCTTCCACAGGTGGCAATGCAGCAGCCAATACGAATTCAACGATCTGTCGAACACCTCGATAGGGCCGACCACGCGGGCCAGAACCCGCCGTCCGCCCAGGGAAAAAACGCCATGCAAGCTTCCAGCCTCGCCCTGACCCAGCCGCAAGCCGCCAACACCACCGTCACCCAGCGCCTGCCCAGCCCGCACCTGCTCAAGCAGCAAATGCCGCTGTCCAGCGAACTTACCCAGCAAGTCCATGCCCACCGCCAGGCCATCCGCGACATCCTCGAAGGCCGCGACCAGCGCCTGCTGGTAATCGTTGGCCCGTGCTCGATCCACGACCCGCGCTCGGCCCTGGAATACGCCGACCGCCTGGCCGCCCTCAGCCGCGAACTCGACGACAAGCTGCTGCTGGTGATGCGCGCCTACGTCGAAAAGCCCCGCACCACGGTCGGCTGGAAAGGCCTGGCCTACGACCCGCACCTCGATGGCAGCGACGACATGCACGCCGGCATCGCCCTGTCCCGCGGGCTGATGCTGAACATGATCGAGCGCGGCCTGCCGGTCGCCACCGAACTGCTGCAGCCCATGGCCGCCGGCTACTTCGATGACCTGCTGGCCTGGGCCGCGATTGGCGCACGCACCACCGAATCGCAGATCCACCGCGAAATGGTCAGTGGCCTGGAGCTGCCGGTCGGTTTCAAGAACGGCACCGACGGCGGCATCGCCATCGCCAGCGACGCCATGCGCAGCGCCGCCCACCCGCACCGCCACTTCGGCATGGATGCGCAGGGTTACCCGGCCATCATCGAAACCCTGGGCAACCCGGACACCCACCTGGTGCTGCGCGGCGGCCACAAAGGCCCGAACTTTGACGCCAACAGCATCGCCATGGCCCGCCAGGCACTGGCCAAGGCCGGGCTGCAGGGGCGGATCATGGTCGATTGCAGCCACGCCAACAGCGGCAAGGACCCGGCGCGTCAGCCGGCGGTATTCAACGATGTGCTGGAGCAGCGCATGGCCGGTGACCGCTCGATCGTTGGCGTGATGATCGAAGGGCACCTGTTCGACGGCTGCCAGGCGCTGGGCAAGGGCGCGCTGAAATACGGCGTGTCGATCACCGATGGTTGCCTGGGCTGGGCCTCGACCGAAACCCTGTTGCGTGAGGCGGCACAAAAACTGTAGGCAGCGGGTTGCAAGCCTGGCGAGACATACCCCGGACAAGTGCGCTAGGCTTGCCTTTTTACCCCAAGGAGCAGTACCCATGGCCCGTGCAACCGCCCGCCACATCCTGGTCAGCAGCGAAGACAAATGCAACGAACTGAAAGCCCAGATCGAAGCAGGCGCCGACTTCGCTGAAATTGCCAAAGCCAACTCCACCTGCCCGTCCAGCCGCCAGGGCGGTGACCTGGGCTCGTTCGGCCCGGGCCAGATGGTCAAGGAGTTCGACACCGTGGTGTTCAGCGCCCCGATCAACACCGTGCAAGGCCCGGTGAAGACCCAGTTCGGCTACCACTTGCTGGAAGTGACCAGCCGCCAGGACTGATTCACCTGTTCAGGTGATGAGATCCCCTGTGGGAGCGGGTTTACCCGCGAATGCGTCAGCCCAGACGACGAGGCTGCATGCTCGGACGCATTCGCGGGCACGTCGCAGCGGCGCACCGCCGCTCCCACAGAGATTGTGGTGCCTGTTCCTGCTTTGCTTGGCTGTCAACGCCCACGCCGCCCCCACCCACGCCCTCACCGTCTACGGCGAAGCACCCCGCTACCACGCCGGCTTCCAGCATTTCGACTACGTCAACCCAAACGCCCCCAAAGGTGGCATCCTGCGCCGTTCGGCCATCGAGATCGGCCAGTTCGACCATATCCTGCCGTACATCGACAAAGGCATCGGCGTCAGCGAGGTCGATAGCCTGCTGTATGCGCCACTGGCCGTGCGCTCGTTCGATGAGCCCTACACCGTCTACGGCCTGATCGCCCGGCGCATGGAGCGCGGCCCGGACGATGCCTGGCTGCGTTTCGAGATCGACCCGCGCGCCACCTTCGCCGATGGCAAGCCGGTGCGCGCCGAGGACGTACGCTTTACCTTCGAGCTGCTGATGAGCAAGGGCAGCCTCAAGTACCGCACCCAGTTCGCCGATGTTGCCGCCGTCATCGTGGAAAGCCCGCACAGCGTGCGCTTCGACTTCAAGCCCGACCACGGCCGCACCCTGCCACTGGACCTCGCCGGCCTGCCGGTACTGCCCGAACACGACTGGCAGCAGCGCGATTTCGCCAACGGTGCCGGCTTCGACAAGCCGGTCGGCAGCGGGCCGTACCGTATCGGGCACATCGACAATGGCCGCAGCATCACCTTCGAGCGCGACCCCGGCTGGTGGGCGCGCGACCTTCCGGTCAGCCGTGGGCGCTACAATTTCGCCAAACTGCGCATCGAGTACTTCGGCGATACCGAAGTGGCGCGGCAAGTGCTCAAGGGCGGTGGCTACGACTACAACCGCGAATTCTCTGCCACCGCCTACACCCTGGGCTACAACGGCGCGCAACTGGACGACGGCCGCCTGCAGCGCGCCCACCTGGGCCCGGCCAAGCCGCAGGTGGCCCAGGGCTTTGTGTTCAACCTCGACCAGCCGCAGTTCAAGGACCGTCGCGTGCGCCAGGCGCTGGGCATGCTGTGGGACTACGAGTGGAGCAACCGGCAGATGATGCGCAACATGTACATCCGCCAGCAGAGCGTGTTCTCCAATACCCCACTGGCCGCCCGCAAACTGCCGGATGCAGGCGAGTTGAAACTGCTCGAACCGTTGCGCGGCAAGGTACCGGACGAAGTCTTCAGCACCGTGTTCACCGCCCCGGTCACCGATGGATCAGGGATCATCCGCAAGCAGCAGCTGCAGGCACTGGCGCTGCTCGAGCAAGCCGGCTGGCGCCCCGAAGGCGACCGCTTGGTGAACAGCCAGGGCACGCCGCTGGCGTTCACCTTCCTCAATGGCCAGGCAGGCATGGAACGCCTGCTGCTACCGTGGAAGCGCAACCTGGCCCAGATTGGTGTGACCCTGGACATCCGCAACGTCGACTCCGCCCAGTACGTCAACCGCCTGATGGCGCGTGACTACGACATGATCGTCACCGGTTACCCGGTCACCCTGTCGCCCGGTGCCGAGTTGTACAACTACTTTGGCTCGGCAGCGGCCCACGACCCCGGGTCGAATAACCTGATGGTGCTGCAGGACCCCGCCGTGGACCGCCTGATCGACGGCCTGGTGCGCGCCGACACCCAGGCCGACATGCTGCACCACGCCCATGCCCTGGACCGGGTGCTGCAATGGAACTATTACTGGATCCCCAACTACTACCCGCCTGGCAGTTCCACCGTCTGGTGGAACCGCTTCGGCGTGCCCAAAGTCCAGGCTGCCTATGACGAAGGCCTGGACACCTGGTGGGAAGTCAGCCCCACCGCGCTGACCAACGCGCAAATGGCCGAACGCCGGAAATCCTCGCCATGACTGCCTACATCCTGCGCCGCCTGCTGCTGATCATCCCGACCTTGCTGGCGATCCTGCTGGTCAACTTCGCTATCGTCCAGGCCGCACCGGGTGGCCCGGTGGAACAGGCGGTGGCACGCTTGCAAGGGATTGGCGGCGGCGCTCCCGGCGCCCGGGCCGAGGTGGTGCACGGCGAGTCGCGGGCCACCCGTGGCCTGGACCCGAAACTGATCGAGGAGATCAAGCACCAGTACGGCTTCGACAAATCCGCCCCCGAGCGCCTGTGGTTGATGCTGGGCCAGTATGCCCGGCTGGACTTCGGCAACAGTTTCTTCCGCGGCGCCAAGGTTACCGACCTGATCCTCGACAAGTTGCCGGTCACCCTGTCGCTGGGCTTCTGGGCCACGCTGATCACCTACCTGGTGTCGATCCCGCTGGGCATCCGCAAGGCGGTTCGCCATGGCAGCCGCTTCGATGCCTGGAGCAGCGCGCTGATCGTGGTTGGCTATGCCCTGCCCTCGTTCCTGTTCGCCCTGTTGCTGATCGTGCTGTTCGCCGGCGGTACCTCGCTCGACTGGTTCCCGGTGCGCGGCCTGGTCTCGGACAACTTCGACGAGCTCAGCCTGCTGGGAAAGGTCGCCGACTACTTCTGGCATCTGGTGCTACCAGTCGGCGCCCTGGTGATCGGCGGTTTCGCCACCCTGACACTGCTGACCAGGAACGCCTTCCTCGACGAGATTTCCCGGCAATACGTGGTTACCGCCCGCGCCAAGGGCCTGAGCGAGCGTCGGGTGCTGTATGGCCACGTGCTGCGCAATGCCATGCTGCTGGTGGTGGCCGGATTGCCGCAGGCGTTGATCACGGTGTTCTTTGCCGGCTCGTTGCTGATCGAGGTGATCTTCTCGCTCGATGGCCTGGGCCGCATGAGTTACGAAGCGGCTGTGTCGCGGGACTACCCGGTGGTGTTTGGCACGCTGTTCATCTTCACCCTGGCGGGCCTGCTGATCCGCCTGATCGGCGATCTGTCGTACACGCTGCTCGACCCGCGTATCGACTTCGACACGAGGGCGCACTGATGCTTTCACCGATTTCGCGTCGTCGCCTGAAACGCTTTCGCCGCAACCGCCTCGGCTGGGTCTCGCTGTGGCTGTTCGCCGGCCTGCTGCTGCTGAGCCTGTGTGCCGAGCTGGTGGCCAACGACAAACCGCTGCTGCTGGGCTACAAGGGCGAGCTGTATGTGCCGGCGCTCAAGCGCTACAGCGAGCAGCAGTTCGGCGGCCAGCTGCCGTTCCAGCCGGACTACCGCAGCGCCTATGTACGCCAACTGATCGAACAGCAAGGCGGCTGGATGCTGTTCGCACCGATCCCGTTCAGCGCCGACACCCCCAACTACGACCTGCAAGTGCCCACCCCCAGCCCGCCAAGCGCGAGCAACTGGCTGGGGACCGACGACCAGGGCCGCGACGTGCTGGCCCGGGTGCTGTATGGCACACGGGTGTCCTTGCTGTTCGCCTTCGCCCTGACCCTGGTCAGCGTGCTGATCGGGGTGACGGCCGGGGCCTTGCAGGGCTACCACGGCGGCTGGGTCGACCTGTTCGGCCAGCGTTTGCTGGAGGTGTGGTCGGGGTTGCCGGTGCTGTACCTGCTGATCATCCTCAGCGGGTTCGTCGAGCCGGACTTCTGGTGGCTGCTGGGGATCATGGCGTTGTTCTCCTGGCTGACCCTGGTCGATGTGGTGCGCGCCGAGTTCCTGCGCGGTCGCAACCTGGAGTACGTGAAGGCCGCCCGGGCGTTGGGGCTGTCAGACAGCCAGGTGATGCTGCGGCACATCCTGCCCAACGCCATGAACGCGACGCTGACCTATGTGCCGTTCATGCTGACCGGGGCGATCACCACCCTGACTGCACTGGATTTTCTCGGTTTCGGCATGCCGGCCGGGAGTGCTTCGCTGGGTGAGCTGGTGACCCAGGGCAAACAGCACCTGGAGGCGCCGTGGCTGGGCTTTACCGCGTTCTTTGCACTGGCGGTGATCCTGTCGCTGCTGGTGTTTATCGGGGATGCCTTGCGTGAGGCGTTCGACCCAAGGGGATAGTTTTTCAGGTCTGGCCTCTTCGCGGGTAAACCCGCTCCCACAGGTACCCCACAGTCTTCAGGATTTGTAGTGAACTTGTGGGAGCGGGTTTACCCGCGAAGTGGTCGGCCCCGCTTATACAGATTTCAGGATTTTTACCCATGCACGACAGCGACAGCCTCAAGGACTACCCCCAGGTACGGCAACTGGCGATCCGCTCGCTGTTCGAAATCATCGAACAGTCCAGCGAAGGCACGGTAATCGTCGACCGCCAGGCGCGCATCGTCTGGATGAACGAACGGTATGCCCGGCGCTTTGGCTTGGCCGACGCGGCCAGCGCCATTGGCCAACCCTGCGAAGCGGTGATCCCGGGCAGCCTGATGCGCGAGGTGGTGAGCAATGGCCGGCCGATACTGCTGGACATGCTCGACACCCCGAACGAGCCGCTGGTGGTGATGCGCCTGCCCATCCACGACGACCAGGGCGCGCTGATCGGCGCCATCGGCTTTGCCCTGTTCGATGAATTGCGCAGCCTGTCGCCGCTGCTCAAACGCTACTCCAGCATGCAGCAGGAGCTGGCCTCGACCCGCTCGCAGTTGCGCGCACGCCAGGCCAAGTACAGCTTCGCCCAGTTCGTCGGCAGCAGCGCCGCCAGCCTGGAGGCCAAGCGCCGCGCACGGCGCGGTGCGAGCAGTGACTCGCCGGTGTTGCTGCTGGGCGAAACCGGCACCGGCAAGGAGCTGTTGGCCCATGCCATCCACGCGGCGTCGGCGCGGGCGCACAAGGCGTTCGTCAGCATCAACAGTGCGGCGATCCCCGAGACACTGCTGGAAGCCGAGTTCTTCGGCACCGCCCCCGGTGCCTTTACCGGGGCTGATCGCAAGGGCCGCAGCGGCAAGCTGCAACTGGCCGAAGGCGGCACGCTGTTCCTCGACGAGATCGGCGACATGCCGCTGGCCCTGCAGAGCAAGCTACTACGGGTGTTGCAAGAAAAGGAGTATGAGCCGGTCGGCTCGAACCAGATGCTGCGTAGCGATGTGCGCATCATTGCCGCCACCTCCATCGACCTGCAGGCCGCCATCGCCCGCGGGGCATTCCGCGCCGACCTGTATTACCGGCTGAATGTGCTGCCGATCGAGGTGCCGCCACTGCGGCAACGGCTGGAGGACCTGCCGGCGCTGTGCGAAGCCATATTGGGTGAGCTGGGCAGCCAGTATGAGTTGGAGGCCGAAGCGCAGCAGCTATTGGCGCGGCATGCATGGCCGGGGAACATTCGCGAGCTGCGCAATGTGCTGGAGCGGGCCACGCTGCTGGCGGACCAGCCGCGGCTGGGGGTAGCGGATCTACGGGCGGCATTGGGGCCGTTGAGCCCGGTGGCGACTACGCCTGTGCGGCAGACTTACCGCGAGGCCTGTGAGGCGTTTGAGCGGGAGCTGATTGCCGGGGCACTGGCCGAACATGCGGGAAATGTACCGGAAGCTGCGTCGGCGTTGGGACTGGGGCGGTCGACGCTGTACAAGAAGATGGTAGTACTTGGTCTCTGATTGGAGACTTTTGTTTCCATTTCAAGATTGCCGCGAGGGCTTTGCCCTCGATCGCGACACAAGGCGGCTCCTACAGGAGATCGCGGTTCACTTGTAGGAGCGGCCTTGTGTCGCAATGGGCCGCCAAGCGGCCCCAACGTCTCAAGCCAGAGACAAAAAAACACAAGAAAACAAAATACCCATATAAATCAATGAGTTAAAAACTGGCACGATTCCCGCTATCTCCTGCTCACCGATAAAAACAAGACTCACCCAGGAGACTCACCCGATGACCGTGCTCATCGCCCTTGCCGCGCTGGCCCTGCTGATGCTGGCTGCCTACCGTGGCTACAGCGTAATCCTCTTTGCCCCCATCGCCGCCCTCGGCGCGGTACTGCTCACCGACCCGTCCGCCGTGGCCCCCGCATTCACCGGGGTGTTCATGGAGAAAATGGTCGGCTTCATCAAGCTCTACTTCCCGGTGTTCCTGCTGGGCGCCGTGTTCGGCAAGCTGATCGAGCTGTCCGGCTTTTCCCGCTCGATCGTTGCCGCCGCCATCCGCGTGCTCGGCACCCGCCAGGCAATGCTGGTGATCGTGCTGGTCTGCGCCCTGCTCACCTACGGCGGTGTCTCGCTGTTCGTGGTGGTGTTCGCGGTGTACCCGTTCGCTGCCGAGATGTTCCGCCAGAGCAATATCCCCAAGCGCCTGATCCCGGCAACCATTGCCCTGGGCGCGTTCTCGTTCACCATGGACGCCCTGCCCGGTACCCCGCAGATCCAGAACATCATCCCCAGCACCTTCTTCAACACCACCGCCTGGGCCGCGCCCTGGCTGGGCCTGATCGGCACGCTGTTCGTGTTCTGCGTCGGCATGGCCTACCTGCAACGCCAGCGCAACAAGGCCCTGCGCGCCGGTGAAGGCTATGGCAGCGACTTGCGCAACGAGCCGGAAACCGCTGCCGACCTGGCCCTGCCCAACCCCTGGCTGGCCCTGTCGCCGCTGCTGCTGGTGGGGGTGATGAACCTGCTGTTCACCCACTGGATCCCGCAGTGGTACGGCCCCAGCCACAGCCTGCAATTGCCCGGCATGAGCGCGCCGGTGCAAAGCGATGTGGCCAAGCTCACCGCCATCTGGGCAGTGCAGGCGGCGTTGCTGGTAGGCATCCTGATGGTGCTGGTGTGTGCCTTCGGTGCCATCCGCTCCCGCCTGGCCGAAGGCAGCAAAAGCGCCGTGGGCGGTGCCTTGCTGGCGGCCATGAATACCGCCTCGGAATACGGTTTTGGCGCGGTAATCGCCTCGCTGCCGGGCTTCCTGGTATTGGCCGATGCCCTGCGCGACATCCCCAACCCGCTGGTCAACGAAGCCATCACCGTGACCTTGCTGGCCGGTATCACCGGCTCTGCCTCGGGCGGCATGAGCATCGCCCTGGCGGCCATGGGCGACAGCTTCATCGCCGCCGCCAATGCCGCCAACATCCCGCTCGAAGTGCTGCACCGGGTGGCTGCCATGGCCAGCGGCGGCATGGACACCCTGCCGCACAACGGCGCGGTCATCACCTTGCTGGCCGTAACCGGGCTGACCCATCGCGAGGCCTACAAGGACATTTTCGGTATTACCCTGATCAAGACCCTGGCGGTGTTCGTGGTCATCGCCACGTTCTACGCCACCGGCATCGTCTAAGGAGCTTTGCATGACCCTCAAAGGCAAGACTGCACTCGTCACCGGATCCACCAGCGGCATCGGCCTGGGCATTGCCCAGGTGCTGGCCCGCGCAGGCGCCAACATCATGCTCAACGGCTTCGGCGACCCGGCACCGGCGCTGGCCGAGATCGCCCGGCACGGGGTGAAGGTAGCCCATCACCCGGCCGACCTGTCGGACGTGGCCCAGATCGAAGCGCTGTTCACCCTGGCCGAGCGCGAGTTCGGCGGCGTCGACATTCTGGTCAACAACGCCGGTATCCAGCATGTGGCGCCGGTGGAGCAATTCCCGCTGGAAAGCTGGGACAAGATCATCGCCCTCAACCTGTCGGCCGTGTTCCACGGTACGCGCCTGGCCCTGCCCGGCATGCGCATGCGCAACTGGGGGCGCATCATCAACATCGCCTCGGTGCATGGCCTGGTCGGCTCGACCGGCAAGGCGGCCTATGTGGCGGCCAAGCACGGCGTGGTCGGCCTGACCAAGGTGGTAGGCCTGGAAACCGCCACCAGCAACGTCACCTGCAATGCCATCTGCCCTGGCTGGGTGCTGACCCCGCTGGTACAGAAGCAGATCGACGATCGTGCTGCCAACGGTGGCGATCCGCTGCAAGCGCAGCACGATCTGCTGGCAGAAAAACAGCCATCACTGGCCTTCGTCACCCCCGAACACCTGGGTGAGCTGGTACTATTCCTGTGCAGCGAGGCCGGTAGCCAGGTTCGCGGTGCCGCCTGGAACGTCGATGGTGGCTGGTTGGCCCAGTGACGGGCGGCCTGGGCCTGGCGGCGGTCCTGCATTCGTTTATCTGCAAGGAGGCCCTATGCGCCCAACCCCGATGACCGCGATCCTGGCCCTGACCCTGGCTGCCGCCGCACCCGCGATGGCAGCCAGCCTGAAGGACGTCGCGCCCTACCCCGAGGCGGAAAAAGGCTTCACCCGGCAGGTCATCCACCTGCCGGCCCAGGCTGATGAATCGGCCTATCAGCTGGAAATCCTCGCCGGCAAGACCCTGAAGGTGGACTGCAATCGCCAGCGCCTGGGCGGCAGCCTGGAGGAACGAACCCTGGAAGGCTGGGGCTACAGCTACTACCACCTGGACAAGGTCAGCGGCCCGGTCAGCACATTGATGGCCTGCCCCGATGGCAAGAAGACCGAGGCCTTCGTGCCGGTGGTCGGTGAAGGCTTCATGCTGCGCTACAACAGCAAGCTACCGGTGGTGGTGTATGTGCCCAAGGATGTCGAAGTGCGCTACCGCGTCTGGAGCGCGTCGCAGGACGTGCAAAAGGCTAAAGTAGAGTAACGCGCAAGCCCCTGCTGCCAGGGGGCTTCTTCGCGGGCACGCCCGCTCCCACAGGATATCACTGGGCTGGATGTCTACGCTGTACCTGTGGGAGCGGGCGTGCCCGCGAATAGGCCGTCGAATCCAAATGATCACCTGGAGGTTCGGCATGAACGATGTGCTCTGGCGCCCCTCCACGGCGCAGATCGAGGCCAGCCGGATGGATGCCTTCCGCCGCCGGGTCAACCTGCGCTACAACCTGCAACTCGACGACTACCAGGCGCTGCACCGCTGGAGCATCGAGCAGCGCCCTGCCTTCTGGCAAACCCTTGCCGACTATTTCCACGTTCACTGGCATACCCCGCCGAGCCAGGTGCTCAGCGAAGGGCCGCAGATGCCCGATGCCCAGTGGTTCGCCAACGCCACCCTCAACTTCGCCAAACACCTGCTGCGCCGCCGCGACGACCGCCCGGCCCTGGTCGCCGTGCGCGAAGACGGCCAACGTCAGCAGTTCACCCATGCCCAGCTGGCCGCCCAGGTGGCCGGCCTGCAAAAAGCCTTCAAGGCGGCCGGCATCGTCCCCGGCGACCGGGTAGCCGCCGTCATGCCCAATACCTGGCAGACACTGGTTGCCATGCTTGCCTGCACCAGCCTCGGTGCGGTCTGGTCCAGTTCCTCGCCCGAGTTCGGCGTACATGGCATCATCGACCGCTTCGGCCAGATCGAGCCCAAGCTGCTGATCGCCTGCGCCGGCTACCAGTACGCCGGCAAAGCCATCGACCAGGTGGACAAGGTGAACCAGGTGTGCGCGCAGTTGCCCGGTCTGGAACGGCTGATCGTGGTGCCCCATACCCGCAATGGTACGCGCGCCGACGAGTTCCTGGCCGCCAACGTCAGCCTATGGGATGAGTTCTTTCAGCCTGGCGGCGCCCCCAGCTTCACCCCGCTGCCCTTCGACCACCCGCTGTACATCCTGTACTCCAGCGGCACCACCGGCGTGCCCAAGTGCATCGTCCACCGCGCCGGCGGCGTGTTGTTGCAGCACCTGAAGGAACATGGCCTGCACAACGACCTGAAGGCCGATGACGTGCTGTTCTACTACACCACCTGCGGCTGGATGATGTGGAACTGGCTGGCCAGCGGCCTGGCGGTGGGCGCCACGCTGGTGCTGTACGACGGCTCGCCCTTCCACCCCGGCCCCGAGCGGCTGCTGGACCTGATCGACGCCGAGGGCATCCAGGCCTTCGGTACCAGCGCCAAGTACCTGGCGGCGCTGGAGCAGGCGGGCCTGGAGCCTGCGGCAAGCCATCAACTGGGGCGCTTGCGCCTGCTGTTGTCCACCGGCTCGCCACTGTCGCCACACAGCTACGACTACGTGTACCGCAAGATCAAGGCCGACCTCTGCCTGGCGTCGATGTCCGGCGGCACCGATATCGTCTCCTGTTTCGTGCTGGGCAACCCGACCCTGCCGGTGCGCCGTGGCGAAATCCAGTGCAAGGGCCTGGGCATGGCGGTGGAGGTGTGGAACGAGCACGGCCAGCCGGTGCAGGGCGAAAAAGGCGAGTTGGTGTGCACGCGCAACTTCCCGTCCATGCCACTGGGGTTCTGGAAGGATACGGACGGCAGCCGTTACCACGATGCCTACTTCAGCCAGTTCCCGGGGGTGTGGGCCCAAGGCGACTATGCCGAACAGCGTGCCGATGGCGGGCTGGTGATTCATGGCCGCTCCGATGCGGTCCTCAACCCCGGTGGCGTGCGCATTGGCACGGCAGAGATCTACCGTCAGGTGGAAAAGGTCGAGCAGGTGCTGGAAAGCGTGGCCATCGGCCAGGACTGGCAAGGCGATGTGCGGGTGGTGCTGTTCGTTCGCCTGCGTGACGGCCTGAAACTGGATGAGCCCCTGCGCCAGCACATCCGCCAGGTGATCCGCCAGTACACCACGCCCCGCCATGTCCCGGCGGTGATCGCCCAGGTCGATGACATCCCGCGAACCATCAGCGGCAAGCTGGTGGAATTGGCGATTCGCAATGTGGTGCATGGCCTGCCGGTGAAGAACACCGATGCCCTGGCCAACCCCGAGGCGCTGGAGCAGTTTCGGGATCGTGAGGAGTTGCGTACCCCATAATGAAGGTATTCACCGTCATCGTGGGAGCGGCCTTGTGTCGCGATAGGGCCGCAGGGCGGCCCAAGAAATTCATGCATCGCTGCTGAAATCCTGGGGCTGCCTTGCAGCCCTTTCGCGACGCAAGGCCGCTCCCACAATGGCCTCAACCCGGCTCGATCAGGCATAATGCGCGCCTTTTTCGCCCCCGAAGCACAGGTACCCCATGAAAGCCCAAGCCCGCCACATCCTGGTCAAGACCGCTGACGAAGCCGAAAAGCTCAAGCAGCGCATCGCCAATGGCGAGGCTTTCGACGTGCTCGCGAAAAAATTCTCCATCTGCCCTTCGGGCAAGCGGGGCGGCGACCTGGGTGAAATTCGCCCCGGGCAGATGGTCGGCGCCATTGACCAGGTGATCTTCAAGAAGCCCCTGCGCGTGGTACATGGGCCGATCAAGAGCAAGTTCGGCTACCACCTGGTGCAGACCTTCTACCGCGATTAAGTGCGACGCGCAGCCAGCAGACCCAGGCCGGCGCAACCCAGCAAGGAGGCGCTGACCCGGTTGAACAACCGGCGCGGGCCGGGCTGGCTGAACCAGCGCTGCAGGTACGCCCCCAGGCCGGCGTAGATGGCGATGGCGGCCCATTCCAGCAACAGGAACAACGCACCCAGCCAGAGGAACTGCTCGCTTACCGGAGTGGTACTGCCGACCGAAACGAACTGCGGCAGGAACGCGGTGAAGATCAGGATAGCCTTCGGATTACCAGCAGCCATCCAGAACTCCTGGCGTACCAGGCGCCAGGTGCCGCGCGGCTGATCACCTGCCACCGCCGCCTCGCCCACCGGTGCCCGCCACAGTTGCCAGGCGATATAGAACAGGTAGGCAGCCCCCGCCAACTTGATGGCCAGGAACAGGTATTCGCTGGTGTGCAGCACCACGGCCAGCCCCATGGCCGCCAGGGCGATCATGCCGCTGAAGGCGACGATGCGTCCGCCACCGGCCACGCAGGCCGTGCGCAGGCCGTAGCGGCTGGCATTGTGCAGCGACAGCAGGTTGTTCGGCCCCGGCGCCATGTTCAGGGCGAAACAGGCGGGAATGAAAAGCAGCAGGCTTGAAAGGTCCATAATTGTTTTCCTTTGGCAACAGCCGTCTATTTCGGCGGGTACCGGCCCGTGCGGTCAAGTTACAGCCAGCGGAAAAAACTGTATGGGTGCGCAGCGCCTGATAAGCTGCCGGGCATACCGAGGACCCTGTGATGCCCCGTTCCCATGCCGCGCTGTGGCGCGACCCGGCCCTGCCGCATGTCGAAAGCCGCCGCGCCTGCCATAGCCGCGCCTGCTACAAGGCCCACAGCCACCCGACGTTTTCCATCGGTGTGGTGGATGCCGGCCACAGTCATTTCACCGGTGCCGGCAACGGCCAGCAACGCCTGACGCCCGGCACGCTGGTGCTGGTCCCGGCCCACCGGGTACATGCCTGCAACCCCGAGCCCGGGCAAGCGTGGAGCTACCAGATGCTGCATGTGGATGCCGACTGGCTGGCGCAGCTGCGCCTGGAGTCCGGGCTGGAGGCTACCGGGCCCGGCGAGCCGGCACGTATCTGCCAGGTGCCGGAGGTGTATCGGCAGTTCTGCGAACTGAACAGTCTGCTGTTCTCCAACGCCAGCAATGGTGAGAAGGATGCGGCGCTGATTGCCTTTCTGGGTGACCTGGACTTTGCCAGGCACGCGCCGCTGGCGCCGGCACCTGCCCTGGGGGCGAGCGAGCTGAGTGGGCTGATCGCGCATATCGAAGGCCAGGACCCGGCGCAGTTGAGCCTGGCGGTACTGGCACGGCACGCCGGGCTTGGGCGCTACCAGTTGATTCGCGCATTTCGCGCGGCTACCGGGTTTACGCCGCATGCCTACCTGCTCAATGCCAGGGTCAACCGTGGGCGCCAGTTGCTGAGCGAGGGGCAGGCCCTGGCTGAGGTGGCCTATCGGCTCGGGTTTGCCGACCAGAGTCATTTCCAGCGGGTGTTCAAGGCCCATGTGGGGGTGACGCCAGGGCAGTATCGGGATTTGCACGGACTCTGAGAACCTGGGGCGCTTTGTGCCCCTTTCGCGACCACAGGTGCTGCGTACGCCGTTCAATGTGGGAGCGGCCTTGTGTCGCGAAAGGGCTGCGCAGCAGCCCCGGCAATGAGCCTGCAATATTGTTCAATACGGCTTGTGCGCCGAAGGGCAGAGTTCGGCTTTTCCGCCAGAGCCGCCCACCCCAATGGAACAATTCCTGATCATCGCCCTCGCCCACTTCCTCGCCCTGCTCTCTCCCGGCCCGGACTTCTTCCTGGTCGCACGTACCTCGGTCAGCAGTGGCTGGCGGGTTGCCAGCGGCGCCTGCCTGGGTATCGCCCTGGCCAATGGCGTGTTCATCGTCATGGCTTTCACCGGTCTGTCAGCGCTGCAGGAAGGCAGCCTGCTGTTCACCATCCTGCAACTGGCCGGTGCCGGCTACCTGCTGTACATCGGCACCCTGTTCCTGCGCCACGCCGGGCACACCAGCCTGGGCTCAGTCACCGGCAAGCAAACAGTCCAGGGGTGGTGGCGGGGATTGGGCATGGGGTTCCTGTCCGGCATCCTCAACCCCAAGAATGCGCTGTTCTATGCCAGCCTGGTCAGCATGGTCGCCAACGCCAGCATTGCCTGGAAAGCAACCTACGCCATGTGGATGTTCAGCATCGTGCTGCTCTGGGACCTGTTGGTTGCCGTGGCCATCGGCAACCCGCTGGTGCTGCGGCGCTTCGCCCGCAGCCTGCCGTGGCTGGAGCGGGCCTCCGGCGTCATGTTGGTGCTTTTGGCTGCGGCATTGCTGTTTCACCTGGCCTGGGGCTGAGCAGTTGCAGGGTCCGCATGTCCATCAAGGTGAAATGGCCACTGGCCCAGCCCCCGGTATCCAGGTGCCAGACGTTGCCCAGCAGTTTGGCCTCCAGCACCGGCGTGTGCCCCACCAACAAGGCACGCAGGCCCTGTACGGGCTGGGTATCGCCTACCTTCAGCCGCCGCCGCGACCATTGGCACACTTCCCTTACTTCAGGGTCGTCATCCAGTTCCAGCCAGGTCCTTAATACTGCCCAATCGGAATACGGGCTGTCGGCATGCAGCAGGCCTACCAGACCCGCCGCACTTTCAACCTCTATCGCAATCGGCAGCTTCTCGAAGCGCTCCACGAAACGCAACTGCTCGCTCCGTGGAAGGTCAAGAAACCAGCTCCCCCCGGCGGCGCGATACATGTCCAGATCGAGCCGCCCGCCGCGTACGCGGGTAATTGCCAGGGCCTCATGATTACCTTGCACGGCATGGAACCAGGGCTGCGCCAGCCATTCCAGCGCCGCTTCGCTTTCCGGGCCACGGTCGACCAGGTCACCCACGCTGAACAGGCGGTCCACGGCCGGATCGAACCCCACCGCATCCAGGCATTGCTGCAGGCGCTGGAAGTGACCATGGATATCGCCCACCGCCAGGTCACGTCCCCGCAGGTTGGCCATCAGACGCCGAAACCGTCCCATTACAATCTTCCTCTGCTGGTGCCGCCATGCCAGGGGTAAAATGGAGGCACAGCCAACCCACTCCGGAGGTGCATCATGCGTACCGCCCTCGTGTGTGCCGTGCTCATGGCGCTGTCACTGGACAGCATGGCACAAGGTGCTCCGGCCGCGCAGGTCGAGGTGCGTTTCGACCACCCGGAAAAATTCCGCGATGCCAGCCTCGACAGCCACGGGTACGAGCGTGGCGCCGACGCCTATGTGATGAACACCCTGACCCAGTACCTGCAGAAGCTTGGTCAACGCTACCTGCAACCCGGCCAGCAACTGGTCATCGACATCCGCGACATCGACCTGGCCGGGCGCTTCGAGCCCTGGCACAGCCAGGCCTACGATGTACGCTTCATGCGCGAAATCACCTGGCCAACCATCGACCTCAGCTACACCCTCAGCCAACCGGGCAAACCCGACCAGCAGGCGCAGGAGCGGGTCAGCGACAAGATGTACCTCAGCCGCCCAGGCCGGGTCGCCAGCAGCAGCGACCGCCTGTATGCCGAGAAGGCCATGCTCAACGACTGGTTCCGCCAGCGCTTCGCCCTCCACCCGGCATCCTGAAAAACCCTTCACTGGAACAGGCCTCGGTGCCGGTAGTATGCTCAGCCCTTCAACCTGTACCAGGGAAGGTTTTTTCATGAAGTTGTGCGCCGTGCAACTGGCGTCGCTCAAGGGCGATGTGCAAGCCAACCTCGAACGCCACCTGGCCTGCGTCGAGCAGGCTGCGGCCCTTGGCGCCGAACTGGTGGTGTTCCCCGAACTGTCGCTGACCGGCTATGAGCCAAGCCTCGCACGCCAGGCCGCCCTGCCCGTCAGCTCGGCACGGCTGGACCCGCTGCAGGCAGCCTGCGACCGGCTGGGTATCACCGTCGCCGTGGGCCTGCCACTACCGGCACCCGACGGCATCCGCATCGGCATGCCAATCCTCAGCCCCGGGGCACCGCGCCAGGCCTATGCCAAGCGGCGCCTGCATGATGATGAACTGCCCTGGTTCACCCCTGGCGATCAAGCCTTGCTGCTGCAGGTGGGCGCACATCGGGTAGCGCCTGCTATCTGCTACGAATCGATGTTCATGGCGCATGCGGCCGCCGCGCGGGCACACGGCGCCGACCTGTACCTGGTCAGCGTGGCGAAAACTGCCAAGGGCATCCGCGAGGGTTACCTGCACTATCCAGAGGTGGCTCGCGAGCTGGGCATGCCGGTGTTGCTGGCCAACTGCGTGGGGCCGGCCGACACCTTCATCGGCGCCGGTGGCTCGGCGGCGTGGGACAGCCAGGGGCGCTTGCTGGCCAGCCTGGACGATCACAGCGAAGGGCTGATCGTACTGGACACCGCCAACGCCAGTGCCATGGCGGTCCCCCTGGACCCGCACCCGGCATGATCTACCTGTTTCTGGCGTTGCTGAGCTATGCCTGTACTTACTACCTGACTGGTTTGCTCATCCAGGGGCAACTAGCCGATGTGGCCGAGGGTTTGCGTCACCGCCCCGATGCGCCGACACCCGGCGAGTACCTGCGCGCCGTCAAGCCCCATGCACGCCGTGCCCATCGGCAGTACACCCTGATGGCCGGCACGGCGCTGGCCGTGCTGGCCTGCCTGGTCGCCAGCTGGTTCTGACACCTTACAGGTCCAGCGCCAGGCTTTGCCGGCCCTCCAGCGCCAGCAGGTACTGCTTGGCGGCCAGGCCGCCGGCAAAGCCGGTGAGGCTGCCCGAAGCACCGATTACCCGATGGCACGGGGCGATGATAGAGATCGGGTTGCGACCATTGGCGGCGCCGACTGCACGCACCGCGCTGGGGTTGCCGATCTGCCGGGCGATGTCGCTGTAGCTGCGGGTCTCTCCGAACGGTATCGCCAGCAGCGCGGCCCACACCTGGCGCTGAAATTCGGTGCCGGCAAAATCCAGCGCCAGTTCGAAACGCTGACGTTTGCCGGCAAAGTACTCGCCGAGCTGGCGGGCGGTTTCCAGCAGTACCGGGCATTGGTCGTCACGGTGCAGGGCGCCAAGGCGCACACGGTTTTCCCGCTCCTCCTCCCAGAGTACGGCTGCCAGGCACTCGCCACGTGCTACCAGGGTCAAGGTGCCGACGGGCGACTGCATGAAGGTGAATGCGCTGGACATAAGCGGGCTCCTGCCAGGTTGCGATCAACCTACTGTACGCATCCACAGCCCCGCCTGCATCCGCTTTCTTGCTCAAGCAATGAACTGCGCCCCTGATGTT
>NZ_JAMBDI010000036.1:0-18680 GCF_036858055.1 Pseudomonas sp. SF2 | reverse complement strand
CGCATTCGCGGGCAAGCCCGCTCCCACAGGGTCCCTGCCAATTCAATGAATCATGTGCAGTTCCATGAAAGCGGCATCCGCGAATCAGGCAGTACAATGACGCACTTTTACATCAGCCATGCAAAGGACCGCCCATGCTTTACGTCGTCATGCTCGGAGGCCGTCACCCCGGCGCCAAGATCGAAGTCCACGATGTGGTGTTCGCCCAGGCCGACACCTTCGAACAGGCCTACCCGCAATTGCGCCAGGCCTGGTTCGGCAGCCCGCGAGGTTTGCATATCGATTCGTGGCTGGAAGTGCACGGTATCGACGGCCAACGCATCGAACTGCGCCAGCAGCCCCCTGCCCCTGGTGCGCTGCGCCTGTACTTCATCAACCTCG
Source organism: Pseudomonas sp. SF2 (assembly GCF_036858055.1). NCBI lineage: Bacteria > Pseudomonadati > Pseudomonadota > Gammaproteobacteria > Pseudomonadales > Pseudomonadaceae > Pseudomonas > Pseudomonas sp. SF2. Next base: position 18,299 of record NZ_JAMBDI010000036.1, on the reverse strand, counting down.
GTGGCTACGAACGCAAGGTATTCGGCGAGGCCCACCGCTACCTGCTGGTCACCGCCCACAACAAGGCCGAGGCCAAGGCCCTGGGCAAGCAACGCATGCAGGCGGAATGGCTGAAGCCGCATACCGATACCTTGCTGGATGTCGACGATTGCCTGGCGATCGACCAGGTGGCCGGCCAGTTCGTGCACCTGGTCGAAGGCGCACACGAGCCGGTGGTGGTGCGTAACGACTACATCCTGATCTGACGCCGACAGCGCCGCGAAGCGCGCGGTACACTTGCCTTCAGCTCACGCTCAGGAGTTGTTTCATGCCCTACCCCATCGAACAGAAACTGGTCATTGGCGTTGCTTCGAGTGCGCTGTTCGACCTCACCGTCTCGGACGACATCTACCAGACCCAGGGCGTCGAGGCTTACCGCCAGCATCAGCAACAGAACCTGGACGAACCGTTCCCCAAGGGCGTGGCGTTCCCGTTCATTCGCCGCTTCCTGAGCATCAACCAGGCCTTCCCCGAGCAGTTGCCGGTGGAGGTGGTGCTGCTGTCGCGCAACTCGCCGGAAACCGGCCTGCGAGTGTTTCGCTCGATCAGCCACTACCAGCTGGACATCACCCGCGCGGCGTTCATGTCGGGCCGCTCACCCTACGAGTACATCCCGGCGTTCAATGCCTCGCTGTTCCTCAGCGCCAACGAGGAGGATGTGCAGAAAGCCATCGACGCCGACTACCCGGCCGGGCGGGTGCTGCCGACACGCATCTACGATGACGAGATCGACACCGAACTGCGGGTGGCCTTCGACTTTGACGGGGTGATTGCCGATGACGAGGCCGAGCGCGTGTACAAGCGCGACGACAACCTGGACGAGTTTCAGGAGCACGAGCGGGCGCGCAAGGGCATCCCGCATTCGCCGGGGCCGTTGGCGGACCTGTACCGCAAGCTTTCGCTGATTCGCATGCTCGAGGACCGCAAGTTGGCCGAGGACCCGGCGTACAAACGGATTTTGCGAATTGCGATCGTGACGGCGCGCAATGCGCCTTCGCATGAGCGGGTGGTGACGACGTTGAAGGACTGGGGCGTATCGCCGGACGAGTGCTTCTTTCTGGGCGGGATGGAAAAGCCCAGGGTGTTGTCGATCCTGAAACCGCATGTGTTCTTTGATGACCAGCGCAGCCATTTGCAGTCGCCGGCGGGGGATTTGCCGATGGTGCACGTGCCGTTTGGGGTGGCGAATCGCGAGCGCTCGGCAGCGGACTCTGCGCTCGACGTGCCTGCTCCCACTTCGATCGCACCGATTTGATGTGATGTGCAGTACCTGTGGGAGCGGGCAAGCCCGCGAAGTGGTCTCAATTTGTTTAGCTGATTGGCAGTAGGGTTCACCTGCGAACGCTGGCAACTCCCTACTGGTCGGCTTAGTTCAAAGCAATACCACTGCCACGCCGACTGCAAGGAGCCCAGCACCGAGAACAGTTGAGCTGATCAGCAAGCGTTTGGCCAGGCGAGCCTGCTCGACCGTCTGTTGCTCCAGGCGCAATTCCAGCGCCTGGGTTTTCTCAATGCCGGGCTCCAAGTGTTGCTTGATCGCATGCTCAAGTCGAGCAGGCAAGGCCTGATTGAAGGCATCAAGCTTACCGTCAATCGCTTCGCTATGGCTGGCAAGTTTCTGCTTTTGGTCATGGGCGATGCGCAGTAGCTGCTTGTCCCTTGCTTCCAGGTTGCTGACTGCAGCTGCAAGAGAATCTGCAACATCCTTGCGCGCAACTTCGAGTTGCCGACCAATTTCAGTCAGTAATTCCTGGTTGACCTGGCCAATACGCTTCTCGGCCGCCTCGACCCGCTGTACGCAACCAATCAAGTCACGCGCCTGGGCGGCGGTGAGGCCTTTGGCCTCGAGTAGCCCTTGGTTAGCCGCGCGAATTTCCTGCTGTTGGGACGCCAGTTGCTCCTGCTGACCAAGGATTTGAACATTCTGTTCCCGCAACTGGGCCGCTTGAGCCTCAAGACGCTGCTGCTGACTCAGTAAAATATCCTGCTGATCACACAGCACTTTCGACACCGCGGTGTTGAAAATGAGCAACTGCGATGAGTGCCGGTTGAGGTTAGCAATCTCGGTACTCAGGGTGAGTTGAGCATCCTTGATCTTGTCCTCGGTGTTGTTCCACCAATTGCTCAGGATATTCTGAGAGCTCTTTTCACTGCGTGCCTTTTGCAACGCATCGTTGGCGCTCTTGGCCTGATTCTGCGCATCAACGACTGCAGTAATCAGCTGTTTTACACAGCTGCCACCAATTACCGACTCTGACAAATCGGCTTGAGACAACGCGGTGACGATCTGGATTTCCTTGCCTTTCAAACTGCTCATTGCCTTACCTTGTCTTGAAAAAGTCATCCAGCAGCACCTGGGTTTCGTCCAGATAGGCCACCATCTGGCGCGTTTCGCTGACCTGCGCCTTGGCCGTCTCGATGCTCGCTGCAAGGCTGAACAATGTACTTTGGGCAGCCTGTGCCGCGTTGATAAATGAATGCTCGGTGGCCTCGTAGCTTTTGATGGACTCCGCATATTTACCGATGGACTGCAACGAGACCTCAGCCTGCGCCAGCAGGTCACCAGCCAGCCGTTCGCTCAAGCGCCCATCAAGGATGATGGCGTCCAGAAGCTTTTCGTCGTAGGCATAACGGTAGCGCGCGAACAGGTTATCCAGTTGGTAAGCCAGAAAGGCACTGAGCAAACCAGTGAGCATGCCTACCAGCACACCGGCGACAATGTCGGCAATCGGAAGTAGGAACGGCAACGTCTTCAGAAACGTCGCCACACTTTCTTGCAACAGGAAACCCACGCTTGTCACAACAACGGTGGTGAGAATCTTCATGCCTTCCTGAAGAGCCTGGTCAGACGTCATCCCCTTGGGCGGAAACATGATCATCTTGATTGCCTTGACCAAACTCAGCAAACCGTCGCGGATGATAGTAACGAAGCGCTTGGCGGTGGACAGGAAATTGTTGATCAAGAACGTGATCAAATTGCTCATGAACCCGCTGACACCCCCTTGAAGAGCCTGGGATGCAGCGTCCGGAATCTTCCTGATGACCGAGGCGATTACCCGTTGCAAGCGCACCTTGATTTCTTCGAAGAGTGTCTTGCCCGCACTTGCCCCCGCTTTGATCAGCACCTTGAACTCGATAAACAGGCCATTGACCAATTCCGTCAGAAGAACGCCCAGCGCCTGCTTGAGGCCCATGGTCGCCGCTTGTTTGCCGCCGGTACTGAGCAACTCGCCCGCCTGCTTCTTGAACAGAGCACTGTTGGCAGTCTTGTCGACATGTGCCCTGGCTTTTTGGTAAGCCTCCTCGACCATGTTCTGGTTGAGCCCAAACTCCTCCGCATTGGTCGTTCCATCATTTCGTTCACGGTTTGACCACTCGTCAAGATCATGACCTTTCTTCGACCCGTTTGCGGGCTTGTTGGTCAACGCAAGGTTATTGTCATCATTGACCATCTTGCGCATACGCCCAGCGTCGACTTGCTTCTTGCCCGTTGTAGGGTTGACCACTACATCGCCTAGAGCAAGATGATTCTTGGGGGTACGGTGGACTTCACTGATGGACACCACATGATCCAGCTCTACCGTAACCGTCTCGCCTGTATGCATAACCGTGGTGCCATCAGCCGCAACCTTGGCACCGGTATAGTCGTCCCGACCCTTCGCAATCCGCTCGTCGCGCTTCTTATCCCAAGTCTTGCCGCCAGTCGCCTCAGCTTGTTTTTGAGTCTTGATCTCGTACTGGGATCGAACTTCTTCGCTGTACTCGGTCTTCGAATGCGCATGCAGCGCCTTGTCGGAGTCAGTGGCGATGTAATCGTCATCACCACGAGAGAAGTTGTGTAGCGTAGTGACATTTCCGCCGTTCTTGTCCTCAAACATCGCCGTAGAAAGACCAAACGGCCCGATGATTTGCCCGATTACCTGTTGCTGGCAATCATCGAACAGTTTTTGCAGGCGCTGCTCGCGCATTTCGGTAAGGGTCATTTCCATGGGGGGCTCAAGCACGCATGCGATTGACTAAATTCTCGAACCAGACAGTGAAATTGGGTGCCTTCACCGATCGACGAGGGAATTCATGGGAATAGCTGATGATCTGACCGTGGGCTCCTGCGGCGGCTGGAGCAAGGTCGAGACAGAGGTTGTCACCGGCGCCGTTGGCAGCAAAAGGAATCCAGCACGGGTGCCACCATGTATGAAGAACAGCCGGATCGGGACGATCAAGTGGCTCGTCCAGGTCGCCTCGATCGAGGAGACGGCGCAGCGCGCACCATTCCAGGAGGATCTTGCGGGACGAAAGAAATTCGTAGCCCTCGAACAGCCCTTCTGCTTTGCCCTGTTGGCCGTCGTGTCGCAGCAGGCACTGCACGAAGTCAGCAGGTAACGCCACGCCCAATTGGTCTTGCATTGCAGAGATTTGTACAACCGACGCGCAAGCATTGAGGTCAGCGAATTGCCGCGGACTGTGCTTTTGCAGGAAGGCTTCCAAGTCATGCCAGAGCTGTTGCACCCCACCCTCCATATGTAGATTCCAATGCAGGCTTCCGTTTATCCATACACTAGAGGCAATTAGCCATCACTCATATCCTGCCCGAACAGATACGGCTTGTCACCTGTGCAGCGACTCAGGCCAACGTTCTCCCGCCTTTGCATGGTGATACGTCAACCTTTTGCAGCCCGCAGTTGCGCTTATTTTTTCCGTAAGTCGCCTCTGTTGGATAGCAGATGACGGCACCTTAACGCCCCATTCGATTTGCACTGTACGTGTGCAGCTCCGCTCAAGTGGGCCTCCACTACGTCCTTGACCCACGCCCTCCCACCGCCGCATGCTCGAACGCTTCCACCCCACGCTCAAGGAACGATTGCATGAAGCTGGAAACTCTCGCCATCCACGCAGGCTTCAGCCCCGACTCGACCACCCGGGCAGTAGCCGTACCGATCTACCAGACCACCTCCTTCGCCTTCGACGACACCCAGCACGGCGCCGACCTGTTCGACCTGAAGGTGGCCGGCAATATCTACTCGCGCATCATGAACCCCACCAACGATGTGCTCGAACAGCGCATGGCCGCCCTGGAGGGCGGGGTTGGTGCGCTGGCGGTGGCCTCGGGCATGGCGGCCATCACCTACGCCATCCAGACCGTCGCCGAGGCCGGCGACAACATTGTCTCGGTGGCCAAGCTGTACGGCGGCACCTACAACCTGCTGGCCCACACCCTGCCGCGCATGGGCATCCACACCCGCTTCGCCGCCCATGACGACATCGCCGCCCTCGAAGCGCTGATCGATTCGCGCACCAAGGCGGTGTTCTGCGAGTCCATCGGCAACCCTGCCGGCAATATCGTCGATATCGCCGCGCTGGCCGAGGCCGCCCACCGCCACGGTGTGCCGCTGATCGTCGACAACACCGTGGCCACCCCGGTGCTGTGCCGGCCGTTCGAGCATGGCGCCGATATCGTCGTGCACTCGCTGACCAAGTACATCGGCGGCCACGGGACCAGCATCGGCGGCATCGTCATCGACTCCGGCAAGTTCCCCTGGGCCGACAACAAGGAACGCTTCGCCCTGCTCAACACCCCCGACCCGTCCTACCACGGCGTCACCTACACCGAAGCCTTCGGCCCCGCCGCCTTCATCGGCCGCTGCCGCGTAGTGCCGTTGCGCAACACCGGCGCCGCACTGTCGCCGTTCAACGCCTTCCTGATCCTGCAAGGCCTGGAAACGTTGGCCCTGCGCATGGAACGCCACACTGAGAACGCGCTGAAGGTCGCCCACTACCTGCAAGCCCACGAGCAGGTGGCCTGGGTGAAGTACGCAGGGTTGCCCGACCACCCCGAGCATGAACTGGCCCAGCGCTACACCGGTGGCAAGCCGGCGTCGATCCTGTCGTTCGGCATCAAGGGCGGCCAGGCGGCCGGTGCGCGCTTCATCGATGCGCTGCAGCTGGTGGTGCGCCTGGTGAACATCGGCGACGCCAAGTCGCTGGCCTGCCACCCCGCCTCCACCACCCACCGCCAGCTCAACGACGAGGAACTGGAAAAGGCCGGCGTGCCACGGGACATGGTGCGTTTGTCGATCGGCATCGAGCACAGCGACGACATCATCGCCGACCTGGCCCAGGCACTGGAGGCCAGCCGCGGCTGATTCACCTGCGCCCTACCCAGTGCCGACGGCGGGCGCACCTTCATCAAGCTTGCATACACCCGCATGGCCTGCTGATTGCAGGCAAGCCAGTTGTCATGGCGCTGCACATGACTCATTGGATTGGCAGGGACACTGTGGGAGATTGCCCAGCCCTTGGGGCTGCGCTGTCGCACAGGGAACAATGTTCGAGAGCGTGTCACTTTCCCTTGTGGGAGCGGGCGTGCCCGCGAAACAGACAACGCGGTGTATGGCACCGGCTCCGCCGGTGTTCGCGGGCTCGCCCGCTCCCACAAAAACTGCGCAAGCCTTTAAAGCTTGCACAAGACAGTTGGTCCCACAGGTACGCGGACCGCTTGCGAATTCAGTTCTCCAGGCGACAGCGCAGTCCAAAGGGCAGTGAACGCTCGACACCAACGAATCCATCACAGACCATTAAAAGCCAAACGGATGCCCAGGAACGAATGCCATGGATCGCCTTCCGACGCTGTTCACCGATCGTCTTGTTCTCACGCCACTCCAGTTGCAGGATGCCCCCGTCATCCAGGAGTTGTTCCCCCAATGGGAGGTAGTGCGCTATCTGGATCGTCGTGTCCCATGGCCGTATCCAGAGGATGGCGCGCTGGTCTATGTGCGCGATGTCGCCCTGCCGGCCATGGCAGCGTGTCGTGAATGGCACTGGATGATCCGCCTGCGCAACGACGCCAAGTGCACCATTGGCAGCATCAGTTTGTTTAAACAGCCTGGAAACAACAGAGGCTTCTGGCTTGCGCCCCAGTGGTGGGGAAAAGGCTATATGCGTGAAGCATGTCGGGTCATCAACGCGTATTGGTTCGAGACATTGTCGCGTCCGCTCATGCAGGTCCCCAAAGCGGTTGCCAACCACGCGTCCCGCAGGGTCTCAGAGAATGAAGGCATGCGCATGGTGGGCGTGCGGGACGGTGATTTTGTCTGCGGGCAGATGCGCGTCGAAATATGGGAGATGACACGGGCTGAGTGGCTTGCAGGCATTTTTTCGACATCTGCTACAAGACCAGGCGCAACCCGATGACCACCTGGGCAAAGCCAAAGGTGCCGATAGCGACTGCAGACATTGCAGAGATGACCCGCATGAACGAGACGGACATCTTCTTGCGTAAAGCCGCCGTCAGCCCACTCAGGCACAGCCACCACGCAGCAGATCCCAAGAAGACTCCAGCCAGCATTGAGCAGGTGCCAAACCACATTGCTTCACCCGCCTGCGGCTCGCCGGACAGCGGGTCGAGTGCCGCAAAAATGGCAATGAAGGCCAATATTGTCATGGGGTTGGACAGGGTTAACCCGAACGCTGTCAGGAAGTCGCGAGTGACTGCCGTAGAGGCTGCCACCACTGCTGCATGCTTGGGTTTCAGCGCGTCGCGGGCAATACCCCAGGCCAGCCACATCAGGAACGCACCACCAACCACCTTCAGAAGCATTGCCAGCGACGGAGCAGACAGGGCCACCCCGGTAATGCCGACTGCCCCGAGCACCCCATAGAGAGCGTCGGCGGTTGCAGCCCCCAACCCTGTCGCAAGTCCTGAACGAAAGCCACGCTTCAGGCTCCGCTGGACGCAGAGCAGGCCAATCGGGCCGACGGGTGCAGCGATTGAAAAGCCAATGACAAGCGCCTTGATGAACAACATGAGCCCCTCCATACGGTACGCGTCGATCATGGAGGCATGGTAGGCATGGCTTGGGTGGGGCAGAATGGGTTTTCTAAGGAAGATTCGTCTTTTACCTAAGGAATTAAGCCACATGGATGACATTGACTGGAAAATCCTTGATCGCCTTCAGGGCAACGGTCGCATGACCTATACAGAGCTTGCACGGCACGTCCACCTCTCGGTGCCAGCCGTCACCGAGCGAGTCAAGCGCCTTGAGGAAGAGGGAGTGATCGAGGGCTATGCGGCGCGGGTCAACCCGATAAAAGCGGGCTATCTGGTCGGGGCCATATTGGCCATGACAGTACCCCAACCGGCCAAGGCAAAATTCCTCAAGCTGCTAGGGTCGATACCGGAAGTGCTGGAGTGCCATCACATAACAGGGGCAGACTCCTACATCTTCCGTGTGGTCGCCGCCAGCATGAGCGATTTGGAGCGGCTGATCGAAAAGATCAACATCTATGGAGAGACGCGAACGTCCATCGTGATGTCTACCCCGATCCCCGCACGGGCAATTGAACGCCCCACTCGATCGTGACCCGAAGTGGTTTGAAGGTATACGCCTGGCCATGCATCGGAGACGCGTCGCGGCAGTCCCTTGCCGGACGCTGACGGTTCAATGCCTCAAGCGTTGGCCGACACTTGTCGTGGCGCACGCACACCCCACAACCAGTAACCCAGGGATAGCAGCACCAACCAGCCAACCCCGACATACATGGCTGTGCGGCTGGCCGGGAACCAACCGAGCACGCCAAAAATGAATACCATGAAAGCAATCGCGCAAGCCGGCCCTACCGGCCACAGTGGCACACGATAATCCAGTGCAGCCGCCTCCTCCTTGCTCATGCCGCGCCGCATGGCCACCTGAGAAAGCAGGATCATCAACCAGACCCAGACAATGGAGAACGTGACCACCGCAGCGAGCACCAGGAACAAGTCTTCTGGCACCAGGTAGTTCAATACCACGCCCAGAAGCAGCGCAACGCCCATCACTGCAACCGTCATCCACGGCACACCGAAACGCGACAACGATGCGAAGCCGGCAGGTGCCTGGCCGTCCTGAGCCATGCCGTACATCATGCGCCCAGCGCTGAAGATATCGCTATTGATTGCCGAAACAGCCGCTGAAATGACCACGATGTTCAACACGGTTGCCGCTGAACTGATGCCAAGACCACTGAAGATCTGCACGAACGGGCTACCGTGGCTGCCAATGCTGGTCCAAGGGTAAATGGCCATGAGTACGAACAGGGTAAGAATGTAGAACAGCAGGATACGCAGAGGCACCGAGTTGATAGCCTTCGGCAGCACGCGCTTCGGGTCCCTTGCCTCGCCTGCGGTGATGCCGATCATTTCGACTCCGCCAAAGGCGAACATCACGACAGTGAAGGAAGCGATCATTCCACTGACGCCATTAGGGAAGAACCCGCCGTGGCTCCACAGGTTCGAGATTCCGGCAACCGTGCCTGCCTCGTCATTCAACTGGATACCCAGTAGCAGCACTGCCGCGCCTGCCACAATCATGGCAACGATCGCGGTCACCTTCAGCAACGACAGCCAGAACTCCATCTCCCCGAACACTTTCACGCTGCACAGGTTCAGCGCCCCGATAAAGAACACTATCCCCAGCACCCAGATCCACGCGGGCGTTTCAGGGAACCACAGCCCCATGTAAACGCCAAAGGCCGTCACGTCTGCCAGGCACACCACCAACATCGAGAACGCGTAGCTCCAACCGGTCAGAAAGCCAAAGTAGCGCCCCAGGTATTGGCTGGCATAGTGGCCGAACGAGCCTGACACCGGGTTATGAACCGCCATTTCGCCAAGGGCGCGCATCATCATGTAAATGGCTGCGCCACCGATCAGATAGGCGAGCAGAACTGAAGGCCCTGCCAATTTGATTGCCGATGCCGAGCCATAAAACAGCCCGGTACCGATAGCAGAACCTAACGCCATGAAACGAATATGCCGGGTAGAGAGACCCCGCTTCAACTGATGTGAAGATTGAGCGCTCATAGATACCTTCTTGGTTTTATTATCAGGTCCGCACAACGCTAATGCCGTGCGGTTTTATCAGGCACGCATTATTCCAATCATCAAGCCCTTGGCCACAGCACCGGAAACAGTTCGTGGTTCATTTCGGCACCGCTGGCCAGTTGCGTTTCCAGGCCAGGAAACGGTGGCGAGGTTTTCCACTGGCGCGGTGCGTGAGTGATGTCATCGCCCAGGAAGCGCACCGAGAAGGCTCGACGCCGGCGATTGCCCCCGACACCGCCAGAGGCGTGCAAGGTGAGCATGTGGAAGAACACCGCGTCGCCTGGGGAGAGCGCCCAGCCGAGGATGTTCCAGGCGCTGCGATCGGCCTCGATATCCGGCAAGTCCGCAAGGCTGCCTTCCGGGAACCATTGCGCCTGGCTGTCGAGGAAGCTGCGTGGCATCAGCCACGGCCCAAGGTGCGAGCCCCCCACGAATTCAAGGGTGGATTCTCTCGAGACCGGGTCGACGGGCATCCACATGCTGCAGTTCTGGCGCCCGTCGATGTTGTAATAGGGCTGGTCCTGATGCCAGGGCGTTCGCTGGCGCGTGTTGGGTTCCTTGACCAGCAGGTGATCGTGATAAAGCCGGGCTGTCTCGCTGTTCATGAGTTGCGCTGCAACGCTACCCACCCGGCTTTCAAAGATGAACTGGCGATAGGCCGGAATATCACTCCAATTACAGAAGTCTTCGAAGAACCAACCCGGGTCGTCAGGGCGGCTCGCCACTTTAGCGCGCTCGCTTGGGGCTTTCAGGTTCTGTTCGATGCCGGTTTCGAGCAGTGCAACTTCTTCCGGCGTGAACAAATTACGTACGCAGACGGCACCATCGCGCTGGAAAGCCTCGATGGTTTCTTCACTTAGTTGAAATTCGGCGGTCTGTTTCATAAGCACCCTTTGGTCTTTTTATTGGGCAACAGCACCACTGCCAAGTATCAAGCGGAACAAGCAAGGTGCACCGCGAGTATTGCTTTTCAGCTACGATAGGAAAAGAATATATTTCCTAATCCCGAGTATAGGAAAAGATGATAGGGTTCTCGTTCAGACAGCTCGAGTACTTCGTCGCCGTGGCCGAACACGGCAGCATCAGCGCTGCGGCGCGAGCCCGGCACGTTTCGCAGCCATCGGTTTCGGTTGCGATTGCCCAGCTTGAAGAGGCGCTGAACGAGCGGCTGTTCCGGCGCCAGGTCAGCCGCGGGCTGGAGCTGACGTCAGCAGGCACGCGTTTACTGGCCCAGGCACGCGATATCATCGGCATGGCCATTGCCATGAATCAAAGCGCGGATGCCACGCGAGGCTCGCTACGCGGCAACCTGTCGCTTATCTGCTTTCAAGACTTGGGCCCCTATTACGCGCCGCGGCTGCTATCGAGTTTTCGCAAGCAGTATCCCGATGTGGAGGTCACGCTGTTCGAGACTGACCTGGCAGACGTACACCGCCACCTGAGCGCCGGCAAGGCCGAGCTCGCGCTGACGTATGACATAGGCCTCGATCCCTCGCTGCCGCGCCAGGTACTGGCTGAGCTGAAACCCTACGCACTCATCGCTACTGACCATCGCCTGGCCCAGCTGGCAGCGATACCGCTGCATGAGCTGGCGCAAGAGTGTTTGATTCTTGAAGACATCGCACAAACGCGTGAGTATTTTCTTTCGCTGTTTTGGGCGCATAACCTGCAACCGCGCACTCAGCAATTTACCCAGACCTTCGAGATGCAACGGGGCCTGGTCGCGCATGGCTACGGGGTTGCCCTGTCATGCACCCGGCCCGCCGGGGACCACTGCTATGACGGTACACCGCTGTTGTGCCGGCCATTACTGGAAGAGGTATCACCGCAAAAAGTGGTGCTGGCCCAATCAGGTGCGATGCACCCATCGCCGGTGGCGGAGGCGTTCAAGGGTTGGGTTGCTTGGGAGATAGCCAGCGGCGGTACCTGAGGTCGCTCACTCAAGAAAGCGCCCCTGTGGGAGCGGGTTCACCCGCGAACACCGGCGAAGCCGGTGCCATACACCGCGTTGGATTCTTCGCGGGTAAACCCGCTCCCACAGGGGCGTTGGCCTGTCAATGGTCATTCCCTGCGCTGAACCTGGTCCACTGCTGGCTGCTCCACGCTCTGCCTGCCGTCATCAGCCAGGCTGTCGTCCTCTTGCCAAGCACCACCCTTTTCCTCGTTCATGAGCGGGTCGTCAGGGCCGGGTCTGGTGAAGTGGGATCGGAACTCGTGGCTGCATACCTCACAAGAAAGCTGTGAACCGCATTCGTTTCCGGGCAAGTCGCCTCAGCGAGGTTGCGGATGCTCGGCAGAAACCGAATTGTTGGCCTCCACGTCCTGCATCTCTTCCTCGACAGGGCTGGCGTCAGGCCAGCGCCTCGCGGCTGTGCTGGCCGTCGACCAGGCGTTGCAGGCCCAGCGGGTTGGCGTTTTTCAGGGCATCGGGCAATAGCGCGTCCGGGTAGTCCTGGTAGCAAACCGGCCTCAAGAAGCGGTCGATGGCCAAGGTACCGACTGACGTGCCACGAGCATCGGACGTGGCCGGGTACGGCCCGCCATGCACCATCGCATCGCACACTTCAACGCCGGTCGGGTAACCGTTGACCAGCAGGCGCCCGGCCTTGCGTTGCAGCACCGGCACCAGCGCGGCGAAGCGCTGGAAGTCCTCCGGCTCGGCAATCAGGGTTGCGGTCAGTTGCCCATGCAAGGCTTGCACGGCGCGGCGCAGTTCAGCTTCGTCGGCTACTGCGACGGCCACCGTGGCAGGCCCGAAGACCTCTTCCTGAAGCAGTGCGTCACCGTTCAGCAGCAAGCTCACATCGGCCTGGAACAGCTGTGCCTGGGCCTGGTCACCCGCCTGCTCGGCACCGGCCAGATGGCGCACGCCCGGGTGCTGGTGCAGGCGTTGCACACCTTGGCTATAGCTGCGCAAGGTGCCGGCATTGAGCATGGTCTGCCCGGGCTGGTCGGCCAGTTGCGCGCCAAGGGCCCTGAGGAAGGTGCTGAACGCTTCGCCGGCAATACCAATGACCAGTCCGGGGTTGGTGCAGAACTGCCCGCAGCCCAGCACCACCGAACCGGCCAGTTCCCTGGCCACCTGCTCGCCCCTGGCCTGCAACGCCGCTGGCAAGACCAGCACCGGGTTGATGCTGCTCATTTCGGCAAACACCGGGATCGGCTGCGGGCGCGCCGCAGCCAGCTCGCACAGGGCACGGCCGCCCTTGAGCGAGCCGGTAAAGCCCACCGCCTGAATCGCCGGGTGGCGGACCAGCGCTTCGCCGACACCGGCACCGTAGATCATGTTGAACACGCCGGCGGGCATGCCGGTGGCGACCACTGCGCGCTCGATCGCCTCGGCCACCTGCTCGGCCGTGGCCATGTGGCCGCTGTGCGCCTTCACCACCACCGGGCAGCCGGCGGCCAGCGCTGCGGCGGTGTCACCGCCGGCGGTGGAGAAGGCCAGCGGGAAATTGCTGGCGCCGAACACGGCTACCGGGCCGACGCCGGTGCGGTATTGGCGCAGGTCGGGGCGCGGCAGCGGCTGACGCTGGGGTTGTGCACGGTCGATGCGCGCCCCCAGGTAGTCGCCACGACGAAGCACCGTGGCGAACAGGCGCATCTGGTTGCTGGTACGCGCGCGTTCGCCCTGGATGCGCCCGGCCGGCAGTGCGGTTTCGCGGCACACGGTGGCGACAAAGGTGTCGTCCAGCGCATCCAGCTGGTCGGCAATGGCATCGAGGAACTGCGCACGGCGCTGCGGCGCCAGGGCGTTGTATTCGGCGAAGGCCGCTTCGGCAGCCTGCGCGGCGGCGTCCACCTCTTCCGGGGTGGCCTGGGCAAAGGCCTGCGGCAAGGCTTCGCCGGTACGCGCATCGAGGCTTTGCAGGCGCACGCTGCCGGCAGCGCTGCGCTGGCCGCCAATGAAATTGCATCCGGTCATGGTTGGCTCCTGTAATGAGGAAAGAAGATTCAAAGGTTCATGTCAGCCATGGAGTGCATATGCCCCGCCCTGTCAGCAGGGCCCCTGTGGGCGAACCTGACACACTGCTCGCTTGACGGCTCAAAGGCTTTTCACCACCCCGGGGCGTACCTGCGCGGGTGCTGCTGCAATGCCATTGCGCAGCGGCTGGCCAAAGGCGTCGAGGCTGACTTCGAAGGTGTCGCCCGGCCGCGCCTGGATGCCGTCGGCGAACGACAGCGTGGCGGTGCCGAAGTAATGCACGTGGATATCGCCGGGGCGCAGGAACTGGGGGTACTTGAAGTGGTGGAACTCGAGGTTCTCGAAGCTGTGGCACATGTTCTGCTCGCCCGACAGGAACGGCTTGCGCCACAGCTCCTGGCCGTCGCGCAGGATGCGGCTGGTGCCTTCCAGGTGGGCCGGCAGCGCACCCAGGCGCAGCTCTGGGCCGAAGCTGCAGGCGCGCAGTTTGGAATGGGCCAGGTACAGGTAGTTGCGCCGCTCCATCACATGGTCGGAAAACTCGTTGCCCAACGCATAGCCAAGGCGGTAGGGCGTGCCGTCGGCACCGATCAGGTACAGCCCGACCAGCTCTGGCTCCTCGCCGGCATCCTCGGCGAACGCCGGCAGCGGCAGGTCGGCGCCAGGGCGCACGACGATGCCACCGTCGCCCTTGTAGAACCACTCCGGCTGGGCGCCCTCTTCGCCTGCCGGCGGCCGACCGCCATCGAGGCCCCACTGGAACATGCGCATGCTGTCGGTCACCGCGCCTTCGGCCTGCTGCTGATGCATCTTGTCGCGCGTAGCGGCGCTGCCCAGGTGGGTCAGCCCGGTGCCGGTGACCAGGCAGTGTGCCGGGTCCGGGTGGTCCAGTGGCGGCAACACGCGGCCTTCGGCCAGCAGGGCCAGGTAATCGTGGCGCTCGCCCAGGCCGGCAGCCTGCACTTCAGCGGCCAGGTCACGGCCGGCGGCAATGGCTTGCAGGGCCAGCTCGCGGGTGCTCCCAGCGCCCTGCACTTGCAGGGCGTAATCGCCTTCCACCACGCCCACGCAGCGCTCGCCGGTGGCGGTTTCAAATTGAATCAATCGCATGTTTGTGCTCGCTTCTCGGTTGCGGAAATTAGCGGGAGGCCTCGGCTGCCCGCGTGGAAGCCAGGCGCTGGCGGCGCTCCAGGCGGTTGTAGACAACCCCGGTGAGCAACAGCCCGAACAGCATCACCACGGCCAGGAAATACAGCCCCGACGAAAGTTGCCCGGTGTGCTCCTTGAGCGCGCCGATACCGAACGGGCCCAGGTAGCCGCCGAGGTTGCCGATCGAGTTGATCAAGGCGATGCCGGCTGCGGCGCTGGCCCCGGAGAAGAACCGGCCCGGCAGGGTCCAGAAGATGGCGGTGCAGGAGAACAACGCGAACGCCACCAGGCACAGCGCCGCCAGTTGCATGGCGGGTACGCTCAACCAGGCACTGAGGAACAGGCCGATTGCACCCAGGGCGTAAAGCAGGCCGAGGTGGCCGTAGCGGTCGTTCAGGCGGTCGGAGCTACGCGGCACGATCAGCAGGCCGATGATGCCGAACAGGTAAGGCACGGCCGAAACGAAACCGGTGACCAGGTCACTGCCGCCGAACTGATGGATCAGCGTGGGTAGCCAAAGGCCAAGGCCGTAGATGCTCAGGGTCACCGGCAGATAGAACAGCGCCAGCAGCAACACCCGGCCGTCCTTCAAGGCATGCAGCGGATTGCCATGGCGGGTCTGGCCGAACTCGCGCAGGTCATTGGCCAGTTGTTCCTGCAGCCAGCTGCGCTGTTCGTCGCTGAGCCAGCGCACCTTG
The DNA here is from genome assembly GCF_036858055.1 of Pseudomonas sp. SF2. Taxonomy (NCBI): domain Bacteria; kingdom Pseudomonadati; phylum Pseudomonadota; class Gammaproteobacteria; order Pseudomonadales; family Pseudomonadaceae; genus Pseudomonas; species Pseudomonas sp. SF2. The sequence continues at coordinate 2,632 of NZ_JAMBDI010000036.1, read as the reverse complement.
GCCGGGCTGTCCGGCAGCAGGTGCAAGGTCGGCCAGGCCAGCAGCACTGCCGGGGTACCGATGCAGATGAACAGCCATTGCCAGCCATGCAGGCCGTAGATGCCATCGAGCCCCAGCAGCGCGCCCGAGAGCGGCCCGGTGATCAGCATTGCCAGCGGCTGGGAGAGGATGAAGAAGCCGAGGATCTTGCCGCGATGGCGCACCGGGTACCACTGGGTGATGTAGTACAGCACGCCCGGGAAGAAGCCCGCCTCGGCCGCCCCCAGCAGAAAGCGCATCACGTAGAAGCCGTTGGGCCCGGTGACGAAGGCCATGCCGACGGTGATCGCACCCCAGGTGATCAGGATGCGAGCGAACCAGCGGCGCGCGCCGAAGCGGTCGAGCAACAGGTTGCTCGGCACCTCGAACAGGAAATAACCAATGAAGAAGAGCCCGGCACCAAGGCCGTAGGCAGCGTCACCCAGGCCGATGTCGGCGCCCATGTGCAGCTTGGCGAAGCCCACCGCGGAACGGTCGACATAGGCCACCAGGTAAAGCAGTACCAGAAAAGGGATGAGTTTCAGTGTGATCAGGCGGACGAGCCGCTGCTCCTGAATCATGGCGATGTCTCCAATTGTTCTTGTAATGGGTACAGCACCGGCCGGGGACTTTTTGGCAGACCTCTGACCTGGGTGAACGATCTTATAGTATTACTATTTAAATCAACAAGCCTTCACATAGGCCATTTTTCTCAGTACATTCGACAACACAACGACAAATAGTAATACTAATTAGGTATCCCCATGTCTGATCTCAAACGCCCTCTGCGCTCCGCCCAATGGTTCGGCACCGCTGACAAGAACGGTTTCATGTACCGCAGCTGGATGAAGAACCAGGGCATTCCGGACCACGAATTCCAGGGCAAGCCGATCATCGGCATCTGCAACACCTGGTCGGAGCTGACCCCGTGCAACGCGCACTTCCGCAAGATTGCCGAACACGTCAAGAAGGGGGTGCTTGAGGCTGGCGGCTTCCCGGTGGAGTTCCCGGTGTTTTCCAGCGGCGAGTCCAACCTGCGCCCCACCGCCATGCTCACCCGCAACCTGGCGAGCATGGATGTGGAGGAAGCGATCCGTGGCAACCCGGTGGACGCCGTGGTGCTGCTGACCGGCTGTGACAAGACCACCCCGGCGCTGCTGATGGGCGCGGCGAGCTGTGACGTGCCGGCGATCGTGGTTACCGGTGGGCCGATGCTGAACGGCAAGCACAAAGGCAAGGACATTGGCGCCGGCACCATCGTCTGGCAGATGCACGAGGCCTACAAGGCCGGCCAGATCGACCTCAACGAGTTCCTCTCGGCCGAGGCCGGCATGTCGCGCTCGGCAGGTACCTGCAACACCATGGGCACCGCCTCGACCATGGCCTGCATGGCCGAAGCGCTGGGCACCTCGCTGCCGCACAACGCCGCCATTCCGGCGGTGGATGCACGCCGCTACGTGCTGGCCCACCTGTCGGGCATGCGCATTGTCGACATGGTGCGCGAAGACCTGCGCCTGTCGAAAATCCTCACCCGCGAAGCCTTCGAGAACGCCATCCGCGTCAACGCCGCCATCGGTGGCTCGACCAACGCGGTGATTCACCTCAAGGCCATTGCCGGGCGCATCGGGGTGGACCTGCAGCTGGAAGACTGGACCCGCATCGGCCGCGGTACGCCAACCCTGGTCGACCTGCAGCCCTCGGGCCGATTCCTGATGGAAGAGTTTTACTACGCCGGCGGCCTGCCTGCGGTCATTCGCCGCCTGGGCGAACACGGCCTGCTGCCCAACCCTGCCGCGCTGACTGCCAACGGCAAGAGCCTGTGGGACAACTGCCAGGCCGCACCGCTGTATGACGAGGAGGTGATCCGCCCGATCGACAAGCCGCTGGTGGCCGATGGCGGCATCTGCATCCTGCGCGGCAACCTGGCGCCCAAGGGTGCTGTGCTCAAGCCGTCAGCCGCCACCCCGGCGCTGATGCAGCATCGTGGCCGCGCCGTGGTTTTCGAAAACTTCGACGACTACAAGGCACGCATCAACGACCCCGAGCTGGAGGTGGACGCCAGTTCCGTGCTGGTGATGAAGCACTGCGGGCCCAAGGGTTACCCGGGCATGGCCGAGGTCGGCAACATGGGCCTGCCGGCCAAGCTGCTGGCCCAGGGCGTGACCGACATGGTGCGCATTTCCGATGCCCGCATGAGCGGCACTGCCTACGGCACCGTGGTACTGCACGTGGCGCCGGAAGCGGCAGCTGGCGGGCCATTGGCCGCTGTGCGCGAAGGCGACTGGATCGAGCTGGATTGCAAGGAAGGCCGCCTGCACCTGGACATTTCCGACCAGGAACTGGCCGGCCGCCTGGCCGACCTGCAAGCCCCGCCGCAGCTGATCAGCGGTGGTTACGCCAGGCTGTACCTGGACCACGTCATGCAGGCCGATGAGGGTTGCGACTTCGACTTCCTGGTCGGATGCCGCGGGGCGGCGGTGCCCAAGCACTCGCACTAAGGCCTGAAACCTTTCGGTTAGCCTCATTGGGGCTGCTGCGCAGCCCATAGCCGGCAAGCCGGACTCCCACAGGTACTGCGCTGGCTTCGAGTTGACACTACACCTGTGGGAGCGGC
>NZ_JAMBDI010000035.1:0-33111 GCF_036858055.1 Pseudomonas sp. SF2 | reverse complement strand
GCGCCTCCCGCGCGGCGCATCGCGAGCGAAGCTCGCTCCTACATTTGTTGCAACGTGTCGAACCTGTTACGCCATCGTTGCCTGCTTTGACGCATGGCTTGAGCCTTGCAAACAAGGCTGACAACCATGGCCTCACAGGCATGGTCACGTTGCAACAAATGTAGGAGCGAGCTTCGCTCGCGATGCGCCGCGCGGGCGGCGCTCGATCTCAACGACACCAAAAATCCGAAGGCGTACATCCCAAAAAAAGCCCGCTCACGCAGGCCTCAGAGGCCCACGGGAGCGGGCACGTCCCGCAATCTTTAAGGCAATGGGAATTCAGGCGAACGCCGGCACCACTTCCTTGATGAACAGCTCCAGCGATTTCTTCTTCTCGGCGTGGGGCAGGCTGTTGTCGCACCAGAAGCTGAACTCGTCGACGCCGAGCGCCTGGTAGTACTTGATACGCGCGATGATTTCTTCCGGGGTGCCGATCATGGTGTTCTTGCGGATGTTCTCCAGCTCGAACGCCGGCACTTCGGCGAACTTCGACTCCGGGCTTGGTTCGAGGAAGCCGTTGACCGGGGTGGTCTTGTTGCCGAACCAGGCATCGAAGGTGCGGTAGAAGCGCGAGATGGCCTGGGCGCCGACTTTCCAGCCTTCCGGCTCGGCCGGGCTGTGCACGTGGGTGTGGCGCAGCACCATCAGTTGCGGGCGCGGCACGCCCGGGTTGTTGTCCAGGGCGGCCTGGAACTTGTTCTTCAGGTCCAGCACTTCCTCGTCACCCTTCATCAACGGGGTGACCATGACGTTGCAGCCGTTGGCCACGGCGAAGTTGTGCGAGTCCGGGTCGCGGGCGGCGATCCACATCGGCGGTACGGCGTTGTAAGGTTTCGGCACGCTGGTGGAGGTGGGGAACTTGTACACTTCGCCGTCATGGGCGTAGTCGCCTTCCCACAGCTTGCGCACCACCGGCACCATTTCGCGCAGGGCCTTGCCGCCGTCGGTGGCCGGCATGCCACCTGCCATGCGGTCGAATTCGAACTGGTAAGCGCCACGGGCCAGGCCCACTTCCATGCGGCCCTTGCTGATCACGTCGAGCAAGGCGCATTCGCCGGCCACGCGGATCGGGTTCCAGAACGGCGCGATGATGGTGCCAGCGCCCAGGCGGATCTTGTCGGTGCGCGCAGCCAGGTAGGCCAGCAGCGGCATCGGGCTTGGCGAAATGGTGTATTCCATGGCGTGGTGTTCGCCAATCCACACGGTGCTGAAACCGCCGTTCTCGGCCATCAGGGTCAGTTCGGTCAGGTCTTCGAACAGCTGGCGGTGGCTGACCTGTTCATCCCAACGTTCCATGTGCACGAACAACGAAAATTTCATGGGGCTTTCCTCAACGCTTGAAAGGGGCTGGCGCCTGGCAGGGTTGGCACCAGCGGTCTCGATTCAGAACAGGCTTCAGGCAAAGGCCGGCAGGCTGGCCATCCTGCCGCGGCAGTACACCATCGGCCGTGGCGCCTCCTCAGGGACGATCAGGTTGTGCACCTTGCCGACCATGATGGCGTGGTCGCCACCTTCATATTCGCGCCACAATTCGCATTCGATGACAGCGGTGGCACCGGCCAGGATCGGGTTGCCCAGTTCGCTCAGGGACCACTCGATGCCGCTGGCCTTGTCCTTGCCCTTCCTGGCGAAGGCATAGGCCTCGGCCTGCTGTTCACCGGACAGCAGGTGAATGGCGAAGCGCTTCTGCTTGATCAGCACGGGGTAGGAGTCGGAGGTGTAGTTGGGGCAGAACAACACCAGCGGCGGCTCCATCGACAGGGAGGAGAAGGCGCTGGCGGTCAGGCCGACGACCGAGCCGTCGTCGTCCAGGGTGGTGATGACGGTAACGCCGGACGGGAAGGAGCCCAGGACGTGCTTGTAGACGGTTGCGTCGATCATCTGGTGTACCTCTGAAGGGCTGCGGTGGTCCGCGGTTTTTATCGTTGATGTGTCTGATGGTATACCGTAATACCTATTTTGCAAGCGGAATTTTCAAGCCCAGGGGTTACACGATGAACGGCTCAAAGCCACGTATACCGTGGGCTTGAGCGGCGATTCGGTTTGCCGTAGGGATTGCGCAAGCGGATCAGTTGGCGTTTTTTCCAGCGGATCAGTGTTGTCAAAAGTTTGGAATACCATAATATGGTCTGCAGCTGAGAGGCCGCCTAGATGCGGTTTCCTTACAAAGATAAAAACGACCTTTCGAGCTGAATCCTATGTCCCAACCGTCGTCGCAACACCAGTTTGTCGAGAATCACACGGTCGATTACGTTCCACCTGCCGAGCGCCACGGGAAGGCGCGCGACCTGTTCACCCTCTGGTTCAGTACCAACATCGCGCCACTGCCCATCGTCACCGGCGCCATGGTGGTCCAGGTGTTCCACCTGAACCTGCTGTGGGGCCTGGTCGCCATCGTGCTGGGCCATCTGGTCGGGGGCGTGGTCATCGCCCTTGCCTCTGCGCAGGGACCGCAGCTGGGGATTCCGCAGATGGTGCAAAGCCGTGGCCAGTTCGGCCGCTACGGCGCCTTGCTGATCGTGTTCTTCACCGCGCTGATCTATGTCGGCTTCTTCATTTCCAACATCGTCCTGGCAGGCAAGACCATCCATGGCATCACCCCGAGCGTGCCGATGCCGGGCGCGATCGTGATCGGTGCCCTGAGTGCCACCGCCATTGGCGTGATCGGCTACCGCTTCATCCACATCCTCAATCGCATCGGTACCTGGGTGATGGGGTCGGCGCTGCTGGCCGGCTTCATCATGATGTTCGCCCAGGAGCTGCCAGCCGACTTCTTCAGCCGTGGCGCGTTCAACCTGTCGGGCTTCATCGCCACCGTGTCGCTGGGTACCATCTGGCAGATCAGCTTCTCGCCGTACACCTCCGACTACTCGCGCTACCTGCCGCGTGAAGTGGGCATTGCCAAGCCGTTCTGGGCCACCTACTTCGGCGCGACCGTGGGCACCATCCTGTGCTTCAGCTTTGGTGCGGTGGCGGTGCTGTGCGTACCGGAAGGCACCGATGCGATGGATGCGGTCAAGCAGGCCACCGGCTGGCTGGGCCCGATCCTGATGGTGCTGTTCCTGCTCAACATCATCAGCCACAACGCCCTCAACCTGTATGGCGCGGTGCTGTCGATCGTCACCGCGATCCAGACCTTCGTCGCCGGGTGGACGCCGAGCATCAAGGTGCGGGTGGTGCTGGCTTCGGTGATTCTGGTGGGCTGCGGCATGGTGGCGCTGAATGCCTCGGCGGACTTCATCGGCCAGTTCATCGGCCTGATCCTGGCGCTGCTGCTGGTGCTGGTGCCGTGGGCGTCGATCAATCTGATCGATTTCTACCTGATCAAGAAAGGCCAGTACGACATCGCCTCGATCTTCAGTGCTGACGGCGGCATCTATGGCCGCTTCAACCACCACGCGATCATTGCCTATGCCTGCGGCATCCTGGTGCAGTTGCCGTTTGCCAATACGGCGCTGTATGTGGGGCCGTATGCCAATATCGTCGAAGGGGCCGACCTGTCGTGGCTGTTCGGCTTGCTGGTGACGGTGCCGCTGTATTACTGCCTGGCGACCCGGGGCACGGCTGCCGGGAAGGCGGGGCGGGTTGTGAGTGTCAGTGACTGATAGAAAACTGCTGCACTCATTGGGGCTGCTTTGCGGCCCTTCGCGGGCGCGCCCGCTCCCACAGGTAGCGCCTTGCCCTTGCAGGCGTCACGCATGCTGTGGGGGCGGGCGTGCCCGCGAAGGGCCACAAAGTGGCCCGGCAGTTCAGAGACCATTGCGTCAAGCGATGGCAATCGACGGGTCGGCAGCGGCCAGGGCCAGGGCGCGATCAGCTGCTGGCGGGTAGATCCACACAGAGTTGATCTGGCGCTTGAGGTCTTTGCCTTCCTGGCCATGCAGTTTCAGTTCGCGCTCCCAACCCTCGCTATACGCCGCGCCCCATTCGCCCAGATCCAGGCAGGTGACGTACTTGGGCTGGCGGTATACCAGCGGCTGCAGGCCGAGCAGGTCGGCCGCGGCGTTGTTGCCGCTGTGGCGGCCCATCGGGATGGCGTGCTGGCAGGTCATCAAGGCGTGGTTGCCCAGCTCGTCCACCGCGGCCCAGGCGGTGTCGCCGGTGGCGTACACATGGTCCTGGCCCAGCACCTTCAGGTGGCCGTCCACTTTCAACCGGCCGAAGTTGTCGCGTTCGCCGGAAACCTGTGCAGTCAGCGGGCTCGCCTTGACGCCAACGGTCCAGATCACGGTATTGCTGGCGATATGGTCGCCGTTGTCCAGGGTAACGCCACCGGCATCGACGGCCACTACCGAGGCGCCGATCTGCCACTCGACCCCGGCCTGTTCGCTGGCGGCGACGATCGATGGCGTGATACCTGCGCCCAGCGCCGCGCCAACCTGCGCACCGCGATCGACCACCACTACCCGCAGCGCCGCACTGGCACCAAGGATGGCCCGCAGACGGGCAGGCATTTCCGTAGCGGTTTCAATGCCCGTGAAGCCACCACCGCAGACCACCACGGTGTTGCGTGCAGGCGAAGCGGGCAGGGCGGCCAGGCCGACCAGGTGGCGCTCCAGGCGCATGGCCGACTCCATCTGGTCGACATCGAATGCATGTTCGGCCAGGCCAGGCACTGCCGGGCGTGCGACCTGGCTGCCGGCAGCGAGGATCAGGCGGTCGTAGGCGATCCGTTGCCGGAGCCCCTGGGCGTCGGTGTAGCTGACACTGCGCCCTTCGGTATCGATGTTGTCGGCGCTGCCCGGGATGAAGTGAATGCCCACGGCTTCGAACAGCTCGCCCAGCGGGGCCTTCATGCCGTGCACGTCGGCCTCGTAGAAGCGCGGGCGGATGCGCAGTTCTGGCTGTGGAGCGAGGACGCTGATGCTGACGTCGGCGCGCTGGGCCTGGTCGAGCAGGCGTGCGGCGCTGAGGGCGCTCCAGACACCGGCAAAGCCGGCACCGATGATGAGAATGTTCGATTTCATGAGGGTGCTCCGCAAGGTTCGAAGGGGGCTTCGAGGGCGAGTTGTGTGCCGCTCGAATAACTACGACTCTATTAGTCGTAGTTTGTGGGTGCAAGTCTTTTTTACACGAGGGTGACACTGCGCACCGCTGCTTCCTGGCCGGAATAGCCGTATTTGTTGGGTTGAATGGATTGAACAGGCCGACCGGCGGCAGCCGCGCGCTTTGCGGCCCAGGTACTACGGGCGTATCATTTGCGACAAGATTGGTCGGAGATAGATATGTCGCTCTACAGTGCTGGCGTCGAATACGGTATCCATTGCCTGCTGTTCCTGGTGGACGAGCGGGGCGACTCGCGCGAGTCCAGCGTGCGCGACCTGGCGGAGTTGCAGGGAGTGCCCCAGGAGTACCTGGCCAAGGTCTTCACCAAGCTGGCCCGTGCCGGGCTGGTGGCTGCCACCGAGGGCGTGCGCGGTGGCTTCCGGCTGGCGCGGCCGTCGGATGAAATCAGCGTGCTGGATATCGTCAATGCCATCGACGGGCCGAAGAAGATCTTCGACTGCCGCGAAGTTCGCGAACGCTGCAGCCTGTTCGAGGGTTCGCCACCGGGTTGGGCGACCGAGGGCACCTGCGCGATCCATGCGGTGATGCTGGGTGCGCAGAAGCGCATGGAAGAGGCCCTGGCGCAGCAGACCATCCTTGATCTGGCGCGGCGGTTCGGGCGCAAGGCGCCGGCCGAGTTCGGGCAGAAGGTCAATGCCTGGATGGGTGAGCGGCGGGAGGGTAAGGGGGCAGGGGATATTCCGGTCAGTCAGGTGTGAATCTGTTGCCTGCACCGGCCTCTTCGCGGGTAAACCCGCTCCCACAGGGGCATCACAATCTCTGAGACTTGTGGGGTACCTGTGGGAGCGGGTTTACCCGCGAAGAGGCCAGTCCAGGCTAACGCCCCTCATGCTGCCGCCGATACGCCCCCGGTTGTACCCCCACCGCCTTGGCAAACGCCCGGGTAAACGCCGCCACCGACTGGTACCCCACCTGCGCCCCCACCTGCTCCACGGTATGCCCCGCCTGTAGCAACTGGCTGGCATGGCGCATGCGCAACGCCAGCAGTACTTGCCCCGGCGACTGTCCGGCCAGTTCATTGAAACGCTTGAAAAACGCCGACCGCGACAACCCGGTGCAGGCCGCCATGCTTTCCAGCGTCCACGCTTGCCCCGGTTGCTCTATCAACTGCTCCAGCAGCCCGGCAAACGCCGGTTGCCGGGCGAGGGCGACCAGCCCGCCCAGCGATTGCCCGGCATGCACCTGCTGGCGCAGCACATACAGGAACAACAAGTGCGTCAGCCGCTCCAGCAACCCCTGCGATGGCCCGGCGGCGCGCCGGCATTCCTCCAGAATCAGCTCGAACAACGCCCGCGCCGCATGCCCGGCCGGTTCATTGGCGCGCAGCAATATCCAGTCGGCCAGGCCGTCGACGATCAGCGCCGACAAGCCCGGCTTGAAGTGGAAGAAACCACACACCAGCCCCACGCCATCGACCGCCTCGGTGTCCATGGCCTGCATGCGCTGGCGCGGCTGGGCGCAGGCACTGGCCGGGTCCTGGTCACTGGCCAGGCGATAGCCGAGGTCGCGCAGCAGGAACACCGCATCGCCGGCCTCCAGCCGCAGTGCCTCGGGCTGGCCGTCGATGTGCAACCAGCAATGCCCCTGCACCACCAGGTGGAAGCTGGCCCGGCCCATGCCCTGGGTGCTGGCGTGCCAGCCGCCGCAGTAGCGGCCTACATGGAACAGGCTGGCATCGAGCTCCAGGCCTTCTAATAACCAATCGACAAGGTGGCTGGACGAAATCATCTAATGCAAAGACTCAAGAGCAAGGAAAGGCGACTGATGAATATGGAGGGTAGTTCTTATAACCAACAGACTGTAGTGACACCCATCAAAGGAGACCACTCCATGTCCTCTCGCATTACTTTACACACGCTGCAGAGCGCCCCGGAAGCGGCCCGTCCGTTCCTCGAGAACGCGCAGAAGAACTCCGGCTTCATCCCCAACCTGCTGGGCGTGCTGGCCAATGCCCCGGCGGCACTGGAAACCTACGTGACCGTTTCGGCACTCAACGGCAAATCCGAACTGAGCCTGGCCGAGCGTGAAGTGGTGCAACTGATTGCCGCCACCCAGCATGGCTGCGACTTCTGCGTGGCCGGCCACACGGCCGTGGCCCTGAACAAGGCCAAGCTGCCGCAGGAGGTGGTCGATGCCCTGCGTGCCCGTGGCGAGCTGCCCGATGCCCGTTATGAAACCCTGGCCGCGTTCGCCCGCGAAGTGATCGCCACCCGTGGCAATGTCAGCGAGGCCACATACCAGGCCTTCCGAGCGGCCGGCTTCAGTGAAGGTAACGCGCTGGAGGTGATTCTGGGCGTGAGCCTCGCAACCCTGTGCAACTTTGCTAATGTGTTCGCCCAGACGCCGCTCAATGACGAGCTGGGCAAGTACCGCTGGCAGCCATCTGCATAGACCCTGTTTGCTAGCGGCCATGATGCGGTCGTTGCAGGAGCGGCCTTGTGCCGCGAACGGGCCGCAAAGCGGCCCCGGCGTCCCAAAAGGAGCAAGACCATGCAAGATTGTGCATTTCGACACTGGCTGGATGCCAATGCCGAGGCCATTGATCGGGGCCAGTGCGAGCCTCAGCTGGTGCTGGCGCAGATCGCCGAATCGCAGCTGCTGCGCGTCGGTGTCGACCCGGCCCTGGGGGGCACGGGCGGGCAGGTGACCGACGCGGTCGAGGCCATCGCCGCGATCGCCAGCCGCTCGCTGGCAGCGGCGTTCGTCTGCTGGGGCCAGCGCGCCTTCATCGAATACCTGTTGCACAGCCCCAACCAGCCTCTGCGCGAGCGCCTGCTGCCGCGCCTGCTGACTGGCGAACTGGCCGGCGCCACCGGGCTGTCCAACGCCATGAAGTTCCTGTCCGGCATCGAAGCCCTGCAGGTGCGCGGCCGCCCGGCAGAGGATGGCTGGCACCTGGAAGGTCGCCTGCACTGGGTGACCAACCTGCGCAAAAGCGGCTTCGTGGTGGCTGCGGCCATCGAAGACGAAGGCGGTGGCGCCCCGTTCGTGCTGGCCATTCCGTCCGACGCACAAGGCCTGGAGCGCTCCGACGACCTGCAACTGATGGGTCTGCAGTCGAGCAATACCGCGGCACTGGCCTTCCACCAGGTGCAATTGCAGCGTGGCTGGTTACTGCACGAAAATGCCCGCGAGTTCCTGCCCCGGGTACGCCCGGCGTTCCTGGCGCTGCAATGCGGCATGGCCATTGGCCTGGCGCGGCGGGCGCTGGCGGAAGTGCAGGCACACCTGCATGGCCGTGCCTCGTTCCTCGACGAAGCACGCCTGGTACTCAGCGAGCGCCTGGAAAACACCGTGAGCGAGCTCAAGCAGGGCCTGCTCGATGGCCGCTTCCAGCAGCAGCCGGCTGCCTTGTTCAAGCTGCGCATCACCCTGGCCGAAAGCGCTGCCGACGCCGTGCAGCTGGAGTTGCAGGCCAGTGGTGGCAAAGCTTACCTCAGCGAGTACGGTGAAGGCTTTGCCCGCCGCTGGCGCGAGTCGGCTTTCGTGCCGATCGTCACGCCCAGCCTGGTGCAATTGCGCGCCGAACTGCAACGCCAGGCGGGCGCGGCATGAGCCCAGTGTTGCTCGAAGCCCGCGACATCAGCCTGGGCTACCCGCGCGAGGGTGGCTGGCAGGCGGTGCTGGCGCAGTTCGACCTGCAGCTGGCACCGGGCGAAGTGGTGACCATCCTTGGCCCCAGCGGGGTTGGCAAGTCCAGCCTGCTGCGGGTGCTGGCCGGCCTGCAACAGCCCCGCAGTGGCAGCGTGACCCTGCACGGCCAGCCGCTGCAGGGCCCGCACCCACGCCTGGCGGTGGCCTTCCAGGACCCGAGCCTGTTGCCCTGGTTGAGCCTGGAGAAGAACGTCGCCTTCGGCCTGGACTTCGCCCGCCAGCCCAAACTGGCCGCTGCCGAACGGCGCGCCCGCATCGACCACGCGATTGCCGCTGTCGGCCTGGCCCATGCCCGCGGCCAGTACCCGGCGCAGTTGTCCGGGGGCATGGCCCAGCGCACTGCGCTGGCCCGCTGCCTGGCCCGCCAGCCCGAAGTGCTGCTGCTCGACGAGCCGTTCGGCGCGCTCGATGAAGTGACCCGGGCCGACATGCAGCAACTGCTGCTGCAACTGATCGCCACCCATAACACGGCGGCGGTGCTGATCACTCACGATATCGACGAAGCCCTGCTGCTGTCCGACCGGGTCCTGCTACTGGGCAACCACCCAGCGCACACCCTCGGCCAGTGGCACATCGACCTGCCGCAACCACGGACGCAGCGGGTCGAGGAACTGGGCGCCTTGCGCATCGAAATCCTCAAAACCCTTCGGCGGGCAAGCCGCACAGTCGAACCCACCCCAACCCCGTTGCCCTCGGAGGCTGTCCATGTGCATGGATGACTGCTGTTCCTCTTCTTCGCGTCGCGATTTCCTCAAGCTTGGCGCCATGCTCACGGCCGCCGGTGCGCTGCCGTTGCTGTCGAGCCTGCAGGCCCGGGCCGCCACCGAGCCGGACGCGCCGGTGCGTATCGGCTACCTGCCGATCACCGACGCCACGCCGCTGCTGGTGGCGCACAACAACGGCCTGTTCGAGGCCGAAGGCATCAAGGCCGAGCGCCCGGTGCTGCTGCGCAGCTGGGCGCAGGTGATCGAGGCGTTCATCTCCGGCCAGGTCAATGTCATTCACCTGCTGTCGCCAATGACCGTGTGGGCCCGCTACGGCAGCAAGGTGCCGGCCAAGGTGGTGGCCTGGAACCATGTGGGCGGTTCCGGCCTTACCGTGGCCCCGGACATCAGCGACATGAAACAGCTGGGCGGCAAGACCGTGGCCATCCCGTTCTGGTATTCCATCCATAACGTGGTGCTGCAGCAGATGCTCAACGACAACGGCCTGACCCCGGTGTCGAAGCCGGCCAATGCGCCACTGGCCGGCAACGAAGTCAACCTGCTGGTGTTGCCGCCATCCGACATGCCGCCGGCGCTGGCCAGCAAGCGCATCGCTGGCTATATCGTTGCCGAGCCATTCAACGCCCTGGCCGAGAACCTCAAGGTCGGCCGCGTGCAGCGCTTTACCGGCGATGTGTGGCGCAACCACGCCTGCTGCGTGGTGTTCATGCACGAGCACGACCTGAACAACCGCCCGGAGTGGTCGCAGAAGGTGGTCAACGCCATCGTCAAGGCCCAGCACTGGACCCGCGACCACCGCGCCGAGGCCGCCGCGTTGTTGTCCAAGGCCGGCCCCAACAAGTACACCCCGCATGAGCCCGCAGTGCTGAGCAAAGTGCTGGCCCCGGCTGCCGAGGACCGTGCCGGTTATATTGCCAGTGGCGCCATTCGCCACCAGCAGTGGGACGAAAAACGCATCGATTTCCAGCCTTACCCGTTCCCCAGCTACACGGAAGAACTGGTCAAGCGCCTGAAAACCACCCTGATCGAGGGTGACCACGCGTTCCTGGCCGGCCTGGACCCGGCGCAGACCGCCCGCGACCTGGTCGACGACCGCTTCGTGCGCAACGCCATCGCTACCGTTGGCGGGCCGTCGGTGTTCGGCATTGCCGACAACTTCGAGCGTAGCGAGGAGTTCGCGGTCTGATGCGCACGCATGTCGTTCATGCCGGCCTGGGTCTGGCCGGGTTGCTGGGGTTGTTGCTGTTGTGGTGGGCCGGTGTTGCGCTGTTCGGCCAGGCCGATGGCCTGTCGGCGCGCTTTTCGCCGGCGGCGACCCTGGCCAGCCTGGTCGAGTTGCTGGGGCAGGGCGAGGTTTACGGGCATATCTGGGTCAGCCTCAAGCGCATCCTGGTCGGGCTGCTGCTGGCGCTGCTGATTGGTGTGCCGCTGGGCTTGCTGGTGGGCAGCTACCGGCACCTGGAGGCGGCGACCACGCCGGCGTTCCAGTTCCTGCGCATGATCTCGCCGCTGTCGTGGATGCCGGTGGTGGTGATGCTGATGGGCGTGGGGGACCAGCCTATCTACTTCCTGCTGGCGTTTGCCGCGTTGTGGCCGATCTTGCTGAACACGGCGGCCGGGGTAAGGCAGCTGGACCCGCGCTGGTTGCAGTTGAGCCGCAGTTTGAGTGCGACGCGCCGGGAGACCTTGTGCAAGGTGATCGTGCCCGGTGTGATCGGCCATGTGCTGACCGGCGTGCGCCTGGCCATCGGCATTCTGTGGATCGTGCTGGTGCCGTGCGAAATGCTCGGGGTGAGTGCCGGGCTGGGGTACTTCATTCTCGATACCCGCGACCGGTTGGCGTATTCCGAGCTGATGGCGATGGTGCTGCTGATCGGGGTGCTGGGGTTTGTGCTCGATGCCTTTGCGCGTGGATTGCATCGGCGTTGGGTGCATGGCTGAAGGGCCAGAGGGGCTTCTTCGCGGGCTTGCCCGCCCCCACAGGTATCCTGCCGCCCTTTGGCCTTGTGATACCCCTGTGGGAACGGGCGAGCCCGCGAACAGGCCCTCGGATCAATGTACGGTCTTGCGCTGCCGTACACACTCCTGCGCCTGAGCGGTCAGTTCGTCCAGCCGCTCATCCCGCATCTGCTCCGCTTCGATCATCGCATCCTCACCTTGCTGGTTGAGCAGGTAGGTATGGATCTGCATCACTTCCGCCGTCTGGTAGATCGGCGCAATATCCAGCCGTCCGATCAGCGCGCCACTAGCCTGCCCGGTACTGCTCATCAGCACCTGCGGCCCATTGGCGGCCACCACTTGCATGCCCATCGCCTCGAACCACGGTACCTGGCTGGCAAAGGCATTCAACTCGACGCAGGCATGGCGTGCCTGCAGGTCGCCCAGCAGCGCACGGGCGATACCCTGGCGGCGATGGCTGGCGCGTACGGCCAGGAACGCCAGGGCGCACGCCTGTTCATCGTCCTCGGCCGGCAGCGACAGGGCAAAGCCCAGCAATTGGTCCGGCGCGTCGGCATCCAGCGCCAGGGTCAGTGCCACGGCCAGGCCGCGGGTGCCGTCCAGCGCTTGCAGGTACTGGTGCACTTCCATGCCGACGCCGTACTGGTACAGCGGGTACAGCGGGTTGTCGGCGCTGATGGCGACACTGCTCAGTTCGCCGACGTGGTGGATCACCAGCTCGCGGATCTGGTTCTGGAAAGATTCAGGCGGCACGCTGTCGAGGCGGCTCAGGATGAACATCGGGGGGCAGGCTCCGGCGGGTAGATAGACAGCCCGCGCCGTGCGGGCGCGGGCTGTACAGTCTAACCGGTTTTGCCGATCAGCCTTGTACCTGTAATGCACCGAGCATCAGGTCGAGGTTTTGCACCGCCGCGCCGGAGGCACCTTTGCCGAGGTTGTCGAACACTGCGGTCAGCAGCACCTGGCCGTGCTCCGGGTTGGCGTAAAGCGCCAGGCGCAGGTC
The DNA here is from genome assembly GCF_036858055.1 of Pseudomonas sp. SF2. Classification (NCBI taxonomy): domain Bacteria; kingdom Pseudomonadati; phylum Pseudomonadota; class Gammaproteobacteria; order Pseudomonadales; family Pseudomonadaceae; genus Pseudomonas; species Pseudomonas sp. SF2. The sequence continues at coordinate 20,664 of NZ_JAMBDI010000035.1, read as the reverse complement.
GTTGCTGTCGTTCAACGCCTCGGGGTCGAGGTTCGGTGCTGCGCCGTGCTGGTGCAGGGGCATCAGCTGGACGTGGCGGGCACCCTGGTAATGCTGCTCCAGGCAGGCCTGCAGCTGCTCGGCACTGACCTGGCCGGGCAGCAGGCGCAACTGCAGCGGGATGCTCAGCACAATGCCCTGGCGGTAGGCACCGTAGCCGGGCATGAACATCGGCCGCGCCGACAGCCCGGCGTGCTGCTGGATTTCCGGCACGTGCTTGTGCGCCAGTTCCAGGCCGTACAGTTGCAGGGCCGGGGTTTTGCCAGCGGTGGGCTGCTCATGCCGTTCGACTGCGGCGCGGCCACCACCGGAATAGCCGGAGATGGCGTGGATGTTCAGCGGGTAATCCGCTGGCAGCAGGCCAGCCTTGACCAGTGGGCGCAGCAGGGCGATGGCGCCGGTGGGGTAGCAGCCGGGGTTGCTGACGCGCTTGCTGTGCGCGATGCGTTCGGTTTGCTGCTCGTCGAGCTCCGGCAGGCCATAGACCCAGCCTGGGGTGGTGCGGTGCGCGGAGCTTGCGTCGATCACCCGCACCTGCGGGTTGTGGATCGTCGTCACGGCCTCGCGGGCGGCCTCGTCGGGCAGGCACAGCAGGGCGATGTCGGCGCTGTTGATCGCCTCGCGGCGGCGTTGCGGGTCTTTGCGCTCGGCTTCGGCCAGGGTCAGCAGGCGCAGATCGCTGCGGCCTTGCAAGCGGGCATGGATCTGCAGGCCGGTGGTGCCTTGGTCGCCGTCGATGAAGACAACAGGGGTGTGCATGGTCAAAGTCCGGTCGGGGAGGGATGGCCTATGCTCGCCTGTGGCTTTGCTAAAGAAAATTTGAATATGATGATCGATGTATTCATCTTTTCTGAATGAGTTTGGCCCATGCGTGAAATCAGCCTCGATCGCCTGCGCACCTTGGTGGTCATCTCCGACCTGGGCTCCTTTGCCGACGCCGCCCGCCAGCTAAGCCTGGCGCCGCCCACCATCAGCCTGCACGTGGCCGAACTGGAGGCGCGCATCGGCGCCCCCTTGCTCACCCGTACCCGCGGCCAGGTGCGGCCCACGGCCATCGGCGAAACCCTGCTGGCCCGTGCCCGCCGCCTGCTGGCCGACGCCGACCTGGCGCTGGACGAAGTGCGCCGGCAAGTCGAAGGCCTGACCGGGCGGGTGCGCCTGGGCGCTTCCACCGGTGCCATTGCCCACCTGCTGCCGCAGGCGCTGGAGCACCTGCGCACGGTGCACCCGGGGATCGATGTGCAGGTACAGGTGCTGACCTCCCAGGCCTCGCTGACGCGCCTGCGCGAGGGCACGCTGGATATCGGCCTGGTGGCCTTGCCGCAGGTGGCCGGCAAAGGGCTTAGGGTTACCCCCTGGCGGCGTGACCCGATCCTGGCCTACGTGCCGGCCGACTGGCAGCCGCCGGCCAAGGTTACGCCGGCCTGGCTGGCGCAGCGGGCGTTGATCCTCAACGACAGCAGCACCCAGTTGTCGCGGGTGACCGGGGAGTGGTTCGCGGCGGCGGGGTTGTACCCCGAGCCGCGAATCGAGCTGAACTACAACGATGCGATCAAGAGCCTGGTCGGGGCCGGGTATGGGGCAACGTTGCTGCCGCAGGAGGGGGAGGCAGCCGAGCTGGACCGGCGCATTGCCCGCCGGCCGCTGCGGCCAGGGTTGTGGCGGCAATTGGGCATTGCCTGCCGGGAAGGGCAGGTGGAGCGGGCCACAGGGTATGTGTTGCAGGCGCTGGAGCGGTTACGGCAGTAGGGGCCGCAAAGCGGCCCCAGGGATCACCCCCGCTCACGGGCCCGCACCGCAGTCACGGTCTCCCCGCCAACCCCCCAGTTATCGGTTGGTACCTCCTCGATCACCACAAAGGTACTGGCCGGCGGCTTGCCCAGTACCTGCTGCAGCATGCGGGTCGTCTGTTCGATCAGCTGGCGCTTGTGCTCAGCGTTCACGCCTTCATCGGTCACGCGAATGTGGACATAGGGCATGGTTCTCGCTCCTCTGTTAATGCCAGGTGCCAGCGGTGCTACCGCCATCCACCGGCAGGATCACGCCGCTGACGAAACGTGAGTCGGCCAGGTACAACACCGCATCCACAACATCCTGCGGCGTGCCGGTGCGGCCACTGGGTGACAGCGCGCCCAGCCCCTGCACATTGCCGCCATGCAGCGGCGTATCGATGATCCCTGGCGCCACCGCATTCACTTGCACGCCGCTGGCCGCCAGTTCCAGCGCCAGGCCTTTCACCGCCTGGTTCAGGCCGCCCTTGACCAGCACCGGCAGCAGGGCCGGCACGCGGGTGTCCGGTTGCAAGGCGATGGAGGCGGTGATGGCGATGATCTGACCATGCCCTTGCCTGGTCATGATCCGCGCCGCTTCCTGGGCAGGGTAGAAGAAACCCTTGAGGTTGGTGCCGACCAGGGCGTCGACATCCGCTTCGCTGTACTCGGCAAACGGCTTGGCAATGAAGATGCCGGCGTTGTTGATCAGCAGGTCGACCCCGCCAAAGGCTTGCTCAGCGCTGGCGAACAGGCGCTGCGCCGTGCCCGGCTCGGCGATGTCGCCAGCTACGCCGATGAAGCGCGAAGGGTTGCCGAGGCGGGCGGCGGCCTGCTCCAGGCGGGCCTGGCTGCGGGCATTGCCGACCACGTTGTCGCCGCGTTCGAGGAAGGCCTCGGCCAGGGCGAAACCCAGGCCGCTGGAGGCTCCGGTGATGATGACGGTGCGTGGCGTGTTCATGTGCATGATCTCCAGTGAAGTGAGCCATGGGCTCGGTGTGGAGCCACTGTAGGCTGCTACCAGCACTTGAAAAATGAGGCGAAGGGCATTTCAATCGATACATCATGTAATCAATCGAGCCGTCATGACCCGCCATTTCGATGACCTGCAACTGGGCAGCCTGGAGCTGTTCTGCCTGGCCGCCGACAGCGGCAGTTTCACTGCTGCGGCCACGGAGGCCGGCGTTACCCCGGCGGCGGTCAGCCGCAGCGTGGCGCGCCTGGAAGAGCGCCTGGGCGTGCGTTTGTTCGTCCGCACCACCCGGCAGATGCGCCTGTCCGCAGCGGGCCAGGCCTATTACCAGCAATGCCGGCAGGCGCTGGGGCAACTGGTCGAGGCCGAGCGCCAGGTCACGGGCGGGCAGGTCGAGCCGAGCGGCCGCCTGCGCATCAGTGCGCCCACGCCTTATGCCCATCACCGGCTGTTGCCGCTGCTGCCGCGGTTTCGCCAGCGCTACCCGAAGGTGCAGGTGGATGTGCATGTCAGCAACCGCAACGTCGACTTCGCCGAGGAACCGTTCGACCTGGCGATTCGTGGCCGCGAGCCGGCCGATTCACGGCTGGTGGCGCGCCGCCTGGAAGATGCCGAACTGGTGGTGGTGGCCACACCAGGCTATCTGGCCCGTGCCGGCACGCCACAAACACCGCACGACCTGCTGCAACATGAGTGCATCCAGTTCGAGCTGCCAAGCAGTGGCCGCCGGCCGCCGTGGAGCTTTCGCCAGGATGGCCAGCAGGTGGAGATCGAAACCCAGGGTGGGTTTACCTGCCTGGGCGACTTCCTCGCCACCGCCACGCTGGTGCGTCATGGCGGTGGGCTGATGCAGGCTTACCGCTTTACCGTGCAGGACGCGCTGGCCAGTGGCGAACTGGTGGAAGTGCTCGCTGAGTTTGGCGGGACCTCGCGGCCATTCATGCTGATCTACCCCCAGGCCCGGCACATGCCGCTGCGAGTGCGGGTGTTCATCGATTTCCTGTTTGCCGAGGGGGCATAGCCCCTGAGCTGAGGCGAGGCGCCGGGGCGCATGGCCGTCTATGCTGTTTGCTGCGTCGAGCCTGTCATCTCGACGACCCTTCAGGTTTTCCAGGAGAACGCTCCATGAAATCCACGAAATGCATACCTTTGCTGGTGATTGCCTCGGTCCTCAGTTTTGCCGCACACGCAGACCCTGTGAGCAACTGTGCGGCCAAGATCAAGGAGCTTGAAGACATTCAAAAGACCGATGGCCAGGCACTGCACGGTGGCATGGCGCACGACTACCACGAGCTGTTGAAGCAGGCCAAGGAGGGGCAGACTGCGGGGGACATGACCAAGTGCCAGGCCTCGGCAGACCGGGCCAAGACCATCTACAACAAGGCGCGCGGGAAGTAGCTGCAGTCCTGCACTGGCCTCTTCGCGGGCTTGCCCGCTCCCACAGGTACTGCACAGGCCTTGGGCCTGTTGGAAATCCTGTGGGAGCGGGCAAGCCCGCGAAGAGGCCAGTGCAGGAGGGCCCAGTCAGAACCAGCGATCGTTCTTCCTGCGCCCACGGGTCAGCGACGGCAGGATCAGCCCCGCCAGCAAGCCCGCGCCGGCAATGCTGCCGCCATACACCATGTAGCGCATCATCACCTGTTTGTTCTCGTCCCCCAGGCGTGCCTGGGTATCGCGCAGCTCCGACTGGCTCTGGTCGAGCTGTTCATTCAGCGCCTTGTTGCGCGCTTCCAGCTCGTCGATCAGTTTCTTGCGTGAATCTAGGGTTTCCTGCATGCCCTGCACGCGGTTCTTCCAGCTGTCGTCGATATTCTTCAATTGCCCGGTCAGGTCCGCGACCTGGGCATCGAGCTGCGGCAGGCGCTCGCCCTGGCCTGGCACCGACTGCAGGTCGTTGCTGAGAATCCACACCACATCGCCGTTTTGCCCGCGCACCTGGCTGTAGTTGCCCTGGCTGCCGATCAGGGTCAGCTTCTGCCCGGACTTGAGCGTACCGACGATGCGGTGGCCATCGGTCGGTCCACTGCGCACATAGGTGCTCAGGCTGTCGCTGACCCAGCGCGCATCGCTGGCAGGCTCTTCGGCGTGCACCGGTACGGCAAGGGCCACCAGGGCGGCGATCAGGCCGCTGCGCAGGGCAGTGAGGGCGGAAGCAGTTGGGCGGGAATCGGGCATGTTGGGTCTTCGCTGAAACAGGACAAAAGTAGGCCCGGTGACTGGGCCGATGAACCGGTCGGTGAGTTGACCGTTAGCGAAAGACCGTTTTTTTGTCAGCAGGTTCACTACCTGATATCGGAAATGTCTGCAGGATGTTGCAAGGCTCCAACCGGCAACTCCGGACTAGACTCAAGGGCTCACACTCTTTCATGGAGCAAGACCATGACAGCCAAGAACACAATCTGCCTCTGGTACGACAACGACGCCGAGGAGGCCGCGAACTTTTACGCCAGCGTCTTCCCCGACACGACAGTGATAGCGGTGCATCAGGCACCTGCTGATTATCCATCCGGGAAACAGGGTGATGTGATTACCGTGGAGTTCAGCGTCATGGGTATTCCGTGCGTGGGGCTCAACGGAGGCAAGGCCTTCACGCATTGCGAGGCGTTTTCATTCCAGGTCAGCACCGAGGACCAGGCCGAGACCGACCGCTTGTGGGATGCCATTGTCGGCAACGGCGGGGAGGCCAGCGTCTGCGGCTGGTGCAAGGATAAATGGGGGATTTCGTGGCAGATCACCCCACGCATCCTCATCGAAGCCATCGGCCACCCCGACCGGGCGGCGGCCAAGCGGGCGTTCGATGCCATGATGCAGATGGGCAAGATCGATGTGGCCAGGATAGAGGCGGCGTTGAAGGGCTGACCACGGCAGTGAAGGCATCTTGATCGGGTGCTGCGCAGCAGCCCCCGATTCCACAAACTTGCCAGGTCAGTTGCCGGTCACTTCGGCCTCTGCCGACGCCGGCTTGGTCGAAGTCTTCTTCTCCTGCACCACGATGTAGAACTCTTCGCCATGCTTCACCGCGCCATACAGCACGGCCTTCTCGATCAGCTCGTTGCCGCGCAGGTGGCGCAGCATCATCGGGTCCTTGCGCAGGTCGCGGTACAGCGCCAGGCATAGCAGCACCATCACCACGACGAACGGCAGGGCCACGACGATGGTCAGGTTCTGCAGGCCAGTCAGCGCCTCGCCAGGGTCGCGTGGGTCGCCGATTGCCAGCATGATCGCCGCCACCGTACCGGTCAGCGCACCCCAGAAAATCACCGTGCGTCGCGATGGCGTGGTGGTGCCGTGCTCCGATAGCGTGCCCATGACCAGTGAGGCCGCATCGGCACCGGAGACGAAGAAGATACCCACCAGAACCATCACCAGCACTGAAGTCGCCGAGGCCAGCGGGTAGCTGTCCAGCAGCTGGTACAGCGCGTGGTTGCTGTTGACCGCACCATTGGCCAGCTGGAAGGCGCCTTCGCGCAGGGCATCGATACTCGCGCCGCCAAAGATGGTGAACCACACCAGGCTGACCAGGCTCGGTACCAGCAGCACCCCGGTGACGAACTGGCGGATGGTGCGGCCGCGGCTGATACGGGCGATGAACATGCCCACGAACGGCGTCCAGGAAATCCACCAGGCCCAGTAGAACACGGTCCAGCCGGCCAGCCAGCTGTTCATCTGCTCACCGCCGCTGGCGTTGGTGCGGGCCATCATTTCCGGCAGCATCTTGGCGTAGATGCCGATCGAGGTTGGCAGCAGGTTGAGCATCAGCAGGGTCGGGCCGACCAAAAACACGAACACTGCCAGCACCAGTGCCAGCACCATGTTGGTGTTGGACAGCCACTGGATGCCCTTGCCGATGCCCGACACCGCCGAGGTGACGAAGGCAATGGTCAGCAAAGTGATGATCGAGATGTAGAACAGCTTGCCAGGGCTTTCGATCCAGCCGTTGTACTCCAGGCCACCGGCGATCTGCAGCGCGCCGAGGCCCAGCGAGGCAGCCGAGCCGAACAGCGTGGCGAAGATCGCCATCATGTCTATCAGGCGGCCGAGCGGGCCGTTGGCATGCTTGCCGATCAATGGCCGAAAGGCGGCAGAAATCAACTGCGAGCGGCCGCGGCGGAAGGTGCCATAGGCAATCACCAGGCCGACGATGGCGTACATGGCCCAGGGGTGCAGGGTCCAGTGGAACAGCGTGGTGGCCATGGCCACCTGCATCGCCTCGCTGGACTGCCCAGTGGTCGTCCCAGGCGGTGGCGACACGTAGTGCGACAGCGGTTCGGCAACGCCGAAGAACATCAGGCCGATGCCCATGCCGGCGCTGAACATCATCGCCACCCAGGACACCGTGCGGAATTCTGGCTGTTCGCCATCACGGCCCAGCGGAACCCGGCCGTATCGGCTGGCGGCCAGCCACAGCACGAACACCACGAACAGGGTAGAGGTGAGTACGAAGAACCAGCCGAAGTTGAGAATGACCCAGGATTGCGCGCTGGAGGCGCTGCTGGCGAGGCTGGCCTGATTGAGGAAGCCCCAGAGGACGAAAGCGATTGCCAGGAGGCTGGTGAAGCCAAAGACGATCCAGTCAAGCTTGCCCTCGAAATGCCGGTCCTGGCGTGCTTCTGCGGTTTTCGAGGGGTCCGTCACGCCAAGGTCGAGCGTTTCGGTGATGTGTTCCTTTGCCATGAATGATGAGGCCCCTTTCTGGCTTACCTGCAGGTACAGGCTTGTAGTTTTGTGTGGGCTACCGAGTTCGATGACTCCCTCGGCGGGGAGACTGCTGGCACGATTATCCTGTGCAGGAAACGGCAGCTCCTGTCCCGATAGCGCCCCGGGGCGTCCATTACGCGACCTGCCAGATACTTTTAGTTCTGGGGGCGATGGCCCTTTCTGTCTCGCGTTCTGGTACCCTGATGGGCATTCCCCGGGCCTGCACATCCGAGCACCGTAGAAGCGCTGCTGCTTGTGGGCCTGGCCGCACCAGGAAACGGAGATTCGTCAAAATGGCCACTGACCGTGTGAGCCTGATTCATTTCGATAAATTGAGCATGAGCCCTGCCGCTGCCGATCGGTTCCAGAAAGCCCTCGACGCGCTGGAAGCGCTCAAGCTGCAGGACCGTTACGTGTATCTCATCGCTCCTTATCTGGGTGATATCGCTGACGCCTCCGACCGCGAGCAACTGGCCACCGCCCTGGAGCAGGGCTTGCGTGTGGTCGACGAGCTGCTGGCTGCCAGGTCGGTCAGCAAGGTCAAGGCCGAGGAAGTACGCCAGGTGTTTCACAGTGCCGCCGAGCGTGCACAGGCGGAAATGCCCGGCTGAGTGGTGGCATGGCGAAAGACATCGACAACCCTTGCGTCTCGCTGTGCCAGCTCAACAGCGAGTTGTGCGTGAGCTGCGGCCGCACCCGTGACGAAATTCGCAAATGGCGGGGCATGAAGCGCCCCGAGAAGATGGCCACCGTGCAGCGGGCCGCAACGCGAATGAAGGCTATCGCCAAGAAGGCGGCCAAGCGGCAGAATACAGGTTGAACCTGCGTGTCCCGCGCGCGCCCTTTCCTGATTGTCTGACGAGCCTGAAAATGGATTCTCACTCGCTGTTTGCCTTTACCCTGGTCGCTGCCATCGCGATCGCCAGCCCCGGCCCTGCCACCCTGATGGCCATCAACAACAGCCTCGCCCATGGCCAGCGCAGCGCGATCTGGTCGTCACTGGGCAATGGCTCGGGCCTGTTCTGCCTGTCGGCTGCCGCCATGCTGGGGCTGGGTGCGCTGCTGGCCAGTTCCGAAATGCTGTTCAATGCCGTGAAGATCCTGGGGGCGGGCTACCTGTTCTACCTGGGGGCGCGGCAATTGCTGAAAAAGAGCCCGATGCTGGCGCAAGGCGCCGCAGAGGGTATGGCCAAGGTCCGGCCCACGCCGCTGAAGCTGTACAAGTCGGCATTCCTCACGGCAGTGACCAACCCCAAGGCGACCATGTTCTTCACCGCGCTGTTCCCGCAGTTCATCGACCAGGGGGCGGCGTTGCTGCCGCAGTTCCTGATCCTGACCGGAATTTTCGTCGCGTTGTCGCTGGTTTCTCTGAGCCTGTATGCCGCACTGGCGGCGCGGGCCAAGGGCGTGCTGACCCGGCCGTCGCTGTCGCGCTGGGTGAGCCGGGTGGTGGGCACGACCTTTATCGGTTTTGGCGCGGCGATCCTGGCGATGCGTCGGCAGGGTGCCTGAAATATGAGGGCCGCTTGTTCCGGCCGATGAAAGGCCAACCCAATGGCCATACATGGTCCAGACTGTCTACAGCACGCACAGATGGATGCTGCAGTCGACCACAGGATGTGGCAGCCTTTGGCCACCGCTCCGGGTCTCCGGATGATACATGTGCCGAGGGTTGTCGATGATCGAGCGCTGCTTTCGCCACGCTTTGCCGCTGTTGCAGTGCCTGTTGCTGCTGCCGCTGGCGGCGGTAGCGGATGAGGAATGCCGGCGGCTGACTGCTACCGGCAACCCGGAATACCCTCCTTACCTGTGGCGCGACCCGCAAAACCCCCAACAACTGATCGGTGCCAATGCCGACCTGCTCAAGTACCTGGGCAAGCAACTGGGGCTGGAAATCGAGGTGGTCTACGGCGGGCCGTGGTCGCGCGCCCAGGAAGAAGTACGCACGGGCCGAATCGACCTGATGGCCGGGTATTTCCTGACCAAGGACCGTCAGCAACAGATGGACTTCATTACTCCGGCATTTTTGCATACACCCAGCGTTGTCTGGGTGCGCCAGGACAGTGCCTTTGCCTACCGGCAGTGGGCCGACCTGAAGGGCCGCAAAGGTGGCACGCTGGTCAACAACAGCCACGGCCAGCAGTTCGACGACTACGCCAAGGCCAATCTCACCCTCGAAGCGGTACCCGGTGCCAGGCAGGCGTTCGAGAAGTTGGTGCACAAGCGTAGCGACTACGTGGTGTACGAGCAGTACCCCGGCATGGCGCTGGCGCGCACCTTGGGGATTGCCGACACTGTACAGGTGCTGGAGCCACCGATATCCAGCGAAGGGCTGTACCTGGCGCTGTCCCATGAATCGCCCTGCAACCAGCCGCAGCTGCGTGAGGCGCTGGCGAGGGAGATGGAGAAGATCGTTGCCGGGGCGCTGCCGGAGCAGCTGTTGCAGCAAAACCTGGAGCGTTGGCAGTAGCAGCCCGGGATGCGCGCCTACAGGGCCAACTGCGCGGCTTCCTTGGCCCGGGTCACGCTGACCGCGCCGGGCAGGCTGACATTGTTCTTTGCCGCGAGGATCTCGGCCATGACGCTGACGGCGATCTCGGCCGGGGTCTTGCTACCGATATAGATGCCGATAGGGCCGTGCAGGCGCTGCAACGACGCTTCGCTTTCGCCGAAGTGTTCGATCAGCCGCTCGCGGCGCAGCTGGCTGTTGCGCCGTGAGCCGATGGCACCAATGTAGAACGCCGGGCTGTGCAGGGCTTCGAGCAGGGCCAGGTCGTCCAGCTTGGGGTCGTGGCTGACGGCGACAATGGCGCTGCGCAGGTCCGGGGCGAAGGCGCGGACCACGTCGTCCGGCATGCCGGCCAGGCGGTTGACGCCGGCAACGTTCCAGCCTGCGGTGTACTCGGGTCGCGGGTCGCACAGTGAAACGCTGAAGCCATTGAACAGGGCCATGGTCGCCAGGTATTCGGCCAGCGCGCCGGCACCGATCAGCAGCAGGCGGTAGCCGGGGCCTAGGGTGCTGAGCATGTGCTGGCCATCGAAGCTGAACAGTTCGGGCGTGGTGGTGGCGGTGAGGCTGGTTTCACCGCTGCACAGGTCGAGCCCACGATGTACCAGCCTGCCGCTGTCGAGGTCGGCGAGCAGCTGCTCGAGGTGTTGCAACGACGGGGCGAATTCCAGCACCAGTTCGAGGGTACCGCCACAGGGCAGGCCGAAGCGGTGGGCCTCGTCGGCGCTGACGCCATAGCGCACCACCTGGGGCAAGCCGCCCGGCATGCCGGGGCCGCCGTAGGCGCTGGTGTAGCGGTGGATAAGGTCGTCTTCGATGCAGCCGCCAGAGACACTGCCGACCACACGGCCGTCGCTGCGCAGCGCCATCATCGAGCCCACCGGGCGGGGGGAGGAGCCCCAGGTGCGGGCGACCGTGGCAAGCAGGGCGCGGTGGCCGGCGGCGAGCCAGTCTCGGGTGGTGCGCAGGACCAGCAGGTCGATGCTTTCCATGGGGACTCCATTAAACCTGATGTTCAAGGGGGGGCGGTGCCGGCCTCTTCGCGGGCATGCCCGCTCCCACAGGAGTGCACTAGTCATGAGACCTGTGCAGTACCTGTGGGAGCGGATTCACCCGCGAAGAGACCGGTACAGCCACCAGATTTCATCGCATATGCAAAATGATCGGGCTGCTGCTGGCCGGGTCGGTATGCCCACGCAACTTGCCCACCGCCTGCGCATTCACCGCGCCGCCATTGTTCCCCCAGGCGCTGCGCACGAAACCCAGCACATCTGCAATTTCCTGGTCACTCAATTGCTCACGGAAGGCCGGCATGCGATAGGCATCGGGCAACCCGGCCGTCACCACCCGTTGCGAACCATTGAGGGTGATATTGATCGCCGAGGCGTCTTCCTTGGCCAGTGCCGAAGTGGCGCCGGCCAAGGGTGGCATCCATTCGGCCTGGCCCTTGCCGTCCAGGCCGTGGCACGACGCACAGCGGGTTACATAGGTATGCGCCCCAGGGCTATCGAGCCGTGCCGCTGCCGACTGGGCCTGGTATTGCCACGGCGCGCCATCGCGTTGCGGGTCGCCGGGCAGCGACTTGAGGTAGTGGGCGATGGCGGACAGGTCGTCGTCGCTCATGAACTGCGTGGAGTTGTTGAACGCCTCGGTCATCGAGCCGAATACCACTGCATGCCGGTTGCGCCCGGTCTTGAGGAACTGTGCAATCTCGGCCTCGCTCCAGCGCCCCAGCCCGGTGTTGGGGTCGGCACGCAGGCTCGGTGCGTACCAGCCATCGAGCAGGGCTCCGGCGAGGAACGGCTTGCCGCTGTCATCCAGGGCCTTTTCGTTGAAGGCCAGGCCGCGCGGCGTATGGCAGCTGCCGCAGTGGCCGGGACCCTGGACGAGGTAGGCGCCGCGGTTCCACTGTGCATCTTGCCCGGCCTGGTCGGCGTATGGCGTGGTGGCGGCGAACAAGCCATTCCACATGGCAATGGGCCAGCGCCAGTTCAGCGGCCAGGGAATGTCGCTGGCCAGGTTGGCCTGCTGCACCGGTTGTACGCCGCGCATGAAGAAGGCGTACAGCGCCTTGACATCGTCATCGCTGAGCTTGGCGTAGGACGGGTAGGGCATGGCCGGGTACAGCCGCCGGCCACCGGGCGCGACGCCCTGGCGTACGGCACGGTCGAAGTCGGCCAGGCTGTAGTGACCGATGCCGGTGTCGCGGTCGGGGGTGATGTTGGTGGCGTGGATCGCCCCCAGCGGGGTGGCCATTTCCAGTCCGCCGGCGAACGGTTTGCCGTCCGGCAGGCTGTGGCACGCCACGCAGTCGCTGAGCCGGGCCACATACTCGCCGCGGCTGACCAGCGCCGGGTCGGTGGCCGTGGCCTGCGTACCGGCAAACGGCGAGGCGGGCTCGCGGGTGACGTACCAGGCCAGCAGGCTTGCCGCGACCAGGCACGGCAGTGCCAGCCAGCAAGCGGTTCTTGCGAAGCGATGGGTCATGGGGCGTCCTTGTGTGCTCAGCTGAAGGTATGGCGGCTCAATGGCAGGCTGCGCACGCGCTGGCCGGTGAGCTGCGCGACTGCGTTGGCCACCGCCGGTGCCACCGCGGGCAACGGTGGCTCGCCGATGCCGCCCATCTTCGCCCCGCTTTCGACAATGCGCACATGTACCCTGGCCATGCGCGACGGCGGCAGGATCGGGTACAGATCGTAGTTACGCGCGCGCGGCTTGCCATCCACGTACACCGCTTCTTCCAGCAGCGTCTGCGACAGGCCCAGGGCGACGGCGCCGTTGACCTGGTGCTCGATGATGGCCGGGTTGACGATGCTGCCTGGGTCGATGGCCTGCCAGATGTCGTGCACCTTGACCTGGCCGTTCTCGATCGACACTTCGGCAATGACCGCGGCCTCCGAGCCGAACGGCGAGGCCATGGCCACGCCACGCGCCCGTTTGCTGCCATCCTCGGCGGTGAAAGGCCCACGCTTCCAGCCGCCGGACAGTTCGGCGACGGCCTGCAACAGGTTGGTCAGGCGCGGGTTGTCGCGCAGCAGGTGCAGGCGCAGTTCGAACGGGTCCTTGCCGCCTTTGTCGGCCAACTCGTCGAGGAACGACTCATAGAAGAAGTCGTTCAGCGAGTTGCCCACCGAGCGCCAGTAGCCGAGCATGGCCGGGCCTTTGACGTAGATCTGCGCGATGCGCTTGTTGGCGATGGCGTAAGACTTGCCCGACAGCCCTTCGAGCGCGGTCGGGTCGAGCTTTTCGCCTTGCTTGCCGGCGATGGCTTCGGTCGGGCCTTCGGTGGCGCTCACTGCTTCGAGGGCCACCGGCAGGCCGTCGGCATCCAGCCCGGCGCGGAACTTCACCACGGCGACCGGGCGCAGTACATCGCGGAGGAATTCTTCCTCGCGGCTCCAGATGAGTTTCACCGGCCGGCCGACCGCCTTGGCCAAGGCAATGGCCTGCGGGTAGGGGTTGGCCGAGTCGTACAGGAAGTGGCGGCCAAAGAAACCGCCCAGCAGCGGCGAATGCAGGGTGATCTGCGCCGGGGCCAGGCCGGTGCGTTTGGCGATGTCGTCACGGAACATGTCCGGCGCCTGGTTGGGCAGCCACACCTCCAGGGTGCCGTCCGGGTTGAAGCGCGCCAGAGCCGATGGCGGTTCCAGCTGGGCGTGGTTGAGGTACTGGTTGTGGTAGGTGGCCTCGACTTGGGTCTTGGCACTGGCCAGCATGCCGGCCACATCGCCCTGGTTTTCATCGTCGCGCGCCGGGCCCGTGACCGTGGCCAGGTGTTCGCGCCAACCATCGCTGGAGAAATCGGCCGGCATCGGCCGTACCGGGCTGTCGGCAGCGGGCTCTTTCCAGTCCACCTGGATGGCTTCGACCGCGCGCTTGGCGTGCCACCAGCGTTCGGCAACCACCGCCACGGCGCCCGGCAGTTGATGCACCGAATGCACGCCTTTCATGGCCTTGACCTGGTCTTCGTTGCGCAGGCTGCCGACGGTCATGCCCAGGCGTGGTGCGTGCTGCACGGCAGCGTGGAGCATGCCGTCGACCTTTATGTCGATGCTGTACACGGCCTTGCCGGTGGACTTGTCGTAGGCATCCAGGCGACGTACCGGCTTGCCGATCCAGCGAAACTGGCTGGGGTCGCGCAGCTTGACGCTGGCCGGGTCTGGCACTGGCAGGTCCATGGCACGTCCGGCCAGCTCACCGTAGGGGATGGAACGGCCAGTCGTGGTATGTACCACGTGACCCGGCGTGGTGGAGAGTTCTTCGACCGGCACGCCCAGTTGCTCGGCACCCGCCTGCAGCAGCATGGCCCGGGCCAGGGCGCCCAGACGGCGCATGGTCGGGTAGCTCATGCGCACCGACATGCTGCCGCCGGTGATGCGCATGCCGTTTTCCATCACCACATAGGCTTCCCCGGGCGGCGCGCTGTCGACCACGAAGTTGGCCGGGTCGACGTCCAGCTCTTCACCAACGATCTGCGCCATGGCGGTGAAGGGGCCTTGCCCGCCTTCCATGAATGGACTGAGCAGGCGCACTTTGCCGTCTGGGCGGATCTCCAGAAACGCCGGCACCTGAGTACCGCGCTCCGGCGTTACCGCAGCCGCTGCCTGCACGCGGGCCGACCCCATGGGCAGGCCGAAACCCAGCACCAGGGCACCGACAGCCGTGCCAGCAAGAAAGCGCCGACGCGACAGGTTGACCGTTTCGCCCAGTTGCAGCTTGAGTAGTTCAACGGGGGTATCGACTGGGGTGTTCATCAGGCCTTCTCCCCTTGCGCCAGTTCATGCACGGCGGCATGGATGGCGTTGTAGGTGCCGCAGCGGCACAGGTTTACCATGGCTGCCTCGATCTGCGCGTCACTGGGCTTGGGCGTGTGCTTGAGCAGCGCCGTGGCCGCCATCACCTGGCCGGATTGGCAGTAACCGCACTGGGCCACCTGGTGCTCGACCCAGGCCGCGACCACCCGTTTGCCGACAACATCGGTCTCGATCGCCTCGATGGTGGTTACCTCGCGCCCGACCACGCCGGCCACCGGGGTGACGCAGGCACGTACCACGTTGCCGTCCACCAGCACTGAACAGGCGCCGCACTGGGCCAGGCCGCAGCCATACTTGGTGCCGGCCAGCCCCAGGTCATCGCGGATCACCCACAGCAGGGGCGTGTCGGCGTCTGCCTCGACCTGGTAGGTCTTCTGGTTGATGCGTAGTTCCATGGTTCACCTGCCCGTCAACGGTTGCTGTCGCCTGGTTTTTTCTGAGCGGGGAGTACGGTGCTCCCCAGTGCAGAAACGCTAGCACAGCGAGGTGACCGCTGGTCTGCTGGCGGGGCAGGTTCAGAGGATCAGGCAAGCAATTCGGTGGAATACGCAAGTCTGTACCGGTCCTATCGCCAGCAAGCCGGCTCCCACCTCGACCGTATCGACCGCAAGTCATGTGCAGTTCCTGTGGGAGCTGGCTTGCCGGCGATAGGGCCGGTACAGGCAAACAGGACTTCCGGCAGAAAAACCCGGATAATGCCGGCCAATTTCGTTTTGCACGCTTAAATCACGGTAATCCCGCATGGAAATCAAGGTCAATTTTCTCGACAATCTCCGTCTCGAAGCCAAGTTCGACGACTTCACGGTGATCGCCGACCAACCGATCCGCTACAAGGGTGATGGCTCGGCCCCGGGGCCGTTCGACTATTTCCTGGCGTCTTCGGCCTTGTGCGCGGCTTACTTCGTCAAGCTGTACTGCCAGACCCGCGACATCCCCACCGAAAACATTCGCCTGTCGCAGAACAACATCGTCGACCCGGAAAACCGCTACAACCAGATCTTCAAGATCCAGGTCGAGCTGCCCGAAGATATTTCCGAGAAGGACCGCCAAGGCATCCTGCGCTCCATCGATCGCTGCACCGTGAAGAAGGTGGTGCAGACCGGCCCCGAGTTCGTGATCGAAGTGGTCGACAACCTCGACGCCGATGCCCAGGGCCTGCTGATGCCGGTGGCGGACACCAGCACCTACATCCCCGGCAAGGACCTGCCGCTGGAGCAGACCATCGCCAACATGTCGGGCATCCTCGCCGGTCTGGGGATGAAGATCGAAATCGCCTCGTGGCGCAACATCGTGCCCAACGTGTGGTCGCTGCACGTGCGCGACGCCCAGTCGCCAATGTGCTTCACCAACGGCAAGGGCGCGACCAAGGAGGCCGCGCTGGCCTCGGCGCTGGGCGAGTTCATCGAGCGGCTGAACTGCAACTTCTTCTATAACGACCAGTTCTGGGGCGAGGACCTGGCCAACGCGCCGTTCGTGCACTACCCGAACGAGCAGTGGTTCAAACCCGGCCCACGCGATGCGCTGCCGGCCGAGATCCTCGATGAGCACTGCCTGGCAATCTATAACCCGGACGGCGAGCTGCGCGGCTCGCACCTGTACGACACCAACTCGGGCAACACCGCGCGCGGCATCTGCTCGCTGCCGTTCGTGCGCCAGTCCGACCAGCAGGTGGTGTACTTCCCGTCCAACCTGATCGAGAACCTGTTCCTCAGCAACGGCATGAGCGCTGGCAACACCCTGGCCGAGGCCCAGGTGCAGTGCCTGTCGGAAATCTTCGAGCGCGCCGTGAAGCGTGAAATCCTCGAAGGTGAGCTGTGCCTGCCGGATGTGCCGCAGGAGGTACTGGCCAAGTATCCGGCCATCGTTGCCGGCATCCAGGGCCTGGAAGAGCAGGGCTTCCCGGTGCTGGTCAAGGATGCGTCGTTGGGGGGGGAGTTCCCGGTCATGTGCGTGACCTTGATGAACCCGCGCACCGGTGGCGTGTTCGCCTCGTTCGGTGCCCACCCGAGCCTGGAGGTGGCGCTGGAGCGCAGCCTCACCGAACTGCTGCAGGGCCGCAGCTTCGAAGGCTTGAACGACCTGCCGCAACCGACCTTCGAAAGCCACGCGCTGACCGAGCCGAACAACTTCGTCGAGCACTTCATCGACTCCAGCGGCGTGGTGTCGTGGCGCTTCTTCAGTGCCAAGGCCGACTTCGAGTTCGTCGAGTGGGACTTCTCCGGCCACGGCGAGGATTCCAACGTGCAGGAGGCCGCGACCCTGTTCGGCATCCTCGAAGACCTGGGCAAGGAAGTGTACATGGCGGTGTACGACAACCTTGGCGCCACCGCCTGCCGCATCCTGGTGCCGGGCTATTCGGAGATCTACCCGGTCGAAGACCTGATCTGGGACAACACCAACCGCGCCTTGTCGTTCCGTGCCGACATCCTCAACCTGCACAGCCTGGACAACCGCTCGCTCAAGCTGCTGCTCAAGCGTCTGGACAATTGTGATGTGGATGACTACACCACCATCACCACGCTGATCGGCGTGGAGTTCGACGAGAACACGGTGTGGGGCCAGTTGACCATTCTTGAGCTGAAGCTGCTCATCTGCCTGGCGGTGCAGCGCTTCGAGGATGCCAAGGAGCTGGTCGAGGCGTTCCTGCAGTTCAACGACAACACCGTCGAGCGCGGGTTGTTCTACCAGGCGTTGAACGTGGTGCTGGAAGTGCTGCTGGACGACGAACTGGAAATGGACGACTACGAGGCCAACTTCCGGCGCATGTTCGGCAACCCGCGCATGGACGCGGTGCTGGGCTCGGTGGACGGCAGCGTACGCTTCCATGGTCTGACCCCGACCAGCATGAAGCTCGAAGGCCTCGATCGCCACCTGCGCCTGATCGAAAGCTACAAGAAGCTGCACGCGGCCCGGGCCAGGTTCGCCTGATATCTGACAGGTATTCTTTCCTTCGCAGAACGCAAGGCCTTGTGGGAGCGGCCTTGTGTCGCGAAAGGGCTGCGTAGCAGCCCCAGGGTTACTGCGGTGATGCGAATATTGCTGGGGCCGCTGTGCGGCCCTTTCGCGACACAAGGCCGCTCCCACAGGGGGAGCATGAGCCAATAGAGCTCATATGCCTTTCATCTCTGGTGTTTACACCAAATCGATCTTGCTTCACCGCTTATTATTTCTTGCCGCTTCGCCCGCCAGGCGCGTAGCGTTTTGCTCCCATCCCTTGAATCCATGGCGCGTTGACCGCCAGAAGGACCTCGGCCGCGCACAACAAGAAGGCGCAGACCATGAGCACCCCTTTGGATACCAATGCCCTCAAAGCCCGCCAGCAAGCCGCGTGGGCCAGTGGCGACTACGCGGTAATCGGCACCACCCTGCAACTGGTTGGCGAGCGCCTGGCAGAAGCCTGTGACCTGCGCTGGGACGAGCAGGTGCTGGATGTCGCCGCCGGCAACGGCAATGCCACCCTGGCCGCCGCCCGGCGCGGCTGCCGCGTTACCTCCACCGACTATGTGCCCGAACTGCTCAAGCGCGGTGAAGAACGTGCGCGGGCCGAGCATTTCAACGTGGTGTTCCAGACCGCCGATGCCGAAGCGCTGCCGTTTGCCGATGGCACCTTCGATGCTGTGCTTTCCACCTTCGGCGTGATGTTCGCCCCCGACCAGGCTCGGGCCGCGCACGAATTGAGCCGGGTGTGCCGGCGCGGTGGCCGGATCGGCCTGGCCAACTGGACCCCGCAAGGGTTCGTCGGGCAGATGTTCAAGACCCTCGGGCGGCACGTGCCGCCGCCAGCCGGGGCCTTGCCACCTTCGCGCTGGGGCGACGAGGAACAACTACGTGTGCTGTTCGAGGGGGCGCTTGGCGAACTGCAGGTCAGTCGCCAGTACTTCAACTTCCGCTATCGTTCGGCGGCGCATTTCATCGAGGTGTTCCGCACCTGGTACGGGCCGGTGCACAAGGCGTTTGCCTTGCTGGAGCCGGAGGCGGCCGGGGCGTTGGAGCGGGATCTGACCCAGTTGCTGAATGAAAGCAACGTGGGGGGCTCTGCTTCATTGGTGGTGCCGAGTGAATACCTTGAGGTGGTGATCATTCGGGGTTAGCAGGCGCTCCTTCGAAGGCCTCTGCCGGTGGTGGCGCTGCACGGACATTGAAGAGTTTGCAGATGAAGTACCAGCAGATGGCGACGGTCAGGTTGTAGGGGAACAGCACGGCCCAGAACGGCAGTTGCCAGTTCTTCTTGCCTTGCATTTCGCCGGGTTCGCCGGTTCGCCAAGGGACGTAGTGGCGCCAGGCTTCTGCCGGGGTCAGGCAGATCGCGTGCAGTGGCTTGTGCCACCAGTTGGGTTCGCCGGGTTCGCCAGGTGGGGGAAGTTTGTCCGGGCCGTGGTCCATGAAGTGGCGGAGGTATTCCCAGACTTCGGCGACGTATTGGATGTCGGACTCGGTGGGTTCGTTGCTGTCGACCCAGAGGCAATCCTTTTGGTGCAGGCTGCCGTCCTCACGACGAGGGGCGAAGGCGAGGGCGTAAGTGGTACTGAAGGATGAACCGCCGAATTCAGTGCGTTTGAATACGCCCCCTTCAACATTTCCCCAATCAAAAGATATGAGCTTTTTGTTGCGTTGATATAATATTCTTTTGGTTTCGCGGTTGAAGTGGATCTCTGATAAGGTTTTTATGAAAAAAATTCTGTAAGCTAGAAAGGGTGTAAATATAAGTGGTGCGACTATGTATTGCATGAGTGAGTGCGGGTCTGCTAGTACCATGGTTCTGTATTCGGCCTCTGTGATTCCGGAGTAGCAATAAAGTGCTAATCCTAAAGTCATGGCGACATATAATTTTCCCATGAATACGGAATCCGATACCCAAGGGTTTCTTAAGGATAGTGAAAGCTTATTTAGGCTCGAAAGTTGGCTGGAGATGTGGGCGGCGCAGTGAGTCGGCATATGTGGTTTGAAGATCCAGGCGATAGCCATGATTACTTCTCCAGTGTAAAGGTGCTATAAGAGATTGCTTGCTCATCTAAACCTAGATTAGGTTGGTATGTGATCTGCAGCGTGACGTGGTTGTGGGATTGGATTTCATTTTTAAAGTTGAGAATTAGTCCTCCTTTGATCGCATAGCAGTCAGGTATGGCTGGGAGCATTGCTATGTTATCGCTCGCAGTTTTGCTGCTCAGGCTAGCCTGCCATTCGCCTCGCCCTAGAAGGAAACCGCGCAAGAGAACTGTGAACTCAGTGAAGGAAGCGTTGCCTAAGACTTCGTTGTGTGTGATAGCAGTCCAGTTTGGAATAGCCCATGTACCAGTTTCAGTCCATTTACTATCCAGTTGTCCTAAGTCAAATTGACTTGTCTCTTTGTGTGAAAGTAGGCAGGGTGAATAAAATGTCGCGTACCAGGCGTTGATTTCGGACTGTATGCTAGCGAACGATGGAAGTTTCTTGTCAAAATCCAGTGTCAGGCCAGGACGACTCTCGCCGTCATTGAGGCGCGTGCCGAAAACGCTTCGACTGGTCCACAGTTCTATGGGGTTGTGAACACGCTCATTGGCCTTCGCGTGAAGATATAAACCTCCAGCTATCATGGCGGCGCCTGAAAGAGCAATTGCTGCTGCGGTCCATCCGGCAAAAGGAATAAATGTTGTGGCGCCTGCAATAGCTAGTCCGCCCTCCAATACTAAAGCTGAACCTATCGCGACTGCGCTGCCGCCGTAGGATGCGTGCGCTACAGGCAGGGCCGGAGGTGGCGCTGCTGACGGAGGCGTCGTTCATGTACGCTTCCTTTTGACTGAATGTGCCGGGGCTTCCTCAAACGCTTCTGCGGGCGGTGGGGCTGCTCGGACATTGAACAGGCGGCAGATGCCGTACCAGCAG
>NZ_JAMBDI010000034.1:0-15966 GCF_036858055.1 Pseudomonas sp. SF2 | reverse complement strand
ATACCGGGGTGGGCAACTTCAGCGGTACTGGTAACACGCAGGCCAACGTCATCACCGGCGGTAGTGGCAACGACAGCCTGGACGGCGGTCTTGGCGACGACATCCTCAACGGTGGTGCAGGCAGTGACACGCTGTTCGGTGGTGGAGGCAACGACACGCTGCTTGGTGGCAGCGGCAACGACTTCCTCAACGGCGCTGCAGGCGATGATACGGTCAACGGCGGCGCGGGCGATGACACCATGATGGCCACTGATGGCAATGATGTCTTCCAGTTCGCCGCGGGCTTCGGCAATGACCTGATCATCAACTTCGACAGTAACGCGACCGGCGGCCAGGACAGGCTGGATATCACCGCCTTCAACATCACCGCAGCCACCTTTGCTGCCAACGTCACCATCACCGATGTCGGTGCGGATACGCTGGTCAGCATCGGTGCTACCGACTCCATCCGCCTGGTGGGAGTGGCGGATGCAACCACTGTGACTACAGCGGACTTCAACCTGGCAGGTTGAGGGCCTGAGGGGTACGCGCCAAGGGCCGCTTTGTGGCCCATTCGCGGGCGCTTGCCCGCGAATGGGCCACAAAGTGGCCCCTGTCGCACGCGGTTATTGGATGAACCGCACCTGGCTGTCGATCTTCTCGATCACCGCCCCCTTGCGCTCGTTGAAGCGGGCCCTGTTCTGCTCGAACAGGTTGTTGCCCTTGGTGTCGATGGAGATGATCAACGGGCCGAACTCGCGCACGCGGTTCACCCTCAGCGTCTCCGGCATGCCCAGGTCCTGCCATTCCGCGCGCTCGATCTCTTCCACCTGGGTCGCTGCCAGCACCGCGCAACCGCCTGGAAACACTGCATGCACTGCCTTGTTCTCAAGGCTATCATCGAACTGGGCCGCGAACTGCCGGTCGACCTGCGTGGCGGCGCCTGGCGGTGTGGCAGTAAGGCCGCTCAGGAACGATCCGGCCCCAATCAGGCAGTGGCTACTTTCTTGAAGCCTTGCCGCTGGGCACATGCAGGTAGGACATCACGCTTTCTGTCAACTCTGTCGCCAGCTTCACCGCTTCCTTGTTGCGCGCCATGGCGCCGGCTACCAGCCCTTCTATAAGTGCCAGCACGGCAATGTTGGAGCTGGTAAGCACCGGATGATCGGCGGGCGCGAACAACACGTGGTGAGCGATGGCTGTCAGGGGGGAAGCGGGCGAATCGGTAATCGCCAGCACCGTGGCATTGCGTTCGCGGGCAAAGCGCGACAGCTGAAGGGTGTCCTGGGAGTAGCGGGGCAGGGTAATCGCCAGCAGCACATCCTGCTCGGTGATGGCAGCCAGACGGTAGGCGGCATTCTCGTTGCCACCCTCCATGCTGATGGCACAGGTGTCCTTACAGAACGGTACCAGCGTCGAGGCCGCGAGGCCGGCCATGTAGACACTGTTGCCGAAACCCAGCACGTAGACTTTGCGTGCCGCAATCAGGTTGCTGACGAAGGCTTCGAACGCATCGGCCTGGTTGTTGCTGGCGGCAGTGGCCAGGTTGCTGCTGGCGCTCTGGATCTGCTCATGCAGCCCAAAATCGCCACCGGGCCGCTGGGCCAACTCATTGCGCAGTTTGTCCACGGGCGAGACCATTTGCTGCAAGGTCGTCACCAGCTCGGCTTTCATGCCGCTGTAGCCGCCCAGTTGCAGGGCCTTGGCCAGGCGATTGACGGCCGCTGGCGAAGTGCCGGTGGCTTGGGCCATGTCTTCGATGGTCAGGGTCGCTGCCTTCAGCGGGTGACGCAGGATGTAATCGGCGACCTTGCGCAGCGAAGGCGGCAGGTCGGTCAGGCTCTCCGACAACTTGCGCATGACTGGCGAGGCGTACACGGTGGTGTTTTTCGAATTGCTCGGCATGCGGCTCAACACTCCCTGAATGAGTGCCGTAGTGTATCCCAAGGCTTCCCCGGCAGCAGCCGGGGGCGCCTGTGGAGGCTTACTTGAGGCTGCCGGCAAGGAATTGCTGCAAGCGTTCGGACTGCGGACGAGCGAGTACCTCGCGCGGATCGCCACGCTCCAGGGCCAGCCCCTGATGCAGGAACATGACCTGGTTGGAGACTTCGCGAGCGAAGCCCATTTCATGGGTGACCACCACCATGGTCCGGCCCTCCTGGGCCAGCTCCTGCATCACCTTCAGCACCTCGCCTACCAGTTCCGGGTCGAGCGCCGAGGTCGGTTCATCGAACAGCATCACCTCCGGCTCCATGGCCAGGGCCCGGGCGATCGCCACGCGTTGCTGTTCGCCACCGGACATGTGTGCCGGGTAGGCGTTTCGGCGATGGCTGACGCCGACCTTGTGCAGGTAGTACTCGGCTTTCTCACGGGCATCCTTGCGGCTCATGCCCAGCACATGCACCGGGGCTTCCATGACGTTGTCCAGGGCGCTCATGTGTGACCAGAGATTGAAATGCTGAAAGACCATGCTCAGCCGTGAGCGCAGGCGCTGCAGTTGTTTCGGGTCAGCGGCCCGCAGCCCGGCGCGTGGGCAGGTACGCAACTTCAGGCGTTCGCCATTGACCATGATCTGCCCGGCATTGGGTTGCTCGAGCAGGTTGATACAGCGCAGGAAGGTGCTTTTGCCCGAGCCGCTGGAGCCGATGATGCTGATCACGTCGCCCGCCTTGGCCTGCAGCGAAACGCCCTTGAGTACCTGGTGGTTGCCGTAGCTTTTGTGCAGGTCCTGAATTTCCAGTTTGTTCATCGATGGGTACTCGTTGGTATCAGTCGCTGAGCAAGCGACCATGTCGAATGGGCAGGTTGCCAGCGACTTTCGCCAGCCAGAGGCCCGGTTGGGCGAAGCGAAGGCGTTCGCGGGCATAGAGAATGCCGTCGGTTGTGGCCCTGACTACGCTGTGGCGGTCACTGAGCGGGTCGATGACTTCGAACAGTGGGTCGCCGGTTCGAACCTGCGCACCCAGAGGTTGCAGATAGCTGACGACGCCGGGGTGTTCGGCATAGGCGTACTGGGCGCCGGCAAACGGCGTGGCCTGGCAGCAATGGGGCGGTGCCTCCGGCCATGGGCCGCTGACCAAGCCCTGGTCGGCCAGGTAGGCAAGAATGTGCTCTGCGTCGGCTTGGCAACGTTCTCGCTCGGTATCGGCCATGCCGCGCAGCTCGATGGTGGTGGCGATACAGGCCAACGGGATGTTTGCCTGCGTAAAATGCTCGGCCAGCTTCACCCATGGCAGCGCACAGGCTTCGTCGAACGCATTGCCGCCAGCATCCTCGGCCAGCAATGCAGCTTCAGCACCCAGGCGTGCCGCCAGCGAGCGCAAGCGGGGCCAGTTTTGCGGCAGTGCATACAGCAGCATCACCGATTCGAAATCACAGTGCAGGTCCAGCACCACATCGGCGTCGCACGCATGCTGCAGAAGCAGGCGACGAAGGCCTTCGAGCTCCGATGGCGCAGCAGGCAAGTCGTCGAGGATGTCGAGCATGGTGCGGCGAATGATGGCCACGTTGGCCTCGCCATCCTCGTCTAGATGGCCCTCCAGGCGCCTGATGAGCGCTTCGGTCAGTGCCGGAAAATCGCGGTTGAAGTTCTTGCCGCTGCTGAACTCGAAACGGCCTTGATGGGTGGCCTGGAACATCTGGCCGATACCGATCGGGTTGGCCAGTGGAACCAGTTCTATCACGCCCGTGAGTCGGCCTTGGGCTTCCAGCTCGGCCAGACGGGCCTTCAATGCCACCGCCACGCGCATGCCGGGCAGTTCGTCAGCGTGCAGAGAGGCCTGGATATAAGCTTTGCGCGGGCCGTTGCCGAAGCGGAAGAGGCGCAGAGTGCGCTGGGTACCGCAGGCACTCCAGGGCAGGATATGGTCGATTTGCTGCATGGGTGCTCCTCAGTGCTTGCGTGGGGCCAGGTACTTCAGCCAGCGGCGCTCGGCCAGCTTGAAGAGGCGAACCAGCAGGAACGTCAGGGCCAGGTAGATCAGCCCCGCAGTAATGAATGCCTCGAACGGAAGGTAGTAACGAGCGTTGAAGGTTTTTGCCGCGCCTGTGATATCGACCAGGGTGACGATCGAAGCCAGGCTGGTGGTCTGTAGCATCATCAGCACTTCGTTGCTGTACTGCGGCAGCGATCGACGCAGGGCCGACGGCAGCAGGATGCGCCGGTACAAGGCCAGGCGCGACATGCCCATGGCACGTGCGGCTTCAACTTCGCCGCGCGGCGTGGCCCGCAGGCTGCCGGCCAGCAACTCGGCGCTGTAGGCGCTGGTGTTGAGGGCGAACGCCAGGCAGGTGCAGAAGGTTGCGCTGGACAGGTACGGCCAGAGCGGGCTCTGACGCACAAGTTCGAACTGAGCCAGGCCGTAGTACACCAGAAACAACTGCACCAGCATCGGTGTGCCACGAATGACATAGGTGTAGAGCCAGGCCGGGTAGCGCAGCAGGCAGGAATGCGAAACGCGCATCAGTGCCAGTGGGATAGCCAGTGCCAGGCCGCAGGCCAGGGAAATCAGCAGCACCTTCAGGGTCAGCGCAATGCCGTTCAGGTACAGCGGCAGGTTCTGCCAGATAAGTGGGTAGTCAAGCATCATGCAAACCTTCCCTTCATAGTTCGGCGGCTTTGAAGCCGAACGAATAACGCTTTTCCACGCTGCGCAGCAGCACCAGCGACAGGCTGGTCAGCAGCAGGTAGAGCCCTGCCACGGTGAGGAAGAACGTGAACGGTTCATGGGTGGCATCGGCTGCGTTCTTGGCCTTGAACATCATGTCCTGCAGGCCGATCACGGAAATCAGCGCGGTCGACTTGATCAAGACCAGCCAGTTGTTGGTGAAACCCGGCAGCGCCAGGCGCACCAGCTGCGGCACGCTGATCCGCCAGAACACCTGCAGGCTGCCCATGCCATAAGCGGCCCCTGCTTCGGCCTGACCCTCGGGAATGGCGAGAAAGGCCCCGCGAAAGGTTTCCGAAAGATAGGCACCGAAAATGAAACCCATGGTGCAGACCCCGGCGATGAACGGGTTGATGTCGATGTACTGCTCGTAGCCCAGCGCCAGCGCAAGACGGTTGATCAGGTCCTGTCCGCCATAGAACACCAGCAGAATCAGGACCAGGTCAGGAATGCCGCGCACTGCCGTGGTGTAGATCTCGCCCAGGGCTGCCAACCAGCGCAGTGGTGACAGCCGGCAGGCGGCGCCGACCAGGCCGAGGCTGATGGCCAGGGCCATCGCCATCAGGGCCAGGCTGATGCTTAACCACGCGCCATCGAGAATGCTCGAACCGTAGCCGTGAAGCATGATGAAAGTCCTCGTCAGCCGGGGTCATTGGCCGTAGATATCGAACGGGAAGTACTTGCTCTGCACTTGCTGGTAGGTGCCGTTGGCGCGAATGGCGGCAATGGCGGCGTTCAGGCGCGCCAGGTTGGCGCTGTCCCCCTTGCGCACGGCAATGCCCGCACCCCGACCGAAGTAGCGGGGGTCGTTGACATCCGGACCGACAAGCGCAAAACCTTGGCCGGCGGGCGTCTTGATGAAGCTCTCCTCGGTATTGACGATGTCGGCGAGGGTGGCATCCAGCCGCCCCGCGGCCAGGTCGAGGAAAGCTTCGTTCTGCGAGGCGTAGCGCACGACCTCGACACCTGCACTTTCCAGCTGCTCGGTAGCGAAGCGGTCATAGGTGGAGGCACGCTGCACGCCGAGCTTCTTGCCTTTGAGGTCCTGCATCGGGTCGCTGATCTGGCTGCCGGACTTCATCGCGAACTTGCCCGGGGTTTGATAGTACTTGTCGGTGAAGTCGACGGACTTGAGCCGATCTTCAGTAATCGACATTGACGACAGCACGGCGTCAATCTTGCGCACCTTCAACGACGGGATCATCCCGTCGAACTCCTGGATCACCCACTGACATTTGACTTGCATCTGCGCGCACAGGGCGTTGCCGATGTCGTAGTCAAAGCCGGCGAGTTCGCCTGCGGGGGTGCGGTAGGAGAAGGGCGGATATGCCACTTCGATCCCGATGCGCAGGCTGCCTTCGTCAGCCTGGGCCAGTGCGCTGCAGGCACAGAGTGCCAATGCGCCTAGAAGTCCGGTCTTGTTCATATTATTGACTCCGGTGGATAGGGCAGTACCGGCCTGAGCCCGTTGTGGGGCTCGGTTCGGCATGAAGAAAAATGACATGTATAATTTCACAAATCAATATCAATGAAAATAATCGTGTCAGTCTGGTGACTGCCGGTCATCCGGCGTGCACGGAGGTGGGTGCGAAGATGGCTGCTGCGTGAGGCGCGGGGCTGGCCTGGCGTATCGTGTCCTGGCTCGCTGGGCGACCACGGCACTTGCATCACGCTATACTCCGCGCCTTTTGCCAGCACCGGAATCCGCCCATGCGCCAGGTTTTGCTCATCGTCGATGTCCAGTCCACCTTCAGCCCGCCCGAGTGGTTGGTCGATGGCCTGCGCCGGTTGTCGGCCAACATCCCCACCATTGCCTCGGTCGAGTTGCACGATGAACAGGTCACGCCGTTCGAGCGCCAGCTCGGTTGGCACCCGGCGGCGGAGGACGAGAGCCTGGTCGAAGCCGATCAGGTGTTCGTCAAGCATGGCTACGGGCAGAGCGCAGAGGCCATCGAGTACATCCGGCAACTGGGTGTGGAGCGGGTGCTGGTATGTGGGCTGCAGACCGAAACTTGCGTGCTGGCCGCCGGTTTTGCCCTGTTCGATGCGGGGCTGATGCCCACCTTGGTCACCGACATGACGGTAGGGTCTTCGCTGGACAGGTCGGGCAAGCTGGGGATCGAGCTTTGGCAGCATCACTTCCGCCAGGTCACCACCTCGGCCGAGGTGCTCGCCGAATTGGCCCTACGAGGCTAAGGCATGCAGGCATCATGCGGGCATGCATCTGGGCTGTGCTGTCACGTAGAGAACTGAATTCGCAAGCGGTCTGTGGGAGCGGCTTTAGCCGCGAAGAATCCAACGCGGAGCCTGGCACCGGCTGTGCCGGTGTTCGCGGCTAAAGCCGCTCCCACAGGGTCCCTGCTAATTCAATGAGTCGTGTGCAGTTCTGTGGGAGCGGCCTTGTGTCGCGAAAGGGCCGCAAAGCAGCCCCGGCAATCTCAAGCCGTTTGCAAGGCTCGCGGCCGCTGGCTGCGTTGCTCATCATCCGCATGCGCTGCCGGCTGCAGGCAGAAGTTGAACACCACCCGCGCCACACCGCCTTCGAGCCGTTCCACCTCGCCCACCAACCCGTCGCGGGTAGCATGGGCAAAGTCATCCCACAGGTACGCGTCACCCGCCAGGTTGATCTGTGTGGTCAGGTGCCGGTACCCCGGTGCACTGATGAAGAAGTGGATATGCGCAGGGCGCTGGCCATGCCGGCCCAACTGGTCCAGGCAGGCCTGGGTCGGGCCATCGGCCGGGCAGCCGTAGCCGCTGGGGACAATGCTGTGGGCGCGGTAGCGGCCTTGGGCGTCGGTGACAATGCGGCGGCGCAGGTTGTAGGCCGACTGGCCGGAATCGAAGTAGGAATACAGGCCTTGGGTATTGGCGTGCCACACGTCGACGATAGCCCCGGCCAGCGGCTGGCCGGCCAGGTCCAGCACCTGGCCTTCAAGCAGCATCGGCTGGCCAGGGTCACGGCCGTCGTCCAGCCGCGCCTCGCCTTCGCACAGCGGCGCACCGGCCACGTACAGCGGACCTTCGATGGTGCGCGGGGTGCCGCCGGTATGCCCGGCCTGGCTGTCGCGGGCATCGCTGAGCAGGTCGAGGAAGTGCTCCAGGCCAAGGCCGGCCATCAGCAGTCCGGCTTCGTTGCGGCTGCCCAAGCGGTTGAGGTAGTCGACAGCGGTCCAGAATTCGTCGTCGCTGATCGCCAGGTCTTCGATCAGCTTCGCGCTGTCCTGCAGTATACGCAGCACAATCTGCTTCAGGCGTGGGTTGCCCTGGTCGTTGCCAACGCCTGCCGCTTTCGCGAAGAAGGCTTGTACTTCGGGGGAATGGGAAATCGCTACAGTCATGGTTGCCTCACCGGTCGTTGTTGTTATTGCGGTGCAAGGCTCAAGGCAAATGCGATGCCATGTTTATAACTGTTTGATATAAAAGATTTTTTTGTTTTTTTAGGTACCGATCGCCGGCGCGCGCTCGATCATATGATCAATCCGCGCCAGCGCAATTGCGCAAATGCTCAAGGCTTGTCGGTCACGCTTTCGCCTGGTGATTTCTTCAGCCGATAGGCCAGGGCCGGGCGGGTCATGCCGAGCAGGCGCGCGGCTTCCGAGACGTTCTGCCGGCAGCGCTGCATGGCTTCCTGCATCAGCGCTTCCTCGACGGCATCCAGGCCGGTGCCGCTGTCGAGAATCTGTGCCACCCAGCCGGGCGCGGCCTGGTCACTGGCCGCCACCAGCCGACCATCGCTGCCCAGGCCGATGCTGTCGGTGGCCGGTGGCGCATGCGGGAACAGTGCATCCAGGCCGATGCTCTGGTTCTCGTCGGTGATGATCACACCGCGCTCCATGAGGTTTTCCAGCTCGCGGATGTTGCCCGGCCAGTCGTACTGCAGGCACACCTGCAAGGCCCGGTCGCTGAGGCCACGGGTCTTCTTGCCGTAGCTCTGGTGCAGGCGGCCGAGGAAGTGCTCGATCAGCAGCGGGATGTCTTCGCGGCGCTCGCGCAGCGCCGGGACATGCACCGGGAACACGTTCAGGCGGTAGAACAGGTCGGCGCGAAAACGCCCGTCCTTGACCGCCTGCTCGAGGTTCTCGTGGGTGGCGGCGATCACCCGTACATCCACCGGCCGCGTGCGGCTGTCACCCACCCGTTCCAGCTCGCCTTCCTGCAGTACGCGCAACAGGCTGGCCTGCGCGCGCGGCGTGAGCTCGACGATTTCATCGAGGAACAGGGTGCCGCCGTTGGCCCGCTCGAAGCGGCCCATGCGCGCCTGCTGCGCGCCGGTGTAGGCACCTTTCTCGACGCCGAACAGCTCGGCCTCGATCAGGTCGGGCGGGATGGTCGCGCAGTTCAGCGCCACGAACGCCGCGCCGGCGCGCTCGCTGCGCAGGTGCAGGCTGCGGGCGATCACCTCCTTGCCGACCCCGGTTTCGCCCAGCAGCAGCACCGAGGCCTTGCCCGGGGCCACCTTGTCGGTCAGTGCACAGCAGCGCCGGTACACCGCCGACTGGCCGATGCCGTAGAACTGTCCCGACTCGTACTGCAGACGCTGGCGCAGGTTGGCCACCTGCACCTGCAGCGATTGCAGCTCGTCGATCACCGGGTCGCTCTGGAAGTAGCGCAGGAAAGTCTCGGCATCTTCCCACTGTTCCACCGGCTTGCCGATGATGCGGCATTCGCTGCCACCGCAGCCGCGGCAGCTGACTTCCTTGTAAAGCACCTGGCGACCGAGGAAGAACGAGCTGTAGCTGATCGCGTAACCCAGCAGCATCCAGCACACCGGCTGTTCGGAATGCAGGCCTTCGGACTGGCAGTTTTCCACCTCGAAGGAGTCCTGCCACTCGATGTCGGCGTAGAAGTGGCCGCTGTCCATGTCGATTTCCAGCTGTAGCGGGCGCACCTTGACCATGCCCTTGAGCGAGTGCAGCTGCGGGCCGATGAAGAACATCTCCACCGGGTTGCCGTTGGGGCGCAGCTTGCGCGCCAGTTCGGCGTCCTTCAACCCCGACTGGTAGCCCAGGCGCAGGAAGAAGCCCTTGGCCCGCTCCACACCGAGCATTTCGATCAGTTCGCGGCGCATGCTGGCCATGGTCGCGGCCTGCACCAGCAGCATGCGCTGCTCGTCCAGCCAGATCTTGCCTTCGGTGCCGAGGAACCGCACCCGTTCGGTGAGGTCCTTCAGCGCCGGTGCAGGTTCCGGCGCCCTGTACTGGGTAATCATTCGCTTGCGCCCCTTGCTTGTAGTTGTATGGGGAGGTGGCGTGCGCCCGCTCAGGCAAGGCGGGTACTGGGCACGCCGGGACGACCGCGGCGCTGCAGGCAAGGCTCGGGTCGCTCTTTTACTAAACCGCCTGAAAGCGGCGCAAAAGTCAATCGCCGGCCTTGTTCGCCATTTGCTCGAAGCGCCCTGGCCCGATTGAGCAAATGATCAATCGGGCCGGCTGTGGCGCGCCGGCCGCACAGGGGTTGGTCAACCCATCCATGATTTAAAAATTTTTTAAAAACAAATGGTTATGTCTTGGCTTTGCGGTTTTTCAAGCGCCTGGCACAGCCGTTGCTCTAGCCCTTGGCACGTCCAACCGGAGCACCCGCGCATGATCCCAGCCACCACACCCTTCGAGCAGATGCCGCGCTACGTCCGCGTACGCAGCGAGCCGGATTCCACCTTTGTCGAGTTCGACTTTGCCATCGGTTACCCGGACCTGTTCGTCGAACTGGTCCTGCCGCGTACTGCCTTCGCCAGCTTCTGCGCCAGCAACCGGGTCCGCCACATGGACGCTGCGATGGCCGCCGCCGTCGATGCCGACATGCAGAAGTGGCGCTATGGCGAAAGCCGCGACGAGGACGAATGAAGCGCCGTTTGTCGGCACGTTGCATCCCCACAACAACAAGTACAGGACGCCTTGCATGAGTATCGAGATCAAGACGGCCACGGTCGAGCCGATCCGCCAGACCTTCAGCCATACCCGCCGCCGTTTCGGCGACAAGCCGGCCAGCCGGTACCAGGAAGCCAGTTTCGATATCGAAGCGGCCACCAACTTCCACTACCGCCCGCTGTGGCAGCCCGACAAGCTGCTCAACGACCCCAGCCGCACCGCGCTGCAGATGGCCGACTGGTACGCCGTCAGCGACCCGCGCCAGTACTACTACGGCACGTACGTGCAGGCCCGGGCGCGCATGCAGGAAAACGCCGAGCACAGCTTTGCCTTCTGTGAAAAGCGCGAGCTGCTGGCCAGCCTGCCGGCGGCAACCCGTGCCCTGGTCGCACGCCTGCTGCTGCCGCTGCGCCACGCCGAACTGGGCGCCAACATGAACAACAGCGGCATCGCCGCCGACGCCTTCGGCACCAGCGTCACCCAGATGCACATGTTCCAGGCCATGGACCGCCTGGCCATCGCCCAGTACCTGTCGCGCATCGGCCTGCTGCTGGAGGACGACGGCCTGGCACTGCTGGCCGAGGCCAAGCAGCGCTGGCTGGACGAGCCGGCCTGGCAAGGGGTGCGGCGCTATGTCGAGGACAGCCTGGTGATACGCGACTGGTTCGAGCTGAGCCTGGCGCAGAACCTGGTCAGCGACGGCCTGGTGTACCCGTTGCTGTTCGAACACTTCGATGCGCAGCTGGTGGCCGCCGGGGCAGGGCAACTGGGCATGCTCACCGAGTTCATGCGCCTGTGGTTCGCCGAGAGCCAGCGCTGGGTCGATGCGCTGGTCAAGACCGCGGTCGCCGAGAGCCCGCACAACCGCCAGCTGATCGAAGGTTGGGTCAGCCAATGGCGCGGGCGAGCCGTGCAAGCGCTGCTGCCGCTGGCCGAGGCCGGCCCCGGCCGCGACGCGCTGGATGCCTGCGACAGCGCCTTTGGCGCACGCCTGAAAAAACTCGGCCTCAGTGGAGACGCCGCATGACTTCCCTCGTCTACATCGCCTTCCAGGACAACGACAGCGCCCGCTACATCGTCGAGGCCATCACCCAGGACAATCCCCACGCCCAGGTGCAGCACCAGCCGGCGATGATCCGCGTGCAGGCCGAAGGGCGCCTGGAAATCCACCGGGCCACGGTGGAAGAAAAAATCGGCCGTGAATGGGACGTGCAGGAAATGCTGATCGACGTGATCACCCTGGGTGGCAACGTCGAGGAAGACGAAGACTGCTTCGCCCTGCACTGGAACTGATCCGCACAACGACAAGAACCCGGAGACCACCATGGCCGCCAAGCGCCTCAACCAGAAAGACAAGTACCGCTGCCTGACCCGAGACCTGGGCTGGGAGCCGAGCTACCAGAGCAAGGACGCCATCTACCCCTACGAGCGGTTCGAAGGTATCAAGATCACCGACTGGGACAAGTGGGAAGACCCGTTCCGCCTGACCATGGACGCCTACTGGAAATACCAGGCCGAGAAAGAGAAGAAGCTGTACGCCATCTTCGATGCCTTTGCCCAGAACAACGGCCACCAGAACATCTCCGACGCCCGTTACGTCAATGCCCTGAAGTTGTTCCTGAGCGGTGTCACGCCCCTGGAGTACCAGGCCTACCAAGGCTTCGCCCGGGTCGGCCGGCACTTTGGCGGCGCCGGTGCGCGGGTGGCCTGCCAGATGCAGGCCATCGACGAGCTGCGCCACGTGCAGACCCAGGTGCACGCCATGAGCCACTACAACAAGCACTTCAACGGCCTGCATGACTTTGCCCACATGCACGACCGGGTGTGGTTCCTGTCGGTGCCCAAGTCGTTCTTCGAGGATGCGCGCACGGCTGGCCCGTTCGAGTTCCTCACTGCCATTTCGTTCTCGTTCGAGTACGTGCTGACCAACCTGCTGTTCGTGCCGTTCATGTCGGGCGCGGCGTTCAATGGCGACATGGCCACGGTCACCTTTGGCTTCTCGGCGCAGTCCGACGAGGCCAGGCACATGACCCTGGGCCTGGAGGTGATCAAGTTCCTGCTGGAACAGCACGAGGACAACGTGCCCATCGTGCAGCGCTGGATCGACAAATGGTTCTGGCGTGGCTATCGGTTGCTGACCCTGGTCGGGATGATGATGGACTACATGCTGCCGAACAAGGTGATGTCCTGGGCCGAAGCCTGGGAGGTGTACTTCGAGCAGGCCGGCGGCGCGCTGTTCAAGGACCTGGAACGCTACGGCATTCGCCCGCCGAAGTATGTCGAGCAGACCACCATCGGCAAGGAACACATCAGCCACCAGGCCTGGTCGATCTTCTACCAGTACAGCCAGGCCACCAACTTTCACACCTGGATCCCCACCGACGAGGAACTGGACTGGCTGTCGGCCAAGTACCCGGACACCTTCGACCGCTACTACCGGCCACGCTACGAGCACTGGCGCGAACTGCAGGCGCGCGGCGAGCGCTTCTACAACCCGACGCTGCCGATGCTGTGCCAGGTGTGCCAGATTCCGCTGGCCTTCACCGAGCCGGATGCGCCCACGCAGCTGAGCCACCGCAGCCTGGTGCATGAAGGCGAGCGTTACCACTTCTGCTCTGATGGCTGCAGCGACATCTTCGCCTTCGAACCGGAAAAGTACGTGCAGGCCTGGCTGCCGGTGCACCAGATCCTGCAGGGCAACTGCGGTGGCGGCGATGTCGAGGCAGTGGTGCGCGACTACTACAACATCGCCCCCGGGCAGGACAACTTCGAGTACCAGGGCTCACCCGAACAGCAGCGCTGGCAGGCCGTGCAGGGCACCGAGCGCCAGGCCGGCTGAGCCACTGAAGCGCCAGGGCGCCGTTGCTGCGCCCTGGCCCCGACAAGAACAAGAGGAACATTGCCATGCCCGTGACCGCCATCGGCACCTACACTGCCCAACCCCTGGACCGCCAGGCCAACTTCCACGGCGCCCAGCTGGTGTACCTGTGCTGGGAAAACCACTTGCTGTTCTGCGCACCCTTCACCCTGCCGGTGGACCCGGCGCAACCCTTCGCCGCCTTCATCGAGCAGGTAGTCAAGCCGGCCATTGCCCTGCACCCGGATGCCGCCCGGGTCGACTTTAGCGTAGCGCGCTGGCGCCTGGACGAGCAGCCGTTCCGCCCTGACCTGGCCTGTGGCCTGGCCGCCAACGGTATCGCCCACAAGAGCCTGCTGCACCTGCATACCCCTGGCCTCGATGGCCTGGGCGGCAGCCATAACTGAGGAATGCTGCCATGAGCTACCAAGTCACCATCGAACCCACCGGCGAACAGATTGAAGTGGAGGAGGGCCAGACCATCCTCGAGGCCGCCCTGCGCCAGGGCGTGTGGCTGCCGTTTGCCTGCGGCCACGGCACCTGTGCCACCTGCAAGTGCCAGGTGCTCGAAGGCGAAGTCGACCTGGGGGCGGCCTCGTCATTTGCGCTGATGGACATGGAGCGCGACGAGGGCAAGGTACTGGCCTGCTGCGCCATCCCGCAGAGCGACCTGGTGATCGAAGCCGACATCGATGTCGACCCGGACTTCGCCGGCCTGCCAGTACAGGACTATCGCGCCGTGGTCACCCGGCTGGTGGAATTGTCGCCGACCATCCGCGGTGTTCACCTCAAGCTCGACCGGCCGATGGCCTTCCAGGCCGGGCAGTACGTGAACCTGCAACTGCCGGGCATCGAAGGCACCCGGGCGTTCTCCCTGGCCAACCCGCCGCAGCAGGCCGACGAGTTGGAGCTGCATGTGCGCCTGGTGGAAGGCGGCGTGGCTACCGGGCACATCCACCGGCAGCTCAAGGTGGGCGACGCACTGGAGCTGTCCGGCCCTTACGGGCAGTTCTTCGTGCGCAGCTCGCAGCCGGGGGACCTGATTTTCATCGCTGGTGGTTCGGGGCTGTCCAGCCCGCAGTCGATGATCCTCGACCTGCTGGCGCGTGGCGACACCCGGCGCATCACCCTGTTCCAGGGCGCCCGCACCCGTGCCGAGCTGTACAACCGCGAGCTGTTCGAGGCGCTGGCTACCCGGCATGCCAATTTCAGCTACGTGCCGGCCCTCAGCCAGGCCGCCGAAGACGTGCAGTGGCAAGGTGTGCGCGGCTACGTGCACGACGCGGCCAGGCAGCATTTCGAGGGCCGCTTCAACGGTCACAAGGCCTACCTTTGCGGCCCGCCACCGATGATCGATGCGGCCATCACTTGCCTGATGCAGGGGCGCCTGTTCGAGCGCGACATCTTCATGGAGCGCTTCTACAGCGCCGCAGACGGCGCCGCCGACGGCCAGCGTTCGGCCCTGTTCAAGCGCATCTGAACCCTTTGCTGCCCGGCTCCCTGACCTGCGGGGGGCCTGCGTGCACCCGACCGATAACAACAACAAAGGTTGACCCGATGAACCCGACCCTAGCGAACCTGCTTCGCCTTGCCGTGTGCGCCTCGTTGTTTGGCGCTGCCAACCTGTCCCATGCCACCGAAGGGGGCGGCACCTCGTACCCGCTGGGTGCCGAAAACTACATGTCCGGCGCCATGCCGCCGCCGGGCTTCTATGGCCAGCTGTTCGTCAACCATTACGAGGCCGACAACCTGCGTGGCAACGACGGGCGCAAGCTGCCGGTGGACTTTCGCGTGCGCGCCAACGCCATCGTGCCGCGGCTGATCTGGGTGAGTGACTACACGGTGCTGGGCGCCAGCCTGGCGCTGCATGCGATCGTGCCGCTGGTGGACGTCAAGGTGTCGCTCAATGGTCAGTCGCAGCACAACAGCGGCCTGGGCGATGTGATCTTCGGCCCGGCGCTGGGCTTTCACCACAGCGACAAGTTCCACAGCATCCTGGCTTTCGACATGATTGCCCCCACCGGCCGCTACGACAAGGATGACCTGGCCAACCCCGGGCGCAACTACTGGGTGTTCGAGCCGGTGTATGCGATGAGCTATGTCGACCCGGCCGGGCTCAACCTGGATGCCAAGGTGATGTACGACTTCAACCGCCGCAACCCGGCCACCGATTACCGCTCGGGCCAGGAATTTCATGTGGACTATGCCGTGGGTTGGGGGCTTGGGAATGGTTGGGTGCTGGGGGTAGGGGGGTATTACTACCGGCAGACGACAGACGACAATCAGGATGGCGAGCGCATCGACGACAACAAAGGGCGCAGCTTTGCCGTTGGCCCGTCGATCAAGTACAGCGGCAAGGATGGCTGGTTCGTGACGGCGAAATGGTCGAAGGAAACCGGAGTGCGCAACCGCGCACAGGGTGATGCCTACTGGTTGAAGCTGACCTTGCCCTTCTGAAAAGGGGCTGCTGTACAGCCCATCGCCGCGGTTCGTCGCCACCACAAGCCAGCTTGTGTCTTGAGAGGGGATTAGAATCTGGAGTGAGAGCGGTGAATGGCAAGCTGAATGCCAGAGGTGCCTTGAGCACGTGTGGGAGCAC
>NZ_JAMBDI010000033.1:0-27220 GCF_036858055.1 Pseudomonas sp. SF2 | reverse complement strand
CCGACTGAACTACCGCTGCGCAGTGCGTTCCTCTCTGGCTATCGGCTTCTTGCGAAACCTGATGCACCAGGAACATCTCAGGAAGTGGTGGGTGATGACGGGATCGAACCGCCGACCCTCTGCTTGTAAGGCAGATGCTCTCCCGGCTGAGCTAATCACCCTCGCGATGTTGCTTGTTGCGTTTGCTTCGCTGAGGCCGCGAAATTTACGCAGGTGGCGAAGCTAAGTCAATAGCCCCGTTGGATTTTTTTCAAAAAAACCAAAAGCGGTGCGGTTGCCTGTGCCGGCCTCTTCGCGGGTAAACCCGCTCCCACAGGTACTGCACAGGTTTTGATAACTGTGTTGCACCTGTGGGAGCGGGTTTACCCGCGAAAGGGCCGATACAAGATACGCAAAATGCTCAGGTATAGATCATCTTGCGGGTCATGCCGCCATCGACCACGAACTCCTGGCCAGTGACGAACGCCGCCTGGCGCGACAACAGCCAGGCCACCATGGCCGCCACGTCTTCCACCGTCCCTACCCTGCCCGTCGGGTGCTGCGCATGGTCCGCCTCGGTCAACGGTTCGGCACGGCGCTGCGACGGGTCACGGGCATCGATCCAGCCCGGGCTCACCGCATTGACGCGGATCTCCGGGCCCAGGCTCATGGCCAGAGCATGGGTCAAAGCCACCAGGCCGCCCTTGCTCGCCGCGTAGGCCTCGGTATCGGGCTCGGACTGCCGCGCCCGGGTGGAGGTGAGATTGACGATCGCCCCATTGTGAGCCCGCAGGTAC
This sequence comes from Pseudomonas sp. SF2, assembly GCF_036858055.1. Classification (NCBI taxonomy): domain Bacteria; kingdom Pseudomonadati; phylum Pseudomonadota; class Gammaproteobacteria; order Pseudomonadales; family Pseudomonadaceae; genus Pseudomonas; species Pseudomonas sp. SF2. The sequence continues at coordinate 26,444 of NZ_JAMBDI010000033.1, read as the reverse complement.
GGCGCACAGTGCTTGGCCAGCAACATCGGGCCATTGAGGTTGACTGCCAGCACCCGGCTCCACTGCGCCAGGCTGAGGCTTTCCAGGGTCTGGTTGTGCGGGTTGGCAATGGCCGCATTGCACACCAGCGCGTCCAGGCGGCCAAACTGCCCCAGCACCTCGGACACCCCGGCGCTGACCTGGGCCTCGTCGGCAACGTCCATGGTGATGAACCAGGCATTGTCACCCAGGGCCTTGGCCGCCTTGGCGCCGCGCTGGCGGTCGAGGTCGCTGAGCACTACCTGCCAGCCTTCGCAGATCAACCAGGCGGCAATGCCCAGGCCGATGCCGCGCGCGGCACCGGTCACCAGGGCTACCCGGCCGTTGTGGCCGGGCGTACCGCCGCCGATTTCGATCACAGCGCCGCCAACCCGCGCGCCAGGTCGGCCTGCAGGTCAGCCACGTCTTCCAGGCCCACGGCAACACGGATCAGGCTGTCGCGGATACCCGCGGCTTCACGCTCCTGCGGCGTCAGGCGGCCGTGGGAGGTGGTGGCCGGGTGGGCGATGGTGGTCTTGCTGTCACCCAGGTTGGTGGTGATGGAAATCACCCGGGTAGCGTCGATGAAGCGCCAGGCGCCTTCTTTGCCACCCTTGACCTCGAAGCTGACCACCGCACCAAAGCCACTCATCTGGCGCTTGGCCAGTTCGTGCTGCGGGTGGCTCGGCAGGCCGGCGTAATGCACCTTCTCCACGCCCTCCTGCTGCTCCAGCCATTCGGCCAGCACCTGGGCGCTTTCGCAGTGCGCACGCATGCGCAGGCGCAGGGTTTCCAGGCCCTTGGTGAAGATCCAGGCGTTGAACGGGCTGAGGGTCGGGCCTGCGGTACGCAGGAAGCCCACCACTTCTTTCATCTGCTCGGCACGGCCGGCAACCACGCCACCCATGCAGCGGCCCTGGCCGTCGATGAACTTGGTGGCCGAGTGGAACACGATGTCGGCACCCAGCTTCAGCGGCTGCTGCAGCGCCGGGGTGCTGAAGCAGTTGTCCACTACCAGCATCGCACCGTGGGCATGGGCGATTTCGCTGAGGGCGGTGATATCGACCAGCTCGGCCAGCGGGTTGGATGGTGATTCGACGATCAGCAGCTTGGTGTTGGCCTTGATGGCCTTTTCCCAGCCCGCGAGGTCGACCAGTGGCACGTAGTCCACCTGCACGCCAAAGCGCTTGAAGTACTTCTCGAACAGGCTGATGGTCGAGCCGAACACGCTCTGCGACACCAGCACATGGTCACCGGCACTGCACAGCGACATCACCACGGCGAGGATTGCCGCCATGCCGGTGGAGGTACCTACGGCCTGCTCGGCGCCTTCCATGGCCGCCAGGCGTTCCTCGAAGGCACGCACCGACGGGTTGGTGTAGCGCGAATAGACGTTGCCCGGTGTTTCGCCAGCAAAGCGTGCGGCCGCGTCGGCAGCCGTACGGAACACATAGCTGGAGGTCAGGAACAGCGCTTCGCTGTGCTCGGCCTCCGGTGTACGGTTTTGACCGGCGCGCACCGCCAGGGTGTCGAAACCGACACCCTCGAGGTCACTGTCCAGTCGGCCGGCATCCCATTGATCCGTCATGCCGTCGCTCCCGAAATCAGTTGTTGTAGAGGTCGATGATCGCGCTGACCGCCTGGTTCTTGACCTTGGCCAGGTCGTTACGCGCCTGCTCGATGCGGTCGAGGTAGGCTTCGTCGATATCACCGGTGACGTACTCACCGTTGAATACCGCGCAATCGAAGTGGTCGATCTTGATCTTGCCGCCACCGACCGAGTCGATCAGGTCCGGCAGGTCCTGGTAGACCAGCCAGTCGGCGCCGATCAACTCGGCCACTTGTTCGGTGGTACGGTTGTGGGCGATCAGTTCGTGAACACTCGGCATGTCGATGCCGTAGACGTTGGGGTAGCGTACCGCAGGGGCTGCGGAGCAGAAGTAGACGTTCTTGGCGCCGGCTTCGCGGGCCATCTGGATGATCTGCTTGCAGGTGGTGCCGCGCACGATCGAGTCGTCCACCAGCATCACGTTCTTGCCACGGAACTCCAGCTCGATGGCGTTGAGCTTCTGGCGTACCGATTTCTTGCGCGCGGCCTGGCCGGGCATGATGAAGGTACGACCGATGTAGCGGTTCTTGACGAAACCTTCGCGGAACTTCACGCCCAGGCGGTTGGCCAGTTCCAGGGCCGCGGTGCGGCTGGTGTCCGGGATCGGGATGACCACGTCGATGTCGTGCTCAGGGCGCTCGCGCATGATCTTGTCGGCCAGTTTTTCACCCATGCGCAGACGGGCCTTGTACACCGACACGCCATCCATGATCGAGTCCGGGCGGGCCAGGTAGACATGTTCGAAGATGCACGGTTGCAGCTTCGGTGCTTCGGCGCACTGCTTGGTGTACAGCTGGCCTTCCTCGGTGATGTACACCGCTTCGCCCGGCGCCAGGTCGCGGATCAGGGTGAAGCCGAGCACGTCCAGCGCCACGCTTTCCGAGGCGATCATGTATTCCACGCCTTCGTCGGTGTGACGCTGGCCGAACACCACCGGGCGGATGCCGTTGGGGTCACGGAAGCCGACGATGCCGTAGCCGGTGATCATCGCCACCACGGCATAACCGCCAACGCAGCGGCTGTGCACATGGGAAACCGCGGCGAACACGTCTTCTTCGGTCGGCTGCAGCTTGCCACGCACGGCCAGCTCATGGGCGAACACGTTCAGCAGCACTTCCGAGTCGGAGTTGGTGTTGACGTGGCGCAGGTCGGACTCGTAGATCTCCTTGGCCAACTGCTCGACGTTGGTCAGGTTGCCGTTGTGCGCCAGGGTGATGCCGTAGGGCGAGTTGACGTAGAACGGCTGGGCCTCGGCCGAGGTCGAGCTGCCCGCGGTCGGGTAGCGCACGTGGCCAATGCCGATGCTGCCCACCAGGCGCTGCATGTGGCGCTGCTGGAACACGTCGCGCACCAGGCCATTATCCTTGCGCAGGAACAACCGGCCGTCATGGCTGGTCACGATACCGGCAGCGTCCTGGCCGCGGTGCTGGAGGACCGTAAGCGCGTCATACAGCGCCTGATTGACGTTCGACTTACCGACGATACCGACGATGCCACACATGCGACGCAACCCCTACTTTGACGAAACTTGAGTGAATAGCGCTCAGGGCTTTGCCGGCCCGAGCAACTGTTCCTTGAACGGAAGATCAGCCGGAGTGCCGATCAGCCCACTGGGTGTCCACTGGCCGGTAAAACCCAGGATCAGGTTTTTCGACCAGTCGGCGACCAAGAGAAATTGTGGTATCAGGCGTGATTCCTGCCACCAGGTGTCTTGTTGAACCGGCCCCAGGCTGATCAGCCCGATGGCCACCACCACCAGCAAGGCCCCGCGCGCAGCACCGAAGGCCATGCCCAGGAAACGATCGGTGCCGGACAGCCCGGTCACGCGGATCAGCTCGCCGATGAGGAAGTTGATCATGGCCCCCACCAGCAAGGTGGCGACGAAAAGAATGGCGCAGCCGGCGATGACGCGCATCGACGGCGTCTGGATGTAGCTTTCAAGATACACCGAGAGCGAACCACCGAACATCCAGGCAACCGCACCGGCAATGATCCAGATGAGCAAAGACAAGGCTTCCTTGACGAAGCCGCGCTTGAGACTGATCAGTGTGGAGACGGCGATGATCGCGATGATCGCCCAATCAACCAAGGTAAATGCCACGGTGCTGCCTGCAGACGTTTGAGGCGGCGCATTTTACCAGAGCGACGGGGGCTTGGGTAAGCGGAATGTCAGGTGATTAGCGCCACTCGGGCTTACACGATTCTTGTGGGAGCGGGTTTACCCGCGAATGGGCGGCAAAGCCGCCCCGGGGGTATCAGCTGCGTTCAGGCTGGAAGCGCACCACGAAGCCCTTGAGGCTGTTCTGGCGGTTGATGGCGTCACGCACGCGCTCGGCCTCGGCGCGCTCGATCAGCGGCCCGACGTACACCCGGTTCATGCCACCCGCCGAGCGGATATAGGCGTTGTAACCCTGGCTACGCAACGTTTGCTGGAGCTTTTCGGCCCCGGCACGGTTGGACAGGCTGGCCAACTGGATCGCCCAGCTGACCGGCAGGCCATTGACATCGATCTTCGACGGCGCCGCTGGCGCGGCCGGCTTGGCTGCCGGCTGAGGCTCGACCTTGGCCACGGGCGCCTGCGGCCTGGCCGGCTGGGGCTGCACTTGTACCTGGGGCTGGGTCTGCGGCGACGGTGTAATCGGCTGGCTGGGCGTGCTCGCCGGTGCCGTGGACTCGTCCACCACCACCGGTGGCTGTTGCGGCTCAGCCGGAATAGCCTGCGGTTCCGGCACGGCGACCGGCTCCACCTTCACTTCCGGCAAGTTTGGCATGGCCGGTGCCTGCGGGGCCTCGACGTGCACCTGGCGCATCTCGTCCTCGCGGGTGAACAGCATCGGCAGGAAGATAACCGCCAGCGCCACCAGCACCAACGCACCCACCATGCGCTGTTTCATCCCTTTATCCAGCACTGCCATCTACTCCACCCTCCTGGGCGTGCCGCTCCAGCCATTCCAGCGCCTGGGCAACACAGAAAAACGAACCGAACAGCAAGATCTGGTCATCCGCCGTCGCCTGCGCGCATTGCCCTTCAAGGGCGGCGCCGACGCTGGCATAAGACTTCACCGCTGCGCCGACGTTCGTCAAGGCCGTGACCAGTTCCGCAGCCGGGCGGCTGCGCGGGGTATCCAGTGGTGCTACCGCCCAATCGTCGACCAGGCCCTGCAGCGGCGCGACAACGCCACCCAGGTCCTTGTCGGCGAGCAGACCGAACACCGCCAGGCGGCGCCCCTTGAGCGGCCGGGCCGCCAGGCGCTGGGCAAGGTACTCTGCAGCATGCGGGTTGTGCCCGACATCCAGCAACAGCTCCACCGGCTTGCCCTGCCAGCTCAGCAGGCGACGGTCGAGGCGGCCAGTGATGCGCGTATCCAGCAGCGCCTGGCGAATCTGCCCGGCGTCCCAGGGCAGGCCCATCAGCAGGTAGGCCTGCAGGGCCAGCGTGGCGTTTTCCATGGGCAGGTCGAGCAAAGGCAGGTCATGCAGCTCTACCTGCGCACCATCGGCCGCAGTACCCCGCCAGCTCCAGTGGCCATCGGCACTGGCCAGGTCGAAGTCACGCCCACGCAGGAACAGCGGCGCAGCCAGTTCGGCAGCCTTGTCCAGCAGCGGCTGAGGCGGATCCAGGTCACCGCACAGTGCCGGCTTGCCCTGACGGAAGATGCCGGCCTTCTCGAAGGCCACCAACTCGCGGGTATCCCCCAGGTAATCGACATGGTCGACACCGATGCTGGTCACCAGAGCCAGGTCGGCATCCACCACGTTCACGGTGTCCAGACGGCCACCAAGACCCACTTCCAGTACCACGGCATCCAGTTGCGACTGGTAGAATAACCAGAACGCGGCCAGGGTGCCCATCTCGAAATAGGTCAGGGAAATTTCGCCCCGCGCCGCCTCGACGGCGGCGAAGGCTTCGCACAGGCGCTCATCGCTGGCTTCCTGGCCGTCGATCAGCACCCGCTCGTTGTAACGCAACAGGTGCGGCGAGCTGTACACGCCCACCTTGAGCCCCTGGGCTTGCAGTAGCGAGGCCACGAAGGCGCAGGTCGAGCCCTTGCCGTTGGTGCCGGTCACCGTCACCACGCGCTGCGCCAGCTTGCCCAGCGCCAGCCGGGCAAGCACCTTCTGCGACCGCTCCAGGCCCATGTCGATGGCCGAGGGGTGCAACTGCTCGAGGTAGGCGAGCCATTCGCCCAGGGATCGTTGTTTCATCACGCGACGGCAGCCGCCTCACGCGCTTGCTCCGGGGTTTCCTGGCCGGTCATCTGCGCCAGCAGACGGGCCAGACGCGGGCGCAGTTCGCCACGGGCGATGATCAGGTCGATGGCGCCGTGTTCCAGCAGGAACTCGCTGCGCTGGAAGCCTTCCGGCAGCTTTTCGCGCACGGTCTGCTCGATCACGCGCGGGCCGGCGAAGCCGATCAGTGCCTTCGGCTCGCCAACGATCACGTCACCGAGCATGGCCAGGCTGGCGGAAACACCACCGTACACCGGGTCGGTCAGTACCGAGATGAACGGGATGCCTTCTTCGCGCAGGCGTGCCAGCACGGCCGAGGTCTTGGCCATCTGCATCAGCGAGATCAGCGCTTCCTGCATGCGCGCACCGCCAGAGGCGGAGAAGCACACCATCGGGCAGCGGTGCTCCAGGGCGTAGTTGGCCGCGCGCACGAAGCGCTCGCCGACGATGGCGCCCATGGAGCCGCCCATGAACGAGAACTCGAAGGCGCTGACCACGATCGGCATACCCATCAAGGTGCCGCTCATGGAGATCAGGGCGTCCTTCTCGCCGGTCTGCTTCTGCGCGGCAGTCAGGCGGTCCTTGTACTTCTTGCCATCACGGAACTTCAGGCGGTCGACCGGCTCCAGGTCGGCGCCCAGTTCGGCACGGCCATCGGCGTCGAGGAAGATGTCGATGCGCGCACGTGCGCCGATGCGCATGTGGTGGTTGCACTTGGGGCAGACATCCAGGGTCTTTTCCAGCTCCGGACGATACAGCACGGCCTCGCAGGCCGGGCACTTGTGCCACAGGCCTTCAGGCACCGAGCTCTTCTTCACCTCGGAACGCATGATCGAAGGGATCAGTTTGTCGACTAACCAGTTGCTCATGCTTTCTTTCTCCAGTATTGGCAGGCATGGGCCGGTGTCGCCGGCCCTGCCCTGCCCTTGAGCTCAAAATCTTTTATGAAACGATGATGGACCGGCCGCCGGGACTTCCAGCGCGCCACCCCACCGCTAATGTATTGTTCTGCCGCCACAGGCTCGGGCGGCTGCCCCGCAGGGCTGCGAAAGCTATGGACGATGGCGCGCAGCCAGCCGTCACATCTGCCATCACGCCTGTTTCACCGCACGCATGAAGGCCTCGATCTTCGCCGCGTCCTTGATGCCCTTGGCTTGCTCCACGCCGCCACTGACATCCACTGCGTACGGCCGCACCTGGGCGATGGCCTGGCCAACGTTGTCGGCAGACAGCCCGCCCGCCAGAATGATCGGCTTGCTCAGGCGCGCCGGCACCAGCGACCAGTCGAACGCTTCACCGGTGCCTCCGGGCACACCCGGCACATAGGTGTCCAGCAGGATGCCGCGGGCACCGGCGTAAAGCTGGCAGGCCGCCTCCAGGTCGTCGCCCGGGCGCACGCGCAGGGCCTTGATCCAGGGGCGGTGGTAGCCTTCGCAGTCCTGCGGGGCTTCGTCGCCGTGGAACTGTAGCAGGTCCAGCGGAACCACTTCGAGGATCTCGTTCAGCTCGCAACGCGAGGCGTTGACGAACAGCCCGACCGTGGTCACGAACGGCGGCAGCTCGGCGATGATCGCGCGCGCCTGGCGCACGTCCACGGCGCGCGGGCTCTTGGCATAGAAGACCAGACCGATGGCATCGGCACCCGCTTCAGCAGCGGCAAGTGCGTCTTCGATACGGGTAATCCCGCAGATCTTGCTGCGAACATTGCTCATGGACAGCGAACCCTGCTTGTTACGGTGAAAGGCCGGATGTTAGCAAATGACTTTTCGCCCGTCAGTCTGCCAATGCCTCGTAGCCGGTCAAAAAGTGTGGGCCGATGTAACGCTTGGGCAACGCGTACTCCTCGGGGTACTCCACCTGCACCAGGTAGAGACCGTACGGGTGCGCCGTGACCCCGCCTTCGCGGCGGTTGCGCCCCTCCAGCACCTCACGCGCCCAGGTGACCGGGCGCTCGCCGGCACCAATGGTCATCAGTACACCGGCAATGTTACGCACCATGTGGTGCAGGAAGGCCGTGGCGCGCACGTCCAGCACGATCATCTGGCCATGGCGGGTGACGCGCAGGTGATAGATGTGCTTGATCGGCGATTTGGCCTGGCACTGGCTGGCGCGGAAGGCACTGAAGTCATGGGTACCGAGCAGAAACTGCGCGGCTTCGGCCATGCGCTCGACATCCAGCGGTCGGTGGTTCCAGGTGACTTCCTCGGCCAGGTGCGCCGGGCGGATCGGGTCGTTGTAGATGACGTAGCGGTAACGCCGGGCGCAGGCCTTGAAACGGGCATGGAAGTCGGCCGGCATCGGCCGCGACCAGACCACGCTGATGTCATGGGGCAGGTTGAAGTTGGTGCCCATGGTCCAGGCGCGTTCGTCGCGCACGGCGCGGGTGTCGAAGTGCACGATCTGCCCGCAGCCATGCACACCGGCGTCGGTGCGCCCGGCGCAGATGACCGAGATCGGCTCGTTGGCCACCTTGGACAGCGCCTGCTCCAGGGCCTGCTGGACACTGGGCACGCCACTGGCCTGGCGCTGCCAGCCACGGTAGCGCGCGCCTTTGTATTCCACGCCCAGGGCGATGCGGGAGTAGCCTTCGGCCGCGGACTCGGCGGCGGTGTCGATGATGTCCAAGAGCATGAAACCTGTGGGGGTGTACGGAATGGCGGGGATTATAACGACAACGGCAGCCGTGTAGGGCTGTGGGAGCGGCCTTGTGTCGCGATAGGGCCGCATAGCGGCCCCGGCGATATTGGCGGTATGACTGAAATCCTGGGGCCGCTTTGCGGCCCTTTCGCGACACAAGGCCGCTCCCACAATGACCGCGCTGGAGCCAATACTGGCTCCAACTTTCAGACCAACCGGGAGAGCATGTCCTCGGCTTCCTGGCGCTGGCTGTCGTCGCCATCCTTGACCACTTCATCGAGGATGTCGCGCGCACCCTGGTTGTCGCCCATGTCGATATAGGCACGAGCCAGGTCAAGCTTGGTGGCCACTTCGTCGCTGCCGGAGAAGAAGTCGAAGTCCAGGTCGTCCAGTGGCTCAGGCTCGGGCTGGGCAGCCGCGTCTTCGCTGGTGAAGTGTGGCTCCAGCGACGGCGACTCGAGGCTCTGCGACAGCTTGTCCAGTTCGGCGTTGACGTCGTCCAGTTCCGAGGCAAAGCTCTTGGCCGCCGGCGAATCGTCTTCCAGCGACAACGACAGGTCGAAGTCGGATGGCAGGTCGAACTCGGAAAGCGGATCGAACGCTGGTTCGCTGTCGAAGGCAGCCAGCTCGGCAGCGACATCCACCGGGGTTTCGTTGACCGCAGTCGGGGCGGCCGGGGCAACCGGTTCGCTGATATCGAGGTCGAAATCGGACAGATCCACAGCAGGCTGTGGCTCGGCCTGGGCCAGCATGGCCTCGAAATCGGCGTCGGCATCGGCCTGTAGCTCGGCATCCACGGCAAACGGCTCTTCTTCCGGCTGAGCCGCCTCCAGCATGGGCTCATCCAGTACCGGCTCGTCGAGTACAGGTTGCTGCGTCACCGGTTCGTCCAGCAGCGGCGCTGCCAGCGGGTCTTCGTCAGGCAGGTCTTCACCCAGGCTCAGGTCGAAGGCACTGTCCAGGCCCTGCTCGTCCAGGCCTGGCGCATCGAGGGTCGGCGCTTCGTCGAAGGCATCCAGCTCAGCATCCAATTCAAACTCAGGCTCGAGCACGGCCTCAGGTTCGGCCTGCGCGACGGCCTCTGGCTCGAACGCCGGCAGTTCCTCGGGCGCCGCCTCGGCAACCACGGGCGTTTCAGGCTGATCCAGCAGCAGTTCCTGCACGTACTGCTCATCCATCTCGGCAGCCAGGGCCGCCGCACCCAAGCCGGCTGCGGCCAGGCCAAGCATGGCCGGGTAGCGCTCTTTCAGCCCGGCAACCGCTGCGCTGTTCTGCTCGCTGGCAGGCAGCTTGCGCTCCTGCTCGACGAACGCGCTCTGGTCACCCTGGCGGGCGTACACGTCCATCAGTTTCAGGCGCAGATCGTCACGCTGTGGCGCGGCGGCAACGGCAGGCTCCAGCAGGTCGGTAGCGCGGTTCAGGCGGCCTTCGGCCACGCATTGCTCGACCTCCGCCAACAGCGCGGCGTGGGGGTCGGCTTGCGCTTCAGGCTGCGCTTCGACGGCGGGTGCCGCCGGTTTTTCCGCGGCGGCTGCAGCGGCAACCGAAGCAGCGACCACGGCCGGCGACAGGGTCACACTCGGGGCCGAGACCTCGACCCCATCGAGGCTTGCGCTATCGCTGTCGAAGCCTGCGCCTTGCTCTTCTTCGAGCGCCCGCGCCATGCGCAGGTGCTTTTCAGCCTCCTGCTGAGCCTTGCGCTTGCGCGCCAGCAACAACAGCAGAAGCAGCAGCACGAGGAAGGCACTACCGGCGATCAGCCCAAGCAACAGCGGGTTGCCCATGATTTCGTCGACCACGCTGCCGGCAGGTGCAACCTCGGCGGCTGGCACCGGCTTGGGTGCGCTATCGACGGCAGCGGGCGCAGGCTTGACCACCGGCTGGGCCGGGGCAGCCGCACCCTGGGCTTCAAGGCGGGCCAGCTGGTTGTTCTTCAGCTCGATCAGACGCTGCAGCTTGTCCAGCTGGCTCTGCAGATCGGCCATGCGGCTCTTGAGTTCTTCGTTGTCGCGACGGCTGGTGTCCAGGCTTTCCTGGGCCACCGCCAGTTTGTCGCTGAGGGCCTTGGCCTGGTCGGCACCGGCCTGGTTGCCCGGGCTGACCAGGCGCAGGTTGTCGCCCTGGGCGATACGCGCAGGCGCTGCCTCGGCCGCCCCGCGACGGGTGGCGTCCAACTGGCGGGCCCGCGGCCCCAGGCGGCGGCCTTCACGCCAGGCGGCATACTGCTCGGCCACCTCAGCGGTCGCCTCGCCCTGCGGGATATTCTGGATCTGCTGCTGGTCGGGCAGGCGCAGCACCTGGCCAACCTTCAGCTGGTTGATGTTGTTGCCGATGAAGGCGTCCGGGTTCAGCGCCTGGATCGCGATCATGGTCTGCTGGATCGAGCCACCCTGGGTGTTGCGCGCGGCAATCTGCCACAAGGTGTCACGGCGCTGGGTGGTATAGCTGCCGGCACCGGTCACCGCCGGCGCGACGTTGCCAGCCGCCGGCTTGTCGCCCTGGGCCTTGGCCTGGTCGAGCAGCACACTGTAGTCACGCAGCAGGCGCCCCTGCGGCCACATCACCTGGACCAGGAACTTTACCACCGGCCCCGGCAGCGGCTGGCTGGAGGTAACCCGCAGCACGCTCTTGCCGTTGGGGTTGATCACCGGTGTGAAGGTGAGGTCTTCGAGGTAAGTCGGCAGCGCCACCCCGGCCTTGCTGAACTCTTCCGGCGGCGCCAGGCTCGGCGCCACTTCGGCGGCGGTGAGGTCGCGCACGTCGAGCAGCTCGATCTCGGCGTCCAGCGGCTGATTCTGTGCCGACTTGAGAGTCAGCTCCCCCAGGCCCAGGGCATTCGCCATGCCCGACGACAGCGCCGATGCTGCAGCCATGGCCAGAACCAGTTTGCGAATTCGAAGCATGACCTCTTCCCTTGTATGAAGCGTCCTGAAACCTGCATGCGGAGCAGGACAAAAGTGCTCGCCAGTATCTTTTACGGCATGTGTTTAATCAACAATTGCGCCACTTGCACGGCATTGAGCGCGGCGCCTTTTCGTACGTTGTCGGTGGTCAGCCAGAGGTTGAGCTGCTGGTCTTCATCAACACCGTGCCGTACACGACCAACATAGACCACGTCTTGGCCCACTGCGTCGCCAACCGGGGTCGGATAATCATCGCGCTCCACCAGCTCGACGCTGTCGGCCGCCTCGAGGGCCTGGTTGACCGCATCCAGGTCTACCGGGCGACGGCTCTGCACCGCCACACTGAAGCTATCGCCAAAAAACACCGGGACTTGAACGCAGCTCACGGAAATCTTCAGCTCAGGCAGGCCCAGCAGCACACGCAGTTCGCTGACCAGGCGGTGCTCCAGCGCCGTGTGGCCGTGCTCATCGGCGGTGCCGACCTGGGCCAACAGGTTGAACGCCACCTGGCGGTCGAAGAAGCGCGGCTCCAGCGGTCGGGCATTGAGCAGCTCGGCGGTTTGCCGGGCCAGTTCGTTGACCGCTTCACGGCCTTGCGCGGACACCGCCAGCGCGGCCATTACCTGCACCCGTTCGATATCCAGCAGCCCCTTGAGCGGTGCCAGCGCCACGGCCAGGGCAACCGCAGCCGAGCACGGGCTGACGATGCGGGCGGGCAATGCCAGGCCAGCCAGGCGTTCGGCGTTGGCTTCAGGCACCAGGGCCAGGGCGCCGTCCAGGCCAGCGGACAGGTCGATGACCGTGCAGCCTGCCTGCAGCGCCTTGCTGGCAAAGCTGCGGCTGACGGCGGCGCCTGCGGCGAAGAAGGCCAGTTTGACCTGGGCGAAGTCGAAGCTGTCCACTTCGCGCACCTTCAGCTTCTTGCCGGCAAACATCACGCTGCTGCCCGCCGATTCCATGCTGGCCAGCAGGTGCAGGGTGGCGACCGGGAAATCCAGCTCTTCGAGGATCTGCACCAGGGCTTCACCGACGCTGCCGGTGGCGCCGACGACGGCGATGTCCAAAGGGTGTGTCATGGAAGGGATCCTTTTGCTGAAAACGGCGGGGGCGGCACTTTACTTGGATTGTAGGCGTTTGTCTTTGTTGACCCTATGGCGGGTATGACAGGCCCCGCATTTGAATGGGTGATGGCCGCTGGGGGGCGTGAGATATTTGGCGCCTGTTAGATCGAGCGCCGCCCGCGCGGCGCATCGCGAGCGAAGCTCGCTCCTACATTTGTTTCGGGCCAATTTATCCTGTGGGATTTGCGCGCGAATTCTTTGGGCATGACGCGAAATTGTGTCGTACAAACAAGGCGGTCGCGCGCACCTGCCACAGGCTTGACTGGCCCGAAACAAATGTAGGAGCGAGCTTCGCTCGCGATGCGCCGCGCGGGCGGCGCTCGATCTAACAGGCGCTGAAAATGCCGTGGCGAGCACCTTGCAGCCAAAACACTTCCCCAGACCAAAAAAAACCCGCGCTGTCACCAGCGCGGGTTTTCGGTCAAACCGGAACGATCAACGCTCCAGCAGAATCCGCAGCATGCGGCGCAGCGGTTCGGCCGCGCCCCACAGCAGCTGGTCACCGACGGTGAACGCGCCCAGATACTGCGAACCCATGTTCAGCTTGCGCAGGCGGCCAACCGGAATGTTCAGGGTACCGGTAACCTTGGTCGGGCTCAGCTCCTGCATGCTGATTTCACGCTGGTTCGGCACCAGCTTCACCCAAGGGTTGTGCTGGCTGATCATGCCTTCGATGTCGGCCAGTGGCACGTCCTTGTTCAGCTTGATGGTCAGCGCCTGGCTGTGGCAACGCATGGCGCCGATGCGCACGCAGATACCGTCGACCGGGATCGGGCTCTTGAAGCGGCCGAGGATCTTGTTGGTCTCGGCCTGGGCCTTCCACTCTTCACGGCTCTGGCCGTTCGGCAGTTCCTTGTCGATCCACGGGATCAGGCTGCCAGCCAGCGGTACGCCGAAGTTCTCGGTCGGGAACGCTTCGCTGCGCATGGCCTCGGCAACCTTGCGGTCGATGTCGAGGATGGCGCTGGCCGGGTTGGCCAGGTCATCGGCAACGGCAGCATGGGTAGCCCCCATCTGCTTGATCAGCTCGCGCATGTTCTGTGCGCCGGCACCCGAGGCCGCCTGGTAGGTCATGGCGCTCATCCACTCGACCAGGCCGGCTTCGAACAGGCCGCCCAGGCCCATCAGCATCAGGCTGACGGTGCAGTTGCCGCCGATGTAGTTCTTGGTACCGGCGTCCAGCTGCTGGTCGATGACCTTGCGGTTGACCGGGTCGAGGATGATCACCGCGTCATCCTGCATGCGCAGGGACGAAGCGGCGTCGATCCAGTAGCCCTGCCAGCCGGCTTCACGCAGCTTGGGGAAGACCTCGTTGGTGTAGTCGCCGCCCTGGCAGGTCAGGATCACGTCGAGGGTCTTGAGTTCTTCAATCGAATAAGCGTCCTTGAGCGGAGCTGTATCCTTGCCCACGTTCGGGCCCTGGCCGCCAACATTGGAGGTGGTGAAGAACACCGGCTCGATAAGGTCGAAATCCTGCTCCTCCAGCATCCGCTGCATGAGCACGGAACCGACCATACCGCGCCAACCGATCAGACCTACACGTTTCATCGCAACTACACCTTTGCTAAAAGTGGGCCGCCACCGGGAATTTTGGGTGGCGGGCCAGAGAGATTACAGATTCCGCAGCGCTGCGACTACTGCGTCGCCCATTTCCTGCGTACCAACTTTGCGACAGCCTTCGGAGAAGATGTCGCCGGTGCGCAAGCCCTGGTCCAGGACCAGGCTCACGGCCTTCTCGATTGCCTCGGCGGCAGCCGACTGATTGAAGCTGTAACGCAGCATCATCGACACCGACAGGATGGTCGCCAGCGGGTTGGCAATGCCAAGGCCGGCGATGTCCGGCGCCGAGCCGTGGCACGGCTCGTACATGCCCTTGTTGTCGGCATCCAGCGACGCCGAAGGCAGCATGCCGATGGAACCGGTCAGCATGGAAGCCTCATCCGACAGAATGTCACCGAACATGTTGTCGGTCACCATCACATCGAACTGCTTGGGCGCACGCACCAGCTGCATGGCAGCGTTGTCGACGTACATGTGGCTCAGTTCCACATCCGGGTAGTCCTTGGCCACGTCCTCGACCACTTCACGCCACAGCTGGCTGGAAGCCAGGACGTTGGCCTTGTCCACCGAGCACAGCTTCTTGCCACGCACGCGGGCCATGTCGAAGCCGACACGGGCAATGCGGCGCACTTCGCTTTCGCTGTACGGCAGGGTGTCGTAGGCCTGGCGCTCGCCGCCTTCCAGCTCGCGCTGGCCACGCGGGGCACCGAAGTAGATACCGCCGGTCAGCTCACGGACGATGAGGATGTCCAGGCCCGAAACGATCTCTGGCTTGAGCGACGAGGCATCGGCCAGTTGCGGATAGAGGATGGCCGGGCGCAGGTTGGCGAACAGGCCCAGTTGCGAACGGATTTTCAGCAGGCCGCGCTCCGGGCGGATGTCACGCTCGATCTTGTCCCACTTCGGCCCGCCCACGGCGCCCAGCAGCACGGCATCGGCCTTGCGCGCACGCTCCAGGGTCTCGTCGGCCAGCGGCACGCCGTGCTTGTCGATGGCGGCGCCACCGATCACGTCGTGCTCCAGGTTGAAGCCGAGCTGGAACTTGTCGTTGGCCAGCTCCAGCACCTTGACCGCCTCGGCCATGATTTCCGGACCGATACCGTCACCTGGGAGAATCAGAATCTGCTTGCTCATGCTTTCCTCTATCCATTCACGCGGTGCGGCCAAACGGGCCCCACCGAAAAGTTCTTAACGCTCGGCCCACAACACCAGCACATCGGTGCTGAACGAGCCATCGGCCTCGATCTGATAATACTGCCGTACTTCTTCGCCCATGGCTTGCTGCAATTGGCGGATGGCCACGCGCATAGGCTCGGGGGTACGCATGCGCTCGACCCAGCTGCCGAACTCCAGGCGCAGCGGCTGGCGGGTGTGGCTGCGTACGTGCAGGCCGGCCTCGCTGACCTGGCGCTGCCATTCGGCGGCGGAGTAGTCGCGCACGTGGCTGGTGTCGCGCAGCACTTCGACCGTTTGCAGGTAGGTGTCGAGCAGCGGGCTGCCCGGCGACATGACGTCGATGAACGCTGCCACGCCACCCGGCTTGAGCACCCGACGCACCTCGCGCAGGGCCAGGCCCAGGTCGCTCCAGTGGTGGGCCGAGTAGCGGCTGAAGACGAAATCGAACGAAGCGTCGGCGAACGGCAGGCGTTCGGCGGCACCGCGTTCGGTGCTGATATTGGCCAGGCCGCGCTCGGCGGCGGCACTGGCGACCACGTCGAGCATGGCTTGCGAGAGGTCGTAGGCGACCACTTCGGCGACCAGCGGGGCGACATGGAAGCTGACATGACCGGCACCGCAGCCCAGGTCGAGCACGCGGGCATCGCCCTGCCCCGCCAGCGCGGCCTGCAGCAGGGCGAATTCACTGCCCTGGGCGTGCACGGCGCTGCTGAGGTAGGCGTTGGCCTGTTCGCCGAACTGGCGTTGGACCACATCGGTGTGCTGGGTGCTGGTCATGTCTCGATCCTTTGTTTTTTTGCTGCCTGTACCGGCCCTTTCGCGGGCGTGCCCGCGAAGAGGCCGGTACTGTTACCTGCACACTTCAGGCATCACGGAACAGCCAAGGCTGCCCGGCGCGGTGCTTGCCTTCGAAGGCCTTGATCGCATCGCTGTCCTGCAGGGTCAGACCGATGTCGTCCAGGCCGTTGAGCAGGCAGTGCTTGCGGAACGCATCGATCTCGAAGTGCAGTACCTTGCCATCCGGGCGGGTCACCGCCTGCGCCTGCAGGTCGATGGTCAGCTGGTAGCCCGGGTTGGCTTCGACCTGCTTGAACAGCTCGTCGACTTCCTCGTCACTGAGGATGATCGGCAGCAAGCCGTTCTTGAAGCTGTTGTTGAAGAAGATGTCGGCAAAGCTTGGCGCGATGACGCTGCGGAAGCCGTACTCGTCCAGCGCCCATGGGGCGTGCTCACGGCTGGAGCCGCAACCGAAGTTCTCCCGTGCCAGCAACACGCTGGCACCCTGGTAGCGTTCGTGGTTGAGCACGAACTCCTTGTTCAGCGGGCGCTTGCTGTTGTCCTGGTAAGGCTGGCCCACGTCCAGGTAACGCCACTCGTCGAACAGATTGGGGCCGAAGCCGGTGCGCTTGATCGACTTGAGAAACTGCTTGGGGATGATCTGGTCGGTGTCGACGTTGGCACGGTCCAACGGCGCGACAAGGCCAGTGTGCTGGGTAAAGGCTTTCATGCTGCGCTCCCTTGGATCAACTCGCGGACATCGATGAAGTGGCCGGTCACCGCGGCGGCGGCGGCCATGGCCGGGCTGACCAGGTGGGTACGGCCACCGGCGCCCTGACGGCCTTCGAAGTTGCGGTTGGAGGTGGACGCGCAGTGCTCGCCGCTCTCCAGGCGGTCCGGGTTCATCGCCAGGCACATCGAGCAGCCTGGTTCACGCCATTCGAAACCGGCTTCGAGGAAGATCTTGTCCAGGCCTTCACGCTCGGCCTGGGCCTTGACCAGGCCCGAGCCCGGTACCACCAGCGCCTGCTTGACGTTGGCAGCAACCTTGCGGCCCTTGGCGATTTCGGCGGCAGCGCGCAGGTCTTCGATGCGCGAGTTGGTGCACGAGCCGATGAATACGCGGTCGAGCTTGATATCGGTGATCGCCTGGTTGGCGGCCAGCCCCATGTACTTGAGGGCACGCTCGATCGAACCACGCTTGATCAGGTCAGGCTCGGCAGCCGGGTCCGGCACGCGCTGGTCGACGGCGAGGACCATCTCCGGCGAGGTGCCCCAGCTGACCTGCGGCTTGATTTGCGCAGCGTCGAGCTCGACCACGGTGTCGAACACCGCGTCAGCGTCGGAAACCAGGCCTTTCCAGGCTTCGACCGCCTGCTTCCACTGCTCGCCCTTCGGCGCGTACGGGCGGCCTTCGACGTAGGCAACGGTGGTGTCGTCCACCGCCACCAGGCCAACGCGGGCGCCAGCCTCGATGGACATGTTGCAGATGGTCATGCGGCCTTCCATCGACAATTCGCGGATGGCGCTGCCAGCAAATTCCATGGCGTGGCCGTTACCACCGGCGGTACCGATCTTGCCGATCACGGCCAGTACGATGTCCTTGGCGGTAACGCCGGCAGGCAACTGGCCTTCCACGCGTACCAGCATGTTCTTCATCTTCTTGGCGACCAGGCACTGGGTAGCGAGCACATGCTCGACCTCGGAGGTGCCGATGCCATGGGCCAAGGCACCGAAGGCGCCGTGGGTGGAGGTGTGCGAGTCACCGCAGACCACGGTCATGCCAGGCAAGGTGGCACCCTGCTCCGGGCTGATGACGTGGACGATACCCTGACGCTCGTCGTTCATCTTGAATTCGACGATGCCATATTCGTCACAGTTCTCGTCGAGGGTCTGCACCTGCAGGCGCGACACCTGGTCGACGATGGCTTCGATACCACCCTTGCGCTCTGGCGTGGTCGGTACGTTGTGGTCTGGCGTGGCGATGTTGGCGTCGATGCGCCAGGGTTTGCGGTTGGCCAGGCGCAGGCCTTCGAAGGCCTGGGGCGACGTCACTTCGTGGATGATGTGGCGGTCGATGTAGATCAAGGACGAGCCGTCATCACGGCGCTTGACCTCATGGGCTTCCCAGAGTTTGTCGTAGAGCGTTTTGCCAGCCATCAGACTGTTCCTCATCAGCGTCTTTCTATGCCAAAGACCCCTTGGCTTGTACGGACGATGCTATGGCGATAGATTGAATAACTCAAATTCATAATTTTCATGCTTTGCATAACCATCAGGAATTCAAGCAATGGACCTGGCCAACCTCAGCGCTTTCATCGCCATCGCCGAAACCGGCAGCTTCTCTGGCGCCGGCGAGCGGCTGCACCTGACCCAGCCGGCCATCAGCAAACGCATCGCCGGCCTGGAGCAGCAGCTGGATGTGCGCCTGTTCGACCGCCTGGGCCGTGAGGTAACCCTGACTGAAGCCGGGCGCGCCTTGTTGCCACGGGCCTACCAGATTCTCAATGTGCTCGATGATACCCGCCGGGCGCTGACCAACCTGAGCGGGGAAGTGAGCGGTCGCCTGACCCTGGCCACCAGCCACCACATCGGCCTGCACCGCCTGCCGCCGCTGCTGCGAACCTTCACCCGTCAGTACCCGGCCGTGGCACTGGATATCCAGTTCATGGATTCGGAACAGGCCTACGACGAGATTCTGCATGGCCGCGCCGAGATTGCCGTGATCACCCTGGCGCCCGAGCCGCACCACCTGGTCAAGGCCGTGCCAGTATGGGACGACGCGCTGGACTTCGTCGCCGCCCCCGAGCACCCGCTGGCCAACAACCATGCGGTCAGCCTGGCCGATGTCGCCCGTCACCCGGCCGTGTTCCCCGGCGGCAACACCTTTACCCACCATATTGTCCAGCGCCTGTTCGAAAGCCAGGGCCTGACGCCGAACATCGCCATGAGTACCAATTATCTGGAAACCATCAAGATGATGGTGTCGATCGGCCTGGCCTGGAGCGTGCTGCCGCGCACCATGCTCGACGAACAGGTTGCACCCATCGCCTTGCCGGGCATACAGCTGTCGCGCCAGCTAGGCTACATTTTGCACACGGAGCGTACGCTATCGAACGCAGCCAGGGCATTCATGGCCCTGCTCGACAGCCACGCGGGGCCCGCCTGACCGGTCGTCAGCCCGGTATTGCCACCTCCAAGGACGCGTCATACGCCAAAGGTCTGGTACCGATGCCCAAATCAGTTAACCGCTTTTTGCGCCTGCCGCGTATACCAGCGGCCGACCCCCAGGAGTCGGAACAGGCCTGGCAGAACGCCCCGCAACTGCTGGCCGCGCTCAACGGCGCGCGGCTGGGTGCCTGGCTATGGGATATCGACAGCGGCCGGGTCAGCTGGTCGCGAGGCACCCAGGCCCTGTTCGGCTTCGACCCGCAGCGCCCGCTACCCGCCGATGTCGACTACCTCGACCTGTTGCCCGAGGAAGACCGCGCGCGCACACGCCAGGTGTTCCAGGCGGTGTTCAACGGCGAACCCGTGGAACAGGCCATGCGCCATCGCATCCGCTGGCCGGACGGTAGCCTGCACTGGCTGGAAATCAATGGCAGCCTGACCCACGACCCAAATGGTCGGCCCCAGATGATCGGGGTGATCCGCGAAATCACCCGTCAGCGCGAACGGGAAACGGCGCTGATCAATTCGGAAAAACGCTTCGCCACCCTGTTCCACCTCAGCCCTAATGCCATTTTGCTCACCCGCCGCCACGACGGCATGATCTTCGAGGTCAACCAGCACTTCGAAGACATGTTCGGCTGGCCCGGCAGCCAGGTGATCGGCAAGACCAGCCTGGAGCTGGGCCTGTGGGTCAACCCCGAACAGCGCCACCAGTTGCTGGAGTCGACCCGGGCCAATAGTGGCCCGCTGATCCTGGAAGTACAGTTCCGCGCCGTCAGCGGCAAGGTGCACGACGGCATTCTCTGCACCCAGGGCATCGAGCTGGAGGGTGTGACCTTCCTCCTCAGCACCTTTATCGACACCACCGATCGCAAACGCGCCGAGCAGGCCCTGAAGGACAGCCAGGAGCGCCTGGACCTGGCCCTGGACTCGGCACAGCTGGGGACCTGGGACTGGCATATCCCCAGCGGCATGCTCTACGGCTCGGCCCGCGCCGCGCAGTTGCACGGCCTGCCGCCCATCCCCTTTCACGAATCGTTCGATGCATTTTTCGAAGGGGTACCGGAGCAAGAACGCAACTCGATGCGCCAGGCCTACCGCAGCCTGCGCGAAGGGCCTGCCGGCAACTACCAGATCACCTACCGGGTGCAACTGGAAAACGGCATCTCGCGCTACATCGAAAGCCGCGCCCGACTGTACCGCGACGAGCAGGGCAACCCGCTGCGCATGGCCGGCACCTTGCTCGACATCACTGACCAGGTTGAGCGAGAACAGCGCCTGAGCGCCTCGGAAGAGAAGTTCGCCAGCCTGTTCCAGGTCAGCCCCGACCCGATCTGCGTCACCCGCCAGGACACCGGCCAGTTCATCGAGATCAACCCGGCGTTCACCCAGACCTTCGGCTGGAGCACCGACCAGGTGATCGGCCGCACCGCCGAGGAAATCGGCCTGTGGGCGGAGTCCATCGAGCGCGCACAACGCATCGAGCGGGTAATCCGCGAGCAGGCCCTGAGCAACGTCGCCGTGGTGGTCAACCACCGCAATGGCGCACCGCTGACCTGCGTGATTTCCAGCCGCCTCATCACCGTCGACGACCAGCCCTGCAGCGTCACCACCCTGCGCGACATCACCCAGCAGCAGCGCGCCGAGGCGGCGCTCAAGTCCAGCGAGGAGAAGTTTGCCAAGGCCTTCCACTCCAGCCCCGACGCCATCACCATCACCGAACGCCACAGCGGTCGTTACCTGGAAATCAACGACGGCTTCTGCCGCCTGACCGGCTACGACGCCACCGAAGTGGTCGGCCACACGGTGTACGAGATCGGCATCTGGGCCGACGACAAGCAGCGCGCCGCCCTGCTGGCCGAATTGCGCGAGCGTGGCCGGGTGCACCACCGCGAGATGCTCGGGCGCAACAAGCGTGGCGATATCCTCACCGTAGAGGTTTCGGTGGAGCCGATCACCCTCAACGAGGTGGACTGCCTGCTGCTGACCGCCCGCGATGTCAGCCAGCTGAAAAATGCCCAGGCGCAGATTCGCCACCTGGCCTACCACGACCCGCTGACCAACCTGCCCAACCGTGCCCTGCTGATGGACCGCCTGAGCCAGCAGATCGCCCTGCTCAAGCGCCACAACCTGCGCGGCGCCCTGCTGTTCCTCGACCTCGACCATTTCAAGCACATCAACGACTCGCTGGGCCACCCGGTGGGCGACACGGTGCTGAAGATCATCACTGCGCGCCTGGAAGCCAGCGTGCGCCTGGAAGACACCGTGGCGCGCCTGGGTGGCGACGAGTTCGTGGTATTGCTCAGCGGCCTGGAAGGCAGCCGCGAGCTGGTCGAAGAAAAAGTCCGCGGGCTGGCCGACACCCTGCGCGAACTGCTGGCCGAACCGATGTCGCTGGACGGCCAACGCCTGCAGGTAACCCCCAGCATTGGCGTCGCGCTGATCCCTGACCACGGCGCCACCCCGGCCGACCTGCTCAAGCGTGCCGATATCGCCCTGTATCGGGCCAAGGATTCCGGGCGCAATACCACTCAGTTGTTCCACACCACCATGCAGAAGGCCGCCAGCGAGCGCCTGCGCATGGAAAACGACCTGCGCCTGGCCCTGGCCCGTGGCGAACTGGCGCTGCACTTCCAGCCACAGGTGGATGCCCGCGACAACCGCATCGTCGGCGCCGAGGTGCTGCTGCGCTGGCATCACCCGCAACTGGGTCAGCAGCCGCCTGCGCAATTCATTCAGGTACTGGAAGAAAGCGGCCTGATCCTTGAAGTTGGCAGCTGGATCCTTGACGAAGCTTGCGATGCCTGCGCGCGCATGCTCGGCGACGGGCTGATCGACGCCGACGATTTCAGCCTGTGCGTGAACATCAGTCCACGGCAGTTCCGCCAGAACGACTTTGTCGGGCGGGTGCTGCGCAGCCTGGACGATTACCGCCTGCCACGGCAGATGCTGAAGCTGGAAATTACCGAAGGGATCGTCATCCAGAACCTGGAAGACACCATCAGCAAGATGCGCGAGCTGAAGCGCTACGGGGTGAGCTTTGCCATGGATGATTTCGGCACCGGCTACTCCTCGCTTACCTACCTCAAGCGCCTGCCGGTGGATACGCTGAAGATCGACCAGACCTTCGTGCGCGATGCGCCGGTGGACCCCAACGACGCCGAAATCGTCCGCGCCATCGTCGCCATGGCCCGCAGCCTGGACCTGACGGTGATTGCCGAAGGGGTGGAGCTGACCGAACAACTGGAGTTCCTGGAGCGGCTGGGGTGCCACCTTTACCAGGGGTACTTGCACAGCCGGCCGCTGCCGCTGACGGAGTTTCGGCAGATGTTGCTGGAGGCGCCGGCGGATTACTGAAACCGATGCGGATGCGCTCCCACAAGGGAGGGGCACCCTCAGGCGATGAGCACAAAAAAGGGCACCCCGAAGGGTGCCCTTTTTCACATCTGCACGATCAGTTCAGCGCTGGCTTGTCGCCGTTGATCGGAATGCGCTTGGCCTTGGCTTCTTCAGGCACGATGCGCAGCAGGTCGATGCTGAGCAGGCCATTGGCCAGGCCGGCGGCCTTGACCTCGATATGGTCGGCCAGGCGGAACGACAGTTTGAAGGCGCGTTGCGCGATCCCCTGATGCAGGTAGGTCACTTCAGCAGCGCTATTGTCGCGCTTGCCACCCGTCACGGTCAGGACGCCTTTTTCAACCTGCAGATCGAGGTCGTCTTCCTGGAAACCGGCTGCGGCAACCACGATGCGGTAGTGGTCATCGCCATGCTTTTCAACGTTGTAGGGCGGGTAGCTGCTACCGGCCTCGTTACGTGCCGCGGACTCGAACAGGTCGTTGAAACGGTCGAAACCAACGGAATGGCGGAACAGTGGAGCGAGAGAGAAAGCGGTAGTCATGGTCATGAACTCCTGAGATTCAGCAAGTAAGTCATTACGCGACCCGACTTCGGCATCGCGTACTCAAGAGATATGGCCGAGGGAAATGCTTTCAAGGGGCGAGCAGAAAAAATCTGGATTCCTGCATTGGGCTTGTTGGCCTCTTCGCGGGCAAACCCGCTCCCACAGGGAGCTCACACATTCCAAAACCTGCGCCGAACCTGTGGGAGCGGGTTCACCCGCGAAAGGGCCGGATCAGGCAACACAAGCTTCGAAGGAAGCCACCTCAACCCCCAGCAACCGGCTGATCCGCGCACAGTCATCCTCGCGCCGCAACTCGGCAAACAGCACCACCGCTTCGGGATAACTGCGGGTCAGCATCGCCAGCCACTGCTTCATCCGCCCCGGCGCATAGCGCGGCGACAACTTGGCCTGGGCCTGACGCCAGAACTCACGCAGCAACGGCAGCAGGTCGTCCCAGCTCATCGGCTGGTACTCCCGCCCATCACGCGCCGCGGCAATCTGCAGTCCCAGGTCGGGGCGCGAGACCAGCCCACGGCCCAGCATGATGTCTTCGGCGCCGCTGACCTCACGACAGCGCCGCCAGTCGTCCACGGTCCAGATCTCACCATTGGCGAACACCGGTACCTTGACCACATCCTGCACCCGCGCCACCCACTCCCAGTGGGCCGGCGGCTTGTAGCCCTCGACCTTGGTCCGGGCATGCACCACCAGGTGTGCCGAGCCGCCTTCGGCCAGCGCCGTGGCGCACTCCAGGGCGCCATCGGGGCTGTCGAAGCCCAGGCGCATCTTCGAGGTGACCGGGATATCCGCCGGTACGGCACGGCGCACCTCACGCACAATGGCATGCAGCAGCTCCGGCTCCTTGAGCAGCACCGCGCCACCACGGGACTTGTTCACGGTCTTGGCCGGGCAACCGAAATTCAGGTCGATCACCGGCGCCCCCAGCTCGCAGGCCAGCGCGGCGTTTTCCGCCAGGCACACGGGGTCCGAGCCCAACAGCTGCACACGCATGGGCACCCCAGCGGCGGTGCGTGCGCCATTGCGCAACTCGGGCGCCAGCTTGTCGAACGAGGAAGGCGGCAGCAGGCGGTCGCACACGCGAATGAACTCGGTGACGCACCAGTCGATACCGCCGACGCGGGTCAGCACGTCGCGCAGGATGTTGTCGACCAGCCCCTCCATGGGGGCCAGGGCAATTTGCATGTCGGGGTCTCGGCGGAAAAGCCGGCAGTCTAACAAAAATTGCCGGTGTTTCAGGCGCCGATCAGCGCCGGGCCATAACCATCGAGGAACTCCGCCGGCATGCGCCTGGGCTTGCCGCTGGACAGCTCGATACAGGCAAAGGTGGTCTGGGCGCGCAGCAAGGTCATGCCGTCGCGCGGGCGCTTGAGCTGGAAGCGCCGGGTCATGCGCAGGCGCTGGTCCCAGTCGATGATCCAGGTGGCCAGTTGCAGCTCATCATCCTCATAGGCAGCGGCCAGGTAGTCGATTTCGTGGCGCACCACGGCCATGGCCCGGTCCAACCGGCGATATTCGGCCAGGTCCAGGCCCAGGCGCTGGGAGTGGCGCCAGGCGCAGCGCTCCAGCCAGGTGACGTAGACCGCGTTGTTGGCGTGGCCAAGGCCGTCGATATCCTCGGTTCCGACGCGCAGGTCGATGACGAAGGGTGTTGCCAGGTCCCAACTCATGTTCGCTTCCTTGGAGCAAAAGTGGATTTAGCAGGGACCGCCGGGGGAAAGTCCAGCCCTTCTGCGTAAGTCAGGCACTTTGCCGGGCTGGTGCACCAGCCCGGGCCAGCAGCTCCAGCACCGCTTCACTCAGGCGTGGATCGGACAGCACCCGCTGGTGGCCACCCGCCTCCAGCAGCATCAGGCGGCTATCGAACCAGGCCTTGTGGATCACCTGGGCCTCATCGGCTGCCACCAAGGCATCATCGGCGGCATGCACTACCAGCCCTGGCAACTCCAGCTGGTAACCGGCTACATCCAGCCGCGCAATCGGCATGCCCACATCCCGCTCCACCTGACGAATGAACGCTGCCCGCGCCCGCGCTGGCAGCCCCAGGCGATGGGCAAAGCCCCGCAGTACGCCCAGCAGGCGCGCCGGGGCTGCAATGCTCACCGCCGCTTCCGTGCGCAAACCCATCTGCAGGGCCAGCAATACACTGGCACCGCCCATGGAATGGCCAATCACCGCACGCAGCGGCGGCAGCTCTGCGGCAGCCTCCAGCAGCGCCCGGGCAAACAGCACCACATTTGCCTGCTCGCCGGGCGAACGCCCATGCCCCGGCCCTTCCAGCGACACCACCGTGTGCCCGGCCTGGACCAAGGTTTCGATCAACGCGGCAAACTGGGTCGGGCGCCCTTCCCAGCCATGCATCAGCAGCACGGTCGGCCCCTTGCCCCAGCGCAGCGCCGACAAGCCGAAGCGCAGGGTAATGCGCTCGGCGCTGGCCAGCACGGGCAACTCCCAATCCCGCGGCGGCAGGTTGCGCGGGGTCATGAAGGCACGGCGCATCTTGCCCGCGACGTGCTCGGGGACCAGGTGGCCCAGGGTGCCATTGACACCACGAATCCAGCTCAGGGTAGTCATCGCCATGCTCCAGGGTTAAAGCACCGCCGATTTGGCGGCGCGCAGAATACGATCAGACAGCTCGCTGCTGCCCAGGGCACGGGCCAGCGCCAGGCCGCCAACCATCAGCGCCAGGTCGGCCAAGGCCTTGTCGGCGTCCTCGGGGCGGTCGACCATGGCGGCAGCCATCAGCTCGATGTGCTCGGCCAACACCTCGCGGAAGGCCTCCGGCAGGCGCTGCATCTCGCCCAGCGAGTTAGGCAGCGGGCAGGCGTGCACTTCGGCATCACGGTGCTTGCGCGACAGGTAGAAGGCACTGGCCAGCGCCCGCCGCCCTGCGCCATCGAGGCTCGGGTCGATCTGGGCGAGCAAGGCGCGGCGCTCGCTCAGCAACTGGCGGAATGCTTCGAGCATCAACTCGTCCTTGCTGTCGAAGTGGGCATAGAAACCGCCAACGGTCAGACCAGCCGCACCCATGACTTGACTGACGCTAGGCTCGGCCGGGCCGTGCTGGATCAGCGCACTTCGCGCCGCCTCGAGAATGCGTTCGCGGGTTCTGCTCTTCTTGTCGCTCATCAGGCCACTCGCCGATCAAAATATGATGATCGAAATATTATTCGCATAATATTTTTTTTGCAAGCGGAATCTGCAGCCGCCTGTCGGTCGCTGAATTTTGCGGAGGGGAGAAAAACAAAAGGCCCATTCAATAATCGAATGAGCCTTAAAAGTCCCGCAAAACGCGGGTAAACGTGGCGTCCCCTAGGGGACTC
>NZ_JAMBDI010000032.1:37543-47958 GCF_036858055.1 Pseudomonas sp. SF2 | reverse complement strand
CTCCGGTCGTACACCGCGAAGGGTCGCAAAGCGGCCCCAAACCATTCAACTGACTGGCACCAGTCCCAGGGCTCGTCCCTTACCGAACAGCCTCGTACGTCAGGTCCAGGCACTTGCGGGCTTTTTCCACCAGTTCGTCAATCTCCTCGATGCTGATCACCAGCGGCGGCGCGATGATCATGGTGTCGCCCACCGCGCGCATGATCAGGCCGTTGTCGAAGCAGTGCTGGCGACAGATCATGCCAATACCTTTGCCTTCGTAGCGGGCGCGGGTGGCCTTGTCTTTCACCAGCTCGATCGCGCCGAGCATGCCCAGGCCGCGCACTTCGCCTACCAGCGGGTGGTCGGCCAGCTCGCGCAGGCGTTGTTGCAGGTAAGGAGCGGTTTTGTCGTGCACCTGTTCGATGATCTGTTCGTCACGCAAGATCCGCAGGTTCTCCAGGCCCACCGCAGCCGCCACAGGGTGGCCGGAATAGGTGAAACCGTGGTTGAAGTCACCGCCTTCGCTGATGACCTTGGCCACTTCGTCACGCACGATCACGCCGCCCATGGGGATGTAGCCGGAGGTAAGGCCCTTGGCGATGGTCATCAGGTCGGGCTTGAGGTCGTAGTAGTCGCTGCCGAACCACTCGCCGGTACGGCCAAAGCCGCAGATCACTTCGTCGGCGACGAACAGGATGTCATACCTGGCGAGGATCTCCTTCACCTTCGGCCAGTAGGTCTGCGGCGGAATGATCACCCCACCAGCGCCCTGAATCGGTTCTGCGATGAAGGCGGCGACATTGTCCACGCCAACTTCGAGGATCTTCTTCTCCAGCTGTTCGGCCGCCCACACGCCGAAGTCGGCCTCGGCCATGTCGCCGCCTTCGCCATACCAGTACGGCTGCGGGATGTGCACGATATCCGGGATCAGCCCGCCCTGCTGGTGCATGCCGCTCATGCCGCCCAGGCCCGCGCCGGCCACGGTGGAGCCGTGGTAGCCGTTGATGCGGCCGATGATGACCTTCTTGTTCTTCTGGCCCTTGAGCGCCCAGTAATGGCGGACCATGCGCAGCACGGTATCGTTGCCTTCGGAGCCGGAGCCGGTGAAGA
Organism: Pseudomonas sp. SF2; assembly: GCF_036858055.1. Classification (NCBI taxonomy): domain Bacteria; kingdom Pseudomonadati; phylum Pseudomonadota; class Gammaproteobacteria; order Pseudomonadales; family Pseudomonadaceae; genus Pseudomonas; species Pseudomonas sp. SF2. The sequence continues at coordinate 46,866 of NZ_JAMBDI010000032.1, read as the reverse complement.
ACACATGGTTCATGCCTGGCGGGGCCACATCGGCGATCGCCTTGGCCAGTTCCAGCGCCGGCGGGTGCGCAGTCTGGAAGAACAGGTTGTAGTACGGCAACTGCCTCATCTGCTGGCTGGCGACGTCGGCCAGCTCATCGCGGCCATAGCCCACCGCCACACACCAAAGGCCTGCCATGCCATCGAGAATCTTGTGGCCTTCGCTGTCCCAAAGGTACACGCCCTTGGCCGAGGTGATGATGCGCGGGCCTTTCTCGGCCAGTTGCCTGACATCGCTGAACGGCGCCAGGTGATGGTCGCGGCTCATCGCTTGCCAGGCAAGGGTCTGCGAATGCTGTTCACTCATTGACTTCACTCCATCAAGTTGCGCAGCCGTGCTGCGCGGGTACTTTTTTGTAATTGGGAACGGTCGCTGTTCAGGCGGACTTCAACAGCATCTGGCGCAGCACCGAGCGATGCCGGCAGGCCTTGCCAAAGGACTGGAAGATGGTCAGGTAATGCGGGTTATCCATGACCTGGTACTCGGGGTGCCATTGCACGGCCAGGGCAAAACCCTTGCTGTTCTCGACCGAAATCGCTTCCACCAGGCCATCGGGTGCCAGCGCCTCCACCCTCAGCCCAGGGGCCAGTACATCGATACCCTGGCCGTGGATGGAATTGACGTTGATGATCGCCGGCAAGCCCATGCGGTCGAGCATGCCGCCGGGCTCTATATGCAAGGCGTGACGCGGGCCATATTGCTTTTCGATGGGCTCACCCTTGCTTTCACGGTGGTCCATGAACATGCCGGTCTCGTGGACCTTCTGGTGCAGGGTGCCGCCCAGCGCCACGTTCATTTCCTGGAAGCCACGGCAAATGCCGAGCACCGGCACACCGGCGGCGATGGCCGCACGCATCAGCGGCAACGTGGTGGCATCCCGCAGCGGGTCGTGGTGGGTACCCGCTGCACTGGCCGGGCCGTTGTAGTGGAACGGCTCGATGTTTGACGGCGAACCGGTGAAGATCAGCCCATCCACCACATCGAGAATATCGGCGCTGTCCATCAGGTCTGCGAGGCTGGGAATCACGATGGGTAACCCACACGCTGCCTTGGCCGCCGCGCGCGCGTACTTCTCGCTGATGGTCTGGGTTGCATGCAGCTCGATCATGCTGGTGCATGCGGTGATGCCGATAACGGGCACACGTGGCATATCTTCCTCCGGCAAATCCATATTGCGCGTTGTATTGAAACGGTAGAAAGGGAGGCGTCGCTGTTCGAACCTCGGCACCTACAGGAACCAGCGGTATTCGCGGGCATCGATGTGGCGCATGAAGTCCAGTTGCTCCTGGTATTTGTTTTCGCAATAGACCATCACGAACTCACTGCCCAGGCCCTCGTTGACCACCGGGTGGTGGCGCATGGCGGCCAGGGCACTGAGCGCATCCTTGGGGAAGTCGATGCCGCTCTGGCGGTTGTCGTTCAGCGGGGCGATGGGCTCGACACCACGATCCAGGCCATGCTCCATCCCGGTCAGGATGGCCGCCAGCACCAGGTACGGGTTGGCGTCGGCACCGGCGAGGCGGTGTTCGATGCGCAGGTTGCGCGGGTCGGACTCGGGGATGCGAATACACGCATCACGATCTTCGAAGCCCCAGCTGGCCTTGCTCGCCGCGTTGACCATGGCGCCGTAACGGCGGTAGGCATTGTGGTTGGGGGCGAAGATCGGCATGCAATGGGGCAGCAGCTCCAGGCACCCCGCCACCGCATGGCGCAGCTTGCGCTGTTCGGCGCCGGCCAGGATGTTGTTGCCGGCGTTGTCGTACAGGCTGACGTGTACATGCATGCCGCTGCCCGGCGCGTCGAGGTACGGCTTGCTCATGAAGCTGGCACGGTAGCCGTGCTTCATCGCGATACCACGGGTACTGCGGCAGAACAGCGCCGACCAGTCCGCCGCACTGAGGGCATCGTCGCTGTGGGAGAAGTTGATCTCGAACTGGCCTGGGCCCAGCTCGGCGGTGATGACGTTCGCCGGGACGCCCTGCTCGTTGGCGCCATCGACCATCTCGTGCAGCACCGGTGCGAAGCGCGACAGCCGCTCGATGTGCATGTTCGGCTGGTCGTCCTGGTCGTCGGTCGCCGTGTCGCGTGGGTACTGGGGCAGGCCGTTATCGAGCTTGCGGTCGAACAGGTAGAACTCCAGTTCGAAGGCCACCACCGGGCGGATGCCGCGCCTGGCCAGGCGCTGGAGCACCCGGGCCAGCACTTCACGGGGCTCGAACTCGATGGGCTTGGCGGTACCGTCGGAGGTGATGAGCATCTGCGCGATCACTTCCTTTTCCCAGCGCACTGGTTTGAGGGTACCCGGCACCAGGCGGCGGGCGGCATCCGGGTCGCCGTCGGCGAAGCAGTAGTCACCGATTGGGTAGAGGCCACCCTGGGTGCCCAGCAGCACGCAGTTCTGCGGCAACTTAAGCGGCGTGCCGGCTGCGACCTTTTCCAGCATGTCCATGGGGTAGCGCTTGCCGTAGAAGTGCCCGGGGATATCCAGCGCAATCAGGTCGACATAGCGTATTTCTGGGTGTTTCGCTCGGAACGAACGCACTTCAGTCAGCAGATCCGGAAAGATGACACTCATCTTCTTGTCCTTGTGAGGTGAACGAATTCAGTTGAAAACCCAGAGCACGCGGGTGGTTTTTTCCGTCAGGTTGGCGTAGCGGAACTGCGCGTGGGGGTGCAGCTGGAAGCAGTCGTTGGCCTGCAGGGTCACGGCGTCGCCGTGGTCCAGCCATACCGTGAGTTCGCCTTCGAGCACGAAGCAGCCCTGCTCGGAACGGTCAGTCAGGTACAGCTCGCCACTACTGGCGCCTGGCTCGAGGTGGCTGTCGAGCATGGAGAACGCGCCGGCGATGCTGGGCGAAGCCAGCACATCGGTGATGCCCGACTCGAGGTACAGCGTGCGGCGCTCGTGAGGGCGCGTGACCCAGCTGATGCTGCGGGGCTTGCTCAGGTTGTAGAAGTACGCGGTCGATACGCCGAGCGCTTCACTGATGGCGGTAAGGTCCGCCACGGTAGGGCGCGAAACACCGCGTTCGACCTGGGACAGGAAGCCGACCGAGCGGTTGATGCGCTCGGCCAGTTCGCCCAGGGTCAGGTTCTTGAATTTGCGCAGGTCGTGAATAAGGATCGCGAGGGCTTCAACCTCTTCGTGCATCTTCATCGTTTGAGACTGCCGTGAAATTTTTAGAGTTATTTTTCATGAAAAAATACATGAAAAATTTCACGCGTCAAGCCGGATCTGAAAAGGGGAACTGCGCAGGGAGATATTGGGGGGGGTAACAAGGCGCGAAGAAGCGTAACGAGAAAGGTACCTTGAAGCCCTCAGGACGCGAGGGCTTGCGAACGCTGCCGTACCGGCATCTGATAGCGGTGCGGTTGCTGCCAGGCCAGCTGTGCCTGGACATCGACTGCCGCATCCATCACTTTCTGTGCCCAGTTGTCATCCTTCGGGCACACCACCACCACGCGAAAACCGTGGTCGACGCCTTCCAGCCGCACGCCGTCGGAATCATCGACATGCAAGTCGATATCGAAGGCCGATGGCAACTTCGAGGGCGCATTCTCAAGCCCGTTCACGGCCAGGATATGCTGGTGCCGATCACTGTTGACCACGCCATCGACACGGATGCCGTAGAGCATCAGCCAACGGCGGATGTAGGACGGCGTGCGCCCGGACGAGGTGTAGATCCAGATGCTGCAGCCCTGACGGCGCAGGTCGCGGATCAGCGAGCGCGTACCGCTGCGCAGGGGTTCACCCAACCAGCGGTGGACGAACGCCGGCAGCTTGCTGTCCTCGGCGGCGGCATGGTCGGCCTGGCAGGCGAGCGTGTCGTCGATATCGAACGAAATGCGTACCTGCGGGCGGTTGAACGTGCGCTCGATGGCTTGCCGCCCGCGCTGGAGCAGTGAAGGCCTTGGCATCAGCGGCACCTCTCGTGCGCAGGCACGGATGTGCCGCAGAGGAAGAACTTGCCGGGCTCAGGCGCCTTCGCTTCAAGGAAGGCTGCGTACTTTTTCTTGATCTTGGGTAGTTCGTACAAGGCCTTGACACCATGCTTGGCAGAGTTGCGTATGACCGAGGACGGGTTGAAGTAACCCTCGGCGTTGTCCAGCGACAGCACGAAGGGCGGTAGCCCCGCGCGCATCAGCAAGTAGCTGACAATGAGCGACCCCGTGCGATTGTTGCCTTCGATGAACAGCTGCGGCTTGCTGAGAATCCGAACGTAGACACCCGCCGCGCGCTTCCAGATCGAGTCGCTGCCATACGAGCAATACCAGTTGTAGAGGTCCTTGATGCCGCCCTCCACATTATTGAAAAAGTGCGCCTCGGTCGCCGCCAGGTGCGGGGCAAACTCCAACCTGCGCGCCGGGTCGCTGCCGCACAGTACGGTGGCATTGATCTCCAGCATCAGGTTCAGCTGCTGAAGGTCGAAAAGGTCGACCCCCCGGGCGACATAGTCGTCAATCAGTGCGTAGCCTTCAACCACATTCAGCAGCACCTCGTCGGTAAACGGATCCCGCGGTTCGGTGAAGTGCCGGCTGAGTTCGGCAAAGCGGGCCTGCACCTCGCGCAGTGCACGCTCTACCGCTGGCAGATCAAGACGACGCGTCGCTCGCATTGGAAATCCCTGGTAACACTTGACGGAAGGTAATGCGGCCTCAGCTGAACTTGCCGCTGATGTAGTCAGCGGTCAGTTGTTCACGCGGGTTCTGGAAAATCTGCGTGGTCGGGCCCATCTCGACCAGGTAACCGGTACGCGTGCCCCTGGAGATGTCGACCGAGAAGAACGCGGTGGTGTCGGCCACACGAATCGCCTGCTGCATGTTGTGGGTCACCAGGGCGATGGTGTAGTCCTTCTTCAACTCGACCATCAGCTCTTCCACCCGGCGGGTGGCAATCGGGTCGAGTGCCGAGCAGGGTTCGTCCAGCAGCAGCACTTCCGGCTCGGTGGCGATGGCGCGGGCGATGCACAGACGCTGCTGTTGGCCGCCGGACAGGGCCAGGCCACTGACCTTGAGCTTGTCCTTCACTTCGTCCCACAGCGCGGCGCCCTGCAGCGCGTGCTTGACGCGGTCGCCGATGTCGCCCTTGTAGCGGTTCAGGCGCAGGCCGAAGGCGACGTTGTCGAAGATGCTCATCGAGAACGGGTTGGGCTGCTGGAACACCATGCCGATGTAGCGGCGCACCACCACAGGATCGACGCCCTTGCCGTAGACGTCCTGGCCCAGGAAGTGCACATGGCCTTCGAAGCGGAAGCCCTTCACCAGGTCGTTCATGCGGTTGAGGCTACGCAGCACGGTACTCTTGCCGCAACCGGACGGCCCGATGAAACCGGTGATCTCGTTTTTCCTGATCGGCACATGGCTGTCGCGAACGGCCATGAAATTGCCGTAGAAGATCTTGTCCAGCTTGCAGTCCATGACGATGGGGGCTTCGCTGACCACGGGAGCGGCTTTTGGCGCAGTGGATACGTTCAAGTTCGGATGCTCCCTTTCTCAATACTTGGGCTTGCCGAATACTCGGCTCAAAATGTTGATTACCAGCACGATCATCACCAACACCAGCGAGGCCGCCCAGGCGAGCTCGAGCTGGTTGTCGAATGGCATGCCGGAGAAGTTGTAGATCAGTACGGCAAGCGAGGCCGTCGGGTTCATGACCGCCAGGTCGCCGTCATGCAGGATCCAGTAGTTGCTGAACAGCGCGGTGAACAGCAGCGGCGCGGTCTCGCCGGCGGCGCGGGCCACGGCCAGCATGACACCGGTCAGGATGGCCGGCAGGCCGGTGGGCAGGACGATTTTCCAGATCACCTGGGCACGGGTGCAGCCCATGCCGTAGGCGGCATCTTTCATGATCTTGGGCACCATCTTCATCGACTCTTCAGCGGTCAGCACGACGATGGGCAGCATCAGTACCGCCAAGGCCACGCCGCCAGCCGGCGCGGAGTAGGTGCCGGTGGTCATCACCACCAGGGCGTAGGCGAATACGCCGGCCAGGATCGACGGCAGGCCGGTGAGCATCTTGGCGGCGAAGCGTGCGGCGTTGGCCAGCTTGCTGTCCGGGCCGAGTTCGGCCAGGAACACCGCGGCCAGGATACCGACCGGTACGGCGATGGCAGCAGCAATGCCGACCATGACGAAGGTACCGGCCATGGCGTTGCCGAAGCCCCCGCCCATTTCGAAGCCGGTGGGCGGCAGCTCGGTGAACACCTCCAGGTTGAGGCGTGCACCGCCACGGGTGATCAGCATGTACAGCACGGAAATCAGCGGCACGCTGGCCACCAGAGCCGCGAACCATGCCAGCGTGGTCAATACCAGGCTGCGCAGGGAACGGCCTTCCAGCTTGCGCTGCAGGCTGGGCAACGCGTTTGCAGGGGTGGTGAGGTTCGTCATTATTTGTTACCCCGCTGGGCGTAGAGCATGATCATCGAACCGAGTACGTTCACCAGCAGGGTAATGAACATCAGTACCAGCGCGGCGTACATCAGCACCTCGACCTCGTTCGGGCCAGCCTCCGGGAAGTTCAGGGCCAGCAAGGCCGCCAGCGTGTTGGCCGGGGCGAACAAGGACAGGGAAATGGTGTTGGCATTGCCCACCAGCATGGCCAGCGCCATGGTTTCACCCAGCGCACGGCCCAGGCCGAGCACCAGCGAACCGAAGATGCCCGTGGCCGCCGATGGCACCATCACCTTGAGGATGGCCTCCCAGTGGGTGGCGCCCAGGCCATAGGCGGCCTGCTTGGTTTTCATCGGCACGCTGGTCAGCGCATCCTGCGAAACGGCGGCGATGGTCGGCAGAATCATGATCGCCAGCACCAGCGCAGCCGGCAGCAGCCCGGGCCCGCTCAGGGAAGTGCCGAAAAAGGGAATCCAGCCCAGCTCGCTGTTCAGCCATGTGGTCAGCGGGCGAATGGCCGGGATGACCACATAGATCCCCCACAGGCCGTAAACGACGCTGGGGATGGCAGCGAGCAGCTCGACGATGGTGCGGAACACCGACGCCAGCCTGGCCGGGAGGAAGTCCTGGGTCAGGAAAATGGCCATGCTGATGCCGAAGAAACCGGCGATCAACAGGGCGATCAGGGCGCTGTAAAGCGTGCCCCAGATCGCTGGCAGAATACCGTACTTGCCTTGGTTGACGTCCCAGACGCTGCCGAACAGCACGTCAAAGCCGTGCTTCTCGATGCCTGGCAGTGCCTTGCGGCCCACTTCGTAGACCAGCGCGAAGACCAACGCCAGCACCAGCACCACGCCGATGCGTGCAAGCGCACGGAAGGTGCGATCAACCAGGAAGTCCTTCGCAGACGGTGGCTGGCACGCGGAGTCGGGGTTAGCCGGGATGGCAAAAGGTGTGTTCATTGGCAAGTTCCGGGACAGAGGGCAAACACACCCGGCATGGCCGCAAGACCACACCGGGAGCGCCTGGGCGTGTTACTGGATGTTGGCGGACGCTTTGCGCACCTGATCGACAACCGACGGTGGCAGCGGGATGTAGCCCATCGAGTCAGCGATCTTCTGGCCTTCGGTCAGGCTGTACTCGACCATTTCGCGCATGGCCTTGGCCTTGGCCGGGTTACCGTTGTCCTTGCGGAAGATCATCCAGGTGTAGGAGGTGATCGGGTAGGACTTGGCACCGTCCGGGTCAGGCAGCCAGGCCACCAGGTTCTCCGGCATTTTCACCGCCGCCAGTGCCTCGGCACCGCTCTCGGCGTTCGGCACGACGTATTGGCCGGCCTTGTTCTGCAGCTGGGCGAAGTCGACCTTGGCCAGCTTGGCGAAGCCGTATTCGATGTAGCCGATGGCGCCTGGGGTCTGGCGGACGGTGGCGGTTACGCCATCGTTCTTCGGCGACTTGATGAACTTGTCACTGGCCGGCCAGTTGACGGTATTGCCTTCACCCAGCGCTTGCTTGAAGTCAGCGTTGATGGCCGACAGGTGCTTGGTGAATACCGCAGTGGTACCGCTGGAGTCGGCACGCACGACCACGGTGATCGGGGTAGCTGGCAGTTTCAGCTCAGGGTTGGCCGCGACGATCTGCGGGTCGTTCCACTGGGTGATCTTGCCGAGGAAGATATTGGAGTACACATCGCGCGGCAGCTTCAACCCTTTTGGGTTGCCCGGCAGGTTGTAGGCCAGGACGATTTCACCGGCGGTCATCGGCAGCAACTGTACGCCCTCGCCGACCTTGGCGATTTCTTCGGCTTTCATGGCCGAGTCGCTGGCGGCGAAGTCGACGGTTTTATTCAGAAAGTCCTGAACACCCGCCCCGCTCCCCTTGGACTGGTAGTCAACGGTGACACCGTCGGTTTCCTTGCTGAAGGCCTTGAACCAGGTCAGGTAGATCGGGGCCGGGAAACTGGCGCCGGAACCGGTCAGGCGGACGTTCTCTGCGGCAAAGGAAGCCGAGGTGGCGCAAAGAGAAACGGCAACGGCAAGTGCAGCAGACTTCATCAGGCGTATCATCGAAAAGCGCTCCGTGTGATGGCCGGCACACTTTGCAGCAGCAATGTTACAGCTTTGTGACCAATGAATGGCAGGCCGCAGGGTAGAGCCGTCCGGATGCGCCATCACGGCAGCATCAAGGGCTGCCTCAACCCTAAGGCCTCAAAGTGTCGTTTGAATGACGGTTTCTGGTGGGCAACAGGCTTCCTGGCACCACTCGTCGATTAGCGGGCACTCTGGTGTTGCCCCGGCATTCAACCGCTCATGCAAACCAGACGGGAGTGAATGCCATGCCACGCGGCGACAAGGACAAATACACCGACAAGCAAAAGCGCAAGGCCGAACATATCGAGGAAAGCTACGAGCACAAAGGCGTGCCGAAAGACCAGGCCGAGGCGCGGGCCTGGGCCACCGTCAACAAGCAGTCCGGGGGTGGTGAGAAAAAAGGAGGCTCGGGGCAAACGACATCCTCCAGCGAAAAGAAGACTGCCCGTTCGGACTCTGCCAAACGTGCAGCGAAGTCACGCCAGGGTCATTCCCGCAAATCAGGCAGTTCCCTGGAAACCCAGAGTAAGCAAAGCCTGATGAAAGAAGCGCGTAGTAAAGACATCAAGGGGCGCTCCACCATGACCAAGGCGCAATTGGTGGAAGCGCTCGCGCAGGCATGACGCAAGCCCTCCGCCACCCGCGGAATGGCGCCAATCCTCGGCCGGGCACGATCCCCGTGGGAGATGGCCCAGCCCTTCGGGCTGCGCTGTCGCTTGGAGAACTGAATTCGCAAGCAGTCCGCGTACCCTGTGGGAGCGGCTTCAGCCGCGAAGAATCCAACACGGTGCATGGCACCGGCT